>NZ_JAUZMY010000005.1:0-254582 GCF_036327455.1 Nocardiopsis codii | reverse complement strand
ACTGGCCGCGGCACCGGGCCCGCCGCGCCCCGGAGGGCCCCGTCCCCGGGCCGTCCGCGCCCCTCCGGAGCCCGCTCGTCGGGCGCCCTTCCGCGAGGGCCGTCATCCACAGAAAACGCCCTAGACTCGACCCGGCCGACGGTCAGGTCCCGATGCGCTCGTTGTGACCTCTTCGTGATGTATTCTGGCCGCCGGTAAGGCCGTCGTCCCCCCGCTTCCACCCCACACACGGAAGCAGGACGCGCCGACACCACCCCCGCTCCCGCACTCGGACCCACGCCGCCGCGAACCGCCGGTCGGCGCGGGCCGTCCCAGCGGGTAGCAGGATCCCGATCAGCGAAGTTGTGCGGAGGTGAGCCGGTGCGAACGGCGAACGACGGCCGCGGCGACGAGCCGTGGGAGGAGCCGGTCACGGCCTCCTCCTCAGACGACGAGTCGACCAGGGTCTTCTCCCGTGACAGCTTCACCGCGATCCCTCCGGCGGAGGGTGTGCGCGAACGCGTCGGCGGTGCCGACGACACGGCCACCCGCGAGTTCTCCAGGACGGGGCCCGGCTCGTCCGGCGACTCCGGCACCCGCGAGTTCGCGCGGACCGACGGCGCCGCCCCCGGGAACGCCTACGGGGACTCCGGCACCCGCGAGTTCGACCGCCCCGCCCATGCCCCCGACGACCTCTCCGCGGAGCCGGCCGAGGACGCCTCCGCCGGGACCGCCTTCACCCGCCGCTTCGTCCGGGACCGCCCGCAGCCCCGGAACCCCGCGCCGCGCGCCTCCGACCCGGAGCCGTTCGACGACGGGCCCTTCGACACGGATCCCTTCGGCGGCGAACCCTTCGACGACGAGCCCCCGCCCCGCCGCAGACGCTCCGAGCGCCCGCCGCCCCGGCCGCGCCGCCGCAAGCCGCGGCGCATCCGCGTCCGCTGGGTCGTCACGCTCCTGCTGCTGGTGGCGCTGGCGATTCCGCCGGGTACCTGGGGCTGGGTCTGGTACACGGCCCGCCAGGACGACCGCGTCGCCTCCGACGCCATCGTCGTGCTCGGAGCCAGCCAGTACAACGGCGTCCCCTCGCCCGTGTTCGAGGCGCGTCTGAGGCACGCCCAGGTCCTCTTCCTCGAGGGCGTCGCCCCGGTCATCATCACCGTCGGCGGCAAGCAGCCCGGCGACAACTTCACGGAGGCGGCAGCGGGCAGGAACTGGCTGGTCGAGGTCGGCATCCCCGCGGACCAGATCATCGCCGTGGAGGAGGGGCGGGACACCCTCCAGAGCATCAGCGCCGTCTCCCTGGTGTTCGAGGACCGCGCCTGGGAGACCGCCGTCCTCGTCTCCGACCCGTGGCACAGCCTGCGCTCCAAGCGGATGGCCGCCGACCACGGGATCGAGGCGGGCACCTCGCCCTCGCGGTCCGGGCCGGCCGTGATCGAGCGGCGCACCCAGCTCTGGTACATCACCAGGGAAACCGCGTCGCTCTGGTACTACTGGATCTTCAACGACAGCAGCGACATTCGCGTCAACGCTGCCTGACCAGCGCGGAAGGCGTGTTTGGTCCCTGCTCGGAAGTAGGGTCGCACACGATGACGAACCACTCCCGCGACGAGGGCGGAGCCGACGGCTACACGTCGGCGGACACCGAGCGCAAGGCACGCGAGAACCGTAAGAACCGGGCTCGCGGCCCCTTCGAGCGCGACCGGGCCAGGGTGCTGCACAGCGCGGCCCTGCGGCGCCTGGCCGCCAAGACCCAGGTGGTCCAGCCCGGGGTGAGCGACTTCCCGCGCACCCGCCTCACCCACTCCCTGGAGTGCGCGCAGATCGGCCGCGAGCTCGGCCAGGCCCTGGGCTGCGACCCGGACCTGGTCGAGGCGGCGTGCCTCTCCCACGACCTCGGGCACCCGCCGTTCGGGCACAACGGCGAACGCGCCCTGGACGAGGCGGCGGCCGCCTGCGGCGGGTTCGAGGGCAACGCCCAGAGCCTGCGCCTGCTCATCCGGCTGGAGGGCAAGGTCATCGACCCCGACGGGCTCAGTGCGGGGCTCAACCTCACCCGCGCCACCCTGGACGCCACGGTCAAGTACCCGTGGCTCCGGGGCGAGGGCCCCGACACCCACAAGTTCAACTGCTACCCCGACGACACGGAGGCCTTCGCCTGGCTGCGCCAGGGGGCGCCGCCCGGCCGCACCTGCTTCGAGGCGCAGGTCATGGACTGGGCCGACGACGTCGCCTACTCCGTCCACGACGTCGAGGACGCCCTGCACGCCGGGCTCGTCGACATGGCCGCGCTGCACGGCACGGCCGAACGCGCGGAGATCGTCCGGATCGCCGCCGCCTACTACTGCGACGCCGAGGCCGCCGAGCTGCACCAGGTGCTCGCCGACCTGCTCGCCGCGCCCGTGTGGCCGAGCGAGTTCACGGGGGACCTCGCCTCGCTCGCCGCCCTCAAGAACCTCACCAGCGAACTCATCGGCCGCTTCTGCCGGGCGGCCGAGCACGCGACCCGCGCCGCGCACGGCGAGGGGAGGCTCACGCGCTACGGCGCCGACCTGGTCGTGCCCCGCAGGGCCCTGCTGGAGTGCGCCCTGCTCAAGGCGGTCGCGGTCCACTTCGTGATGTCGCGTGTCGAGGCCATCGCCTACCAGGCCGAGGAGCGCCGCCTCATCACCGAACTCGTCGGAGCCCTCTGGAAGAGCGCCCCCGACGGCCTCGACCCGCAGTTCCGCGCCGCCTTCTCCGAGGCGGCCGACGAGACGGCCGCGCTGCGCGTGGTCGTCGACCAGGTGGCCTCGCTCACCGACACCTCCGCCATGGCCCTGCACTCCCGCCTGGTGGGCTGAGGGGGCCCCGGCGGTCGGCGCCGGGGAGCGGGTCCCGCGCCGTCGATTCGTTCGGGCAGGGGGGTTGACGCCTCGTATGTTAACGCTAACAATGTTGTCCGCGTCACATTTCCCCTGACATACCCGGAGGTGTCGTTCAGGTGAACCCACCCGTGGGCCGCACCCCCGTCATGGCCGACGTCGCCCGGCTGGCCGGCGTCTCCCACCAGACCGTGTCCCGCGTCATCAACGGTCACCCCAACGTCCGCGAGGAGACCGTCCTGCGGGTGCAGCGGGCGATCGACGAGCTGGGCTACCACCGCAACTCCACGGCGCGCGCCCTGGTCACCCGCCGCACCAACGTGCTCGGCGTCATCGCCTTCGACACCACGCTCTTCGGCCCGGCGCAGACCCTGGCGGGGATCGAGCGCGCGGCGCGCGAGGCGGGCTACTTCCTGAGCATGGTCAGCCTCGACGACGTGTCGCCGACCGGCGTCGTCGCCGCCGCCGACTTCCTGATCCAGCAGTCGGTCGAGGGCTGCATCGCCATCGCCCCGCAGCGGAGCCTGGTCGACGCCCTCGCCGCGCTGCCGGGGCCGCTGCCGCTGGTCGCGGTCGAGGGCGGCGAGGGCTCCGGCCTCCCCGTCGTCTGCGTCGACCAGGTCCAGGGCGCCGAGGACGCCGTCCGCCACCTCCTCGAACTGGGGCACCACACGGTGCACCACATCGAGGGCGACCCGCTCTGGCTGGAGTCCGCGGCGCGCGCCGTCGGATGGCGCCGGACCCTGGAGGAGGCCGGGGCGCCGGTCCCGGCACCGCTCCAGGGGGACTGGAGTCCCCGGTCCGGCTACGAGCTCGGCCGCGCCCTGGTGGCCCGGCGGGCCGCGGGGGAGCGGGTGACGGCGATCTTCGTAGGCAACGACCAGATGGCCATAGGGGTGCTGCGCGCCCTGCACGAGGCCGGCCTGAGCGTCCCCGGCGACGTCAGCGTGGTCGGCTTCGACGACATCCCCGAGGCGGAGTACCTCACCCCGTCCCTGACCACCGTGTACCAGGACTTCGCCCAGGTCGGCCGGGAGAGCCTGGCCCTGCTCCTCGGTGAGATCGGGACGGGCCGCGACGGCCCGGCCGACCCCGCCGGGGCCGCGCGGAGAGTCGTTCCGGCGGAGCTGAGGCACCGGGGCAGCAGCGGGCCGCCGCCCCCCTGACCCCGCGACCCACGCGCCTCCCCCCATGGAAGGAACCCCCTGTGCGCAAGGATGTTAACGCTAACAACCACCTGCCGCCGGACGCGGTCGTCATCGGGATCGACTTCGGTACCCTCTCCGGCCGCGCCGTCGTCGTCCGCGCCGCGGACGGGGCCGAACTCGGCTCCGCCGCCCACACCTACCGGCACGGCGTCATCACGGCGCACCTGCCCGGCTCCTCCGAACCCCTGGCCCCGGAGACCGCCCTCCAGAGCCCCGAGGACTACCGCGAGGTCCTGCGCACGGCCGTGCCCGAGGCCCTGCGGGCCTCCGGCGCCACCCCCGCACAGGTGATCGGCGTCGGCACCGACTTCACCTCCTGCACGGTCCTGCCCGTGACCGCGGACGGCACCCCGCTGTGCGAGCTCCCGGAGTTCGCCGGACGCCCGCACGCGTGGCCCAAACTGTGGCGCCACCACGCCGCCCAGCCCGAGGCCGACGAGATCAACGCCCTCGCGGCCAAGCGGGACGAGACGTGGCTGGCCCGCTACGGCGGGCGGATCTCCTCCGAGTGGCAGTTCGCCAAGGCACTCCAGGTCCTCCGCGAGGACCCCGAGGCGTACGAGCGCGCCGACCGCTGGATCGAGGCCGCCGACTGGATCGTCTGGGAACTGTGCGGACGCGAGACCCGCAACGTCGCCACCGCCGGTTACAAGGGCATCCACCAGGACGGGGCCTGGCCCTCCGCGGACTTCCTGGCCGCACTCGACCCCCGCTTCGCGACCTTCGCGGAGGACAAGCTCGCCCACCCCCTCTCCCAGCTGGGCGAGCGCGCCGGCGGCCTCACCGCCGGGGCCGCGGCCCTGACCGGTCTGCCCGAGGGACTGCCCGTCGCGGTCGGCAACATCGACGCACACGTCACCGCCGCCACCGCCCGAACCACCGGCAACGGCCGGATGCTCGCCATCATGGGCACCAGCACCTGCCACGTCATGAACTCCGACGTCCTCGCCGAGGTCCCCGGCATGTGCGGGCTGGCCCTCGGCGGCATCACCCCCGGGGCGTGGGGCTACGAGGCGGGACAGAGCGGCGTCGGCGACATCTTCGCCTGGTTCGCCGACTCCTACGTGCCCCCCGCCTACCACGAGGAGGCCCGCGAACGCGGCCTGTCCGTCCACGACCTGCTCTCCGCCAAGGCCTCGGAGGCGCAGGTCGGGGAACACGGCCTCGTCGCCCTGGACTGGCACAGCGGGAACCGGTCGGTCCTGGTCGACCACGACCTGTCGGGCGTGCTCGTCGGCCTGACACTGGCCACCAGGCCGGAGGAGGTCTACCGCGCCCTGGTCGAGGCCACGGCGTTCGGCACGCGCACGATCGTCGAGGCCTTCGAGTCGGCCGGGGTCCCGGTCACCGACTTCACGGTCGGAGGCGGCATGGTCCGCAACCCGTTCGTGCTCCAGGTCTACGCCGACGTGCTCGACCGTCCGATCCGCCTGGTCGCCTCCGAGTACAGCTGCGCCGTCGGGGCCGCCATCCACGCGGCCGTCGCCGCCGGGGCCCACCCCGACATCCACGCCGCCTCGGCCGCCATGGGGCGGGTCCGCGACGAGACCGTCAACCCCGACCCCGGGAGGGCGGCGGCCTACGACGAGCTCTTTGCGCTCTACACCGAGCTCCACGACCACTTCGGCCGGGGCGGCAGCCAGAGCCTGCGCCGCCTCCGGGCCATCCGCAACGCCACCCTGGCCACCGCCGGGACCGGCACCGAGGAGGGAACACGATGACCGCCGACACGGCCCGGGCCGTCCCCGAGGAGCACCGGGCGGAGGTGGAACGCCTGCGCGAGCACCTGTGCGACCTGCACGCCGACCTGCCCCGCTGGAACCTGGTCACCTGGACCAGCGGCAACGTCTCCGCCCGCGTTCCCGGCGCCGACCTCATGGTGATCAAGCCCAGCGGTGTGTCCTACGACGACCTGGCCCCCGCCGACATGGTCGTCTGCGACCTGGACGGTCGGGTGGTCGAGGGGCGCCGCGCCCCCTCCAGCGACACCTCCTCCCACGCGCACGTCTACCGGGCGCGCCCCGACGTCGGCGGCGTCGCGCACACCCACAGCCCCTACGCGACGGCCTGGGCCGCGCGGGGCGAGGCCATCCCGTGCGTCATCACGGCGATGGCCGACGAGTTCGGCGGCGACATCCCCGTGGGGCCGTTCGCCCTCATCGGCGGAGACGACATCGGCAGGGGAGTGGTCGCCACCCTCGACGGCCACCGCTCCCCGGCCGTCCTCATGCGGGGACACGGCGTCTTCACGGTCGGAGCCTCCGCCCGCGCCGCCGTCAAGGCCGCGGTGATGTGCGAGGACGTGGCGCGCACCGTCCACATCGCCCGCCAGGGCGGGCCCCTCGAACGCCTGCCCCAGGAGCACATCGACGCGCTCCACGACCGGTACCAGAACGTCTACGGCCAGTAAGGAACGATCGTGCCCCTCCCCACGCCCCCGGCCACCGAACACGCGCCCGTCGGAACCCGCCTGCCCCGCATCGGCCTCCTCGGCATCATGCAGCCGCTCTACGACGACATGATCCCCGGCATCACCGAGCACCAGGCCGCGTACGCCGCCCGGGTCGCCGAGACGCTCTCCGAGGTCGCCGAGTGGACCGTGGTCCCCCCGGTCCGCGGTCGCGACGACGCGGAACGCGCCATGCGCGGGTTCGAGGACGCCGACCTCGACGGGGTCCTCGTCGTCATGCTCACCTACGGACCCTCGCTGCGGGTCACCCGCCTGTTCAGCCAGGCGCGGCTGCCCGTCGCCCTGGCCAACATCCAGCCGGACCCCGCGGTCTCCCCGTCCTGGGACATGGACGACATGACCTACAACCAGGGCATCCACGGCGCCCAGGACACCGCCAACGCGATGGTCCGGGCCGGACTCCCGTTCGAGGTCGTCACCGGTGAGTGGCAGAGCCCCGCGTTCGCGGAGAGGATCGACCGCTGGGCCAGGGCGGCCCGCGCGGTCACCGCCCTGCGCGGGCTCCGGGTCGGCGTGTTCGGGTACCCCATGAACGGCATGGGCGACGCCCGGGTGGACGAGAGCTCGCTGCTGCGCAAGCTCGGCCCCGAGGTCGAGGTCATCGCCCCGGGCTCCCTGCACCGGACGATGGCCGAACTGCCCGAGGAGCAGGTCGCGGAGCTCATGTCCTGGGAGGACGGGGCCTTCGCGGTCGACGGGCGCCTCTCTAAGGAGGAGCGCGAGGACCACGCCCGTATGCAGCTGGGCATCGAGCGGCTGCTGGAGGAGCGGGGGGCGGGCGCCTACTCCACCCACTTCGACGCCATCGGCGAGGACGGCCGCTTCGCACGGCTCCCCATGGCCGCCGCCTCCACCCTGATGGCCAAGGGGTACGGGTTCGCCGGCGAGGGAGACGTGCTGGCGGCGTCGATCGTCTACGCCGGGCACCAGCTCGCCGGGGACGGCCACTTCACCGAGATGTACGCCATGGACTTCCCCAGCGACTCCATCCTCATGAGCCACATGGGGGAGGGGAACTGGCGGGTCGCGCGCGGCGACGAGCCCGTCCGGCTGATCAAGCGCCCCCTGGGGATCGGAGGCCTGGACGACCCGCCGACCATCGTCTTCCGCTACCGGCCGGGACCCGCGACCCTCGCCTCCCTGGTCTTCCTCGGCGGTGAGGACTTCCGCCTGGTGGTCGCCGAGGGAGAGGTGATCGACGCCCCCGAACTGCCGTCGCTGGAGATGCCCTACGGCCAGTTCCGCCCGGAGTCGGGTGTGCGGGCCTGCATGGACGCCTGGCTCCGGTCCGGCGGCACCCACCACATGGTCATGAACACCGGTGCGAGGGCCGAGGACTGGCGGGTCCTCTGCTCGCTCGCCGGCATCGAGTACGTCCGGGTCTGACCCCCGGACCCCGGGCGCCCCGGCGCCCGCCTCCCGGGGAGGGCCCCGTGCCCTCCCCACCCCCCGGCGCAAGGAGAACACCGTGCGCGTCCGACCCCCCGAACCCCCCTCACCCCCCGACCCCTCCACCCCGCGCGGCCCCGGCCGCCGGGCCTTCGCCGCCGGGGCCCTCGCCTAGGTCTCCCGGCTGGACGGCCACCTCGACCTGTTCCGCGAGATCCGGGGCGCCACCGGGGAGTACGGGCTGTCGGTCGACACCTGGGCGCCCCGGCCCAACTTCTGGGCCCCCTACCGCCAGCAGGACGGCGACCTCGTCATCGGCGGGGACGACTTCGAGCTGGAGCCGGTCGCCTCCACCGCCGACGCCCGGCTGCGCGACAGGAAGCGCGTCCGGCTCTCCTCCGACGAGTGGAACGTCTGGCACCTCAGCCGCCACCAGGCACTGGCCCAGGGCCAGCCCACCGACGACTGGAGGGTCGCGTCCCCCGTCATCGAGGACCGGTACGACGTCGCCGACGCCGACGTCCGCGCCACCGACAGCACGGCCGGCCCCGACCGGGTCGCGCCCACTCCCAACGAGGACACCCGTCTGGAGGACGGACGGCTCGGGCTCACCCTGCCCCCCGTCTCCTGGTCCGTGGTCCCCCTGTCCACCGGCCGCCGCTGAACGACGGCCACCCCCACCGGAAGGAAGAGGAACCAACACATGCGCTACCACCCGAAGGCCGTCCCGGCCCTGGCATTCCTGGGGGCGACGCTCATGCTCACCGCCTGCAGCGGTGTCGGAGACGCCGCCCGCCCCGAGGGGGAGGCCGGCACCGTCGGCATCTCCATGCCCACCCAGTCGTCGGAGCGCTGGATCGCCGACGGCGCCAACATGGTCGAGGAGTTCGAGGAGCGCGGCTTCGGCACCGACCTCCAGTTCGCCGAGGACGTGGTCCAGGACCAGATCTCCCAGATCGAGAACATGATCACCCGCGGCGTCGACGTCCTGGTCATCGCCGCGATCGACGGTGCGGCCCTGGGCGACGTCCTCGACATGGCGGCCGACAACGACATCCCCGTGATCGCCTACGACCGCCTCATCCTCGACAGCGAGCACGTCGACTACTACGCCACCTTCGACAACCTCCGGGTCGGAGAGCTCCAGGGGGACTACATCGTCGACGCCCTCGACCTGGAGAACGAGGACGGGCCCTTCGACATCGAGCTGTTCGGCGGAGCGCCCGACGACAACAACGCCTACTTCTTCAACGACGGCGCGATGTCCGTCCTCCAGCCCTACATCGACGACGAGTCCCTGGTCGTCCGCAGCGGCCAGACCTCCATGGGCCAGATCTCCACCCAGCGCTGGGACGGCGCCATCGCCCAGGCGCGGATGGACAACCTCCTCAGCGCCCACTACTCCGACGAGGAGGTGGACGCCGTCCTGTCCCCCTTCGACGGCATCAGCCTCGGCGTGATCGAGTCCCTGAGGGCGGTCGGCTACGGGACCGGGGACAGGCCGCTGCCCGTCATCACCGGCCAGGACGCCGAGGTCTCCTCGGTCAAGTCGATCATCGCGGGCGAGCAGACCCAGACGGTCTTCAAGGACACCCGCGCCCTGGCCGCCCAGACCGTCGACATGGTCGAGTCCCTCCTCGCCGAGGAGGACGTCGAGGTCAACGACACCGAGACCTACGACAACGGGGTCAAGGTGGTCCCCGCCTACCTGCTCGAGCCCGTCTCCGTGGACATCGACAACTACCAGGAGGAACTGGTCGGGAGCGGTTACTACGAGGAGTCCGACCTCGAATGAGCGAGACGGAGACACGACCGGACCCCCACGGCGGCCCTCTGCTGCTGATGAGCGGCATCCGCAAGGAGTTCCCCGGCGTGCGCGCCCTGGACGGCGTGTCGCTGAGCGTCGCCCACGGGAGCGTCCACGCGCTCATGGGGGAGAACGGCGCCGGGAAGTCCACGCTGATGAAGGTGCTCAGCGGGGTCCACCCGGCGGGCTCCTACGACGGGGAGATCCTCGTCGACGGCGACCCCTGCGCCTTCGCGGGGGTCGCCGACAGCGAGCGCGCCGGGATCGCCATCATCCACCAGGAACTGGCGCTCGTCCCGCAGCTGTCGGTCGGCGAGAACATCTTCCTCGGGCACGAGAGGGCACGCCGGGGGATCGTCGACTGGGGCGCCACCCACGCGGAGGCGCGCGCACTCCTGCGGCGCGTCGGCCTGGACGAGGCGCCCACCACACCGGTGTCGGCCCTCAGCGTCGGCGCGCAGCAGCTCGTGGAGATCGCCAAGGCGCTCGCCAAACGGGTGCGGCTGCTCATCCTGGACGAGCCCACCTCCGCCCTGACCGAGGTGGAGAGCGACCGGCTCCTCGACCTGCTCCTCGGACTCCGGGACGAGGGGGTGACCTGCATCCTCATCTCGCACAAGCTCGGCGAGGTCGTCCGGGTCAGCGACGAGATCACCATCCTGCGGGACGGCCGCGCCGTCGAGACCCTGGCCGTGGAGCGGCACGCCGACGGAACACCCTCCGTCGACGAGGACCGCATCATCCGGGGGATGGTCGGCCGCGACCTGGACCAGCGCTACCCGGAACGGTTCGGCGACATCGGCGAGACGCGCTTCGCGGTCCGCGACTGGACGGTGGCGCACCCGACCCAGCCGGGGCGGCTCATGGTCGACGGGGTCGACCTCACCGTGCGGCGCGGGGAGGTCGTCGGCCTGGCCGGGCTCATGGGTGCGGGGCGCACGGAGTTCGCCATGAACCTGTTCGGCCGCTCCTACGGGCGCCGGGTGCGGGGGAGCCTGTCCAAGGACGGAGAGGAGTTGGACACCGGCACCGTGGCCGCCGCGATCCGCGGCGGCGTCGCCTACGTCCCCGAGGACCGCAAGACCCTCGGGCTCATCCTGGACGACGACATCCGCCACAACACCACCATGGCGGCCCTGGGCCGGGTCGCCACCCGGGGGGTCCTCGACCCCGGGCTGGAGGCGGTGGAGGCCGCGCGCATGAGCGAACGGATGCGCGTCCGCAGCCACGGCACCACCCAGGCCGTGCGCACCCTCAGCGGCGGCAACCAGCAGAAGGTCGTGCTCGGCAAGTGGCTGTTCACACGACCCGAGCTGCTCATCCTCGACGAGCCCACCCGGGGCATCGACGTCGGGGCCAAGTACGAGATCTACCTGATCGTGCGCAAGCTCGCCGCCGAGGGCGCGTGCGTGCTGTTCATCTCCTCGGAGCTCCCCGAGCTCCTCGGCATGTGCGACCGGATCCTCACCCTGTGCGAGGGGCGGATCACGGGCGAGGTGCCGGGTGAGGAGGCCGACCAGGAGACCCTCATGAGACTCATGACACGGACCGGCGAACAGGACCGGCCCGACACGAGGAGACCACGATGACCATCCGCCCGGTGACACTCGTCGCGTCCCTGGTGCGCGCGAACGCGCGGCAGTACGGCATGGCCATCGCCCTGGTGGCGATCATCGTGCTGTTCCAGATCCTCACCGGGGGGCTGCTGCTGACGCCCCTCAACGTCACCAACCTGATCATGCAGAACTCCTACATCCTGATCCTCGCGATCGGGATGATGCTGGTGATCGTCACCGGGCACATCGACCTGTCGGTCGGCTCGGTGGTGGCGTTCACGGGGGCGGTCTCCGCCATCATGCTCACGTCGTGGGGGCTGCCCACGCCCGTGGTCGTCCCCCTGGCCCTGCTCCTGGGCGCCCTCATCGGCGCCTGGCAGGGGTTCTGGGTCGCGTACGTGCGCGTACCCGCGTTCATCGTCACGCTCGCCGGGATGCTCGTCTTCCGGGGCGCCACCCTGGCCGTGCTCGGCGGCGAGTCCATCGCCCCGCTGCCCACCTCCCTGCGGAACATGGCCAGCGGGTTCCTGCCGGACGTGGAGATCCTGGGCCTGCACGCGCCGACGCTGCTGCTGGGCGCGGCGGGGGCCGCGGCCGTCGTGTGGATCCAGTGGCGTTCGCGGGCGCGCGACCTCAGGCACGAGCTGCCCGCGCCGCCGGCGGCGGTCACGGTGCTGGCCTCGGCGGTCACCGTCGCGGTCATCATGGTGTTCGCCTACGTGCTGGCCCAGTACAACGGTCTGCCCCTCGTGGGGCTGCTGCTGGTCGCGCTCATCGCGGGCTACTCCTTCGTCATGCGCTCCACGACCGCCGGTCGGCGCGTGTACGCCGTCGGCGGCAGCGAGCAGGCCGCCGCGCTGTCGGGGATCAGGACGCGCCGCACCACGTTCTGGGTGTTCGTCAACATGGGCGTGCTCTCCGCGCTGGCCGGGCTCGTGTTCACGGGCCGGCTCAACGCGGCCACCCCGGGAGCGGGGACCATGTTCGAGCTGGACGCGATCGCCGCGGCCTTCATCGGCGGCGCGTCCGCCGCCGGCGGCGTGGGAACCGTCGTCGGGGCCGTCGTCGGAGCCCTGGTCATGGGCGTGCTCAACAACGGCATGTCGCTGATCGGGCTGGGCGTGGACTGGCAGCAGCTCATCAAGGGACTGGTGCTGCTGCTCGCGGTGGCGTTCGACATCTACAACAAGCGCCGTGTCTCGGTGGGACGCACACTCGACGTGACGTCCCGGGGCGGAGCGGGCCGGAAGGGGGTGGACCGGTCCCCGCCGGGCCCGGGAGGCGTCCCCGCAACGCCCTGAGATCCGCCGTGGGGGGGGGGGGTCCCCCCCCCCCCCGCGGCCCAGAAGCGTGTCAGTGCCCGCTCTCGGGGTGCTCCGGGTCGGCTGCGGCCAGATCGTCGCGCCGGGTGCGGGCGGTGACCGGTGTGCGGGCCAGGTATCCGGCGCGGGCCAGGGCGTTGCCGCCCACGGCCGCGGTGGCGAGCTGCACGAGCAGGGCCAGGCCGATCTTCAGGGCGTTGGCCGGGGAGGGGAACCAGAGCAGGAGCCCCAGGAGCAGCAGCGCGGTGCCCAGGGCTGCCGCGATGGAGATGCCGTGCAGACGGGCGTAGAAGTCGCGCAGGCGCACCAGGCCGAGGGCGCCCACGGCGAAGACGGCGGCTCCGGCCACCGCGCAGGTGACGGCGATCGCTTCGAGCGGGGTCATCGTTTGCCTCCCGAGACCAGACGAGCCAGGGACAGGGCTGCCAGGAAGCCCACGAGAGTGCACACGAGCACCACGTCCACGACCAGCTCGGCGTCCAGGCGCAGGCCCAGGAGCGCGACGATGCCGACGAAGCCGAAGAAGACCACGTCGGCCCCGGCTCCCCGGTCTGCTTTGGAGGGGCCGACCAGGATGCGGCCGACCGCGATGACGATGGACGCGCCCAACAGCAGCAGGGCGATGTCGACGGGATTCACGGGGCCACCTCCCCGGTCGCGGTGCGTTCCGGTGCGCCGTGGGGGCGGGTGATGTCCAGCAGGTAGTCCTCCATCTGGTGGATGTCGGCGAAGAAGGCCTCTTCGTCGGCGGTGTAGAGGCCGTGGACCCACAGGGTGGGCGGGTCGGTGCGCACGGCAACGGTGACCGTCCCGGGCGTGAGGGAGACCATGTTCGCGATCGAGGTGATCTCCACATCCGTCCGGGAGTTCAACGCGACCTCGATGAACGCGGGCGAGGCGGCGCTGCCGGGGGTGAGGATGTCCCGCGCCACCTGGAGGGAAGAGCCCACCACCTTGGCCCCGTAGAAGAAGGGGAACCACACGATGCGCACGATCTTGCGCAGCGGAGGGGTCATCGGTTCGTCACCGCCTCGACGTAGGTGGAGGTGTCCACAAGGTGGGCCGCTGCCTGGGCAGACAGCTCGAGCAGGATCTGGGAGCCCAGGCCGACGCAGAGTGTGAGGGCGGTCAGGGCCGCTGCGGGCAGTACCAGCGCGATCCGCGCCTTGGGAGCGGCGGTGCGCACGACAGTGGCCGTCCCGCCGCCCCCGGTGTCCGGTCCGGGTTCGGGCGGGCGGCCCCAGAAGAGCGACCCCCAGATCTTGAGCATCGACATCAGCGTGATGAGGCTGACGGCGACGGCGATCGCGCCGACGGCCCACTGGCCGGTGTCGAAGGCGGCGGTGACCAGGGTGAGTTTGGCGACGAACCCGGAGAAGGGCGGCAGCCCGGCCAAGGACAGGGCCGCCCCCAGGAAGGCCAGGGCGAGCAGGGGTTCACGGCGGGCCGCTCCGCGCAGCCGCTCCAGGTCGCTGGTCCCGTGCACGTGCTCGACGGCCCCGGTGGACAGGAACAGGGAGGCCTTGACCACCATGTGGTGGACCAGGTAGAAGATCCCGGCCATGAGGCCGAGTTCGGTGAACAGGGCCACCCCGAGCAGGATGTACCCGATCTGGCTGACCATGTGGAACACCAGGATGGCGCGGGTGGTGGTCTCGCCGACCGCGCCCAGCACACCGATGGCCATGGTCGCGGTGAAGACGACCAGGCCGATCCACAGCAGCGACGCCTGGCCCTCGAAGACGACCGCGTACAGGCGGTAGATCGCGTAGATGGCGACCTTGGTGTGCAGCCCGGAGAACAGGGCGGTCACCGCTGGGGAGGGCGCGGTGTAGGTGCGCACCAGCCACCCGTGCACCGGGACCACGGCGGCCTTGATCGCCATGGCCAGCAGTACCAGCCCCATGGCGGCCGCGACGGTCGGGGACCGTTGGGCGGCGCCGGCCAGCTCGCCCAGGTGCACGGTCCCGGCGGTGCCGTAGACCAGGGCCACGCCCGCCAGGAAGATGGTGGAGGTGAGCAGGTTGACGGTGACGTAGGTGCGTCCGCCGCGCAGGCCGCGCAGGGTGCCGGTGATGGCCATCAGCCCGTAGGAGGGCAGCAGCATGACCTCGACGAACACGAACAGGTTGAACAGGTCGCCGGTGAGCAGCGCCCCGTACACCCCGGCCGAGAGCACCAGGACCAGCGGGGCGAAGTAGCGCCGTTCGGCCTCGCCGGTGGCCAGGGCGAAGAGCGAGCACACCAGCACCAGCAGGGCGGTCGTGGTCACCATGAGCGCGCTGAAGGCGTCGGCGGCCAGCGGGATGGACACCCCGGCCGGCCACAACCCCACGTGGTGGACCAGGATCCGGCCGCCACCGGTGGCCACGAGCAGGGACAGGCCGCCGACCAGGCCCAGGGCGGCGGTGGCGGGCAGCAGCGTCCGGACCGCGGTGCGCGAGGTGAACACCGTCAGCAGTGCGGCGCCTGCCAGGGGCGCCGCGACCAGGAGCGGGAGCAGCACGGGGTTCATGAGGCGTCCTCGGTGTCGTCGCTGGTGCCGGTGGCGGCAAGGGTGAGCATGTAGACGGTGATGGAGAAGGCGATGACGATCGCGGTGAGCACGAACGCCTGCGGGAGGGGGTCGGCGAACGGGCCGTCGGTGTCACCGCCCAGCATCGGTATCCCGCGGTGGAAGACTCCGCCGGCCGACATCAGCAGGAGGTTGACGGCGTGGCTGAGCAGGACGAAGCCCAGGACGATGCGGACCATGCCGCGTTGCAGGATGAGGTAGACGGCTCCGGCGGTCAGGACGCCGATGGTGATGGCCAGGGTCATCGGGTACCTCCGGTGGCTGCATCGCCGCGGACGGGCGGGGGTGGGGCCGGCATGTGGGAGCGGGGCCGTGGCAGGCCCAGCTGGTTGAGCGCGGTCAGCATCACGCCGACCACGGCCAGGTAGACGCCGACGTCGAAGACGAGCGCGGTGGTGAAGTGGTGGTAGCCGCCCCAGGGCAGGGGGATGTCGGCGTGCAGCGGGCGCAGGAACGATCCGTCGGCGTAACCGAGCAGCCCGCTGGCCAGGGCGGTGAGGATGCCGACGGCGATGATGGCCGGGTAGGCCAGTCGGATGCGGGCCACCGAGGCGCTGGGCGCGCTCAGGTAGGCCAGGGCGAAGGCCGAGCCGCCGACCAGGCCGGCGATGAACCCGCCGCCGGGCGCGTTGTGGCCGCGCAGCAGCAGGTAGAGCGACCACACCACCAGCAGCGGGACCAGGAAGCGTGCGACGGTGCGCATGATGACGGTGTTGGCGTCGGAGTCCCAGACCGGGTTGGTGTGCGACAGGGCCGACCGCTCGCCCGCGTTCGCGGTCAGCCCCGCCGAGTGCAGGACGGCGATGATGATCAGGCCCGCCACGCCCAGGACGGTGAGTTCGCCCAGGGTGTCCAGGGCCCGGTAGTCGACCAGGATGGTGTTGACGACGTTGGTCCCACCGGTGTCGGAGGGGGCGTTCTCCAGCAGGTGCCGGCTCACCTGTGAGGGCTCCCGGCGGCCGGTGAGCAGGTAGGCGCCCGCGGCGGTGGCGGCGCCGGTCAGGATCGCGATGGTCGCGGTGGCGACGGTGCGCGAGGGGCGCACTCGGTGGAACCGGTCCGGCAGCCTGCGCAGGACCAGGACCGCCACCACCACGGTCAGGATCTCCACCAACAGCTGGGTGAGCGCCACGTCGACGGCCCCCAGGAAGAGGAACCACACGGCCGTGGTGAACCCCGCCAGGCCGACGAGCACCAGGGCGGCCATCTTGGACCGGGTCATCACGGCGGTGAGGACGGCAGCGGCGACCAGCGCGACGGGCAGCCAGTCCAGTGGGCGTGAGGTGGGCCCTGCGGGTGGACCCTGGTCCAGGCCCTGGAGGCCTACCACCAGGGCGAATCCGATGATCAGGAGGAAGGGCACGGCCAGGTGGCGTGTGGGGGCGTCGGTGCGGGTGGCATCCGCGGTGCGCGAGCCGACAGCGATCACGGCGGCGTGCACGCGCTCGAAGGCGGCGGTCCCTCGGATCGAGGGGAAGCTGTGCCCGGTCAGGCGCTCCCCGGCGCCGGTGCGCCAGACCAGGAGGGCGCCGATCATGAGCGCTGCCGCCGACATGACCAGCGCGGGGTTGAGTCCGTGCCACAGGGCCAGGTGGGGCTCGGCCGTGTTCCCGGTCGCGTCGGCGGCGGCCCGCGCGACCACAGGGTTCAGCAGGGTCGTACCCAGGCCCAGGACCAGTCCGGACAGGGCGGTGACGGCTGGAGCCGCCAGGAGCAGCACGCCCGCTTCCTGGGGCCGACCTGTGTCGGTGCGCGCGGGCCGGCCGCCCCAGAACGCCCCGTAGACGAACCGGACGGAGTAGGCGACGGTCAGCGCGGCGGCCCCGACCGCCACGACGGCGGCCAGCGGCCCCGCCCAGGGGGCGTGCGGGATGTGCAGGAGCGCCTCGAAGACGTTCTCCTTGCTGACGAACCCCAGCAGCGGCGCCACCCCGGCCATGGACAGCGCCGCCAGTGCGCTGAGGGTGGCCGTGACGGGCAGGGCCCGGGCCAGTCCGCCCAGGCGGCGCAGGTCCCGGGTGCCCGTCTGGTGGTCGATGACGCCGACCGCCATGAACAGGGTCGCCTTGAACAGGGCGTGGGCCAGGGTGTGCACCGCCGCGGCGATCAGGGCCTGCGGGGTGCCCACGCCGATGACGGCGATGAGGAACCCCAGTTGGCTGACCGTGGAGTAGGCGGTGAGCTCCTTGAGGTCGTGGCGCCGCAGCGCGAACAGGGCTCCGATGACGGCGGTGGTCAGGCCCGCGGTGATCAGCACCGGGCCCCACAGGGGGTTGTCTGCGAAGGCCGGGGTGAAGCGCATCGCCAGGTAGACGCCGGCCTTGACCATGGCCGCGGCGTGCAGGTAGGCGCTGACCGGGGTGCTGGCGGCCATGGCGTCGGGCAGCCAGTAGTGGAAGGGGAACTGGGCCGACTTGGTGAACACCGCGACAATGACCAGGGCGGCGACGGTCGTGGAGAAGGCGGTGTCCTGGGTCCAGGAGGCGTCCCCCAGGATCTGGCTGAGGCTGGTGGTTCCGGTGCGCACCCACAGCAGGACGACCGCGGTCAGCAGGGCGAGCCCGCCCAGGGCGGTGAGCAGGAAGGTCCGCACCGCAGGTCGGGCGGCCCCGGGGCCCGAGAGGCCGATCAGATAGAAGGAGCAGATTGTGGTGAGTTCCCAGAACACGAAGAGCACGACGAGGTCGTCGGCCAGGACCAGGCCCGTCATCGCCAGGGCGAAGGCGCTCATCAGGAAGTAGAACCCGGTGCGTCTGCCAGGTGGGAAGTAGGCCGCCGAGTACGCCATCACCAGGGCGCCCACCCCCAGGACCAGGGCACAGAACAGCCAGGCCAGGCCGTCCATGCGCAGGGACAGCCCCACTCCGAGGGAGGGCATCCAGGGCGCGGACGCCTCGATCGGCGCGTTCCCTGCCCACAGAGCTGGGCCCAGAGCCAGCACGGGGACGGCCGCCAAGGCGAGCACCGCGGCCAGGACCCACCCGGTCCAGCGCCCCGGGAGACGGTCGATGAGGGGAACGGTCAACGTGATGACGGTGAGTACGGCGAGAAGAAGGAGCAGCAGCAAGCCGCCGGCCTTTCGGGCATTTTCGCCCCGCACCGGGGCGCACAAGGGCACACCGGGGCAGCCGTGTCCCAGGACACGGCGGGCGATCAACGGACGGGGATGTCACAGGGCACGCGCAGCGGCCCAGGCGCACGACCGGAGGCAGACACAAGCCGGGGGCCCGCGACGAACGCGGGCACACCGAAGGCTGCGCCGGGTTGCGCGCACACGGGCGCAACACAGGTCATGCGCTGAGGAAAGAGCCCTCGAAGGAGGGAGTGATCAACCGCGTCCGGGCGGGCAGGAGCTCAGCTCACCGTGGGCGTTGGTGCCCCACGAGGTGGAGTAGCCGTTGGTGCCCAGAGGCCGGGGGTTGCGGACCAGGATCCGCTGCCGCTCGGCGAAACGCAGGCGGCCGGTGGAAGCGAAGGCGGGCAGGGCCCGGAACGGCGCTTCGTCGATCGGGGCGACGGGAGAGGGGGAGACCGCGAAACCGGGGATCGTGGACACGAACCGGATCATGGGCGGCACCTCCTTCGCACGTCACAGGACCTCGAATGTGCGCCACTGTACCAGGAGGCGTCCGGGGGTGCGGAGGGCGGCCTGTGCACGGCACGAGTGCTCGCCAGGGTCGGGGCACCGGCCTTCCCGCGCTGTTCCACCCGCCCTGGGTAAGGGGCCAGGGCCCGGTGCAGCCAATCGCCGGTTGCTTTTCCCCTCGTCGTAGCCTCGGGGGAAGGGGGCCGCGTGAGGGAGAACATCGAGGACGGCGCCGGACTGCGGGTGCTCCTGCGGGTGGAGGAGGCGGTGCCGGCCGAGCAGGCGGTGATGACCGTCCCAGCACCCCACGGGTGGTCCGGCTACCGCGTCTGAGGAGTCCTCCTCAGCGGCCATCGGCTCATGATCAGCATCTGCCCCCGACCGCAGCCGCGGTCAGCCGACCGCTGACCCTTTCAGGCTTACCTGGTTCGCCCCCCGGCTCCGTTCTGTGTCGGCGAAGGCGCGAATGCGCACCCTCAGGGTGGCTGCGTCCGTCCCCGGCGGCAAGGCCCTGGCGACCGCGCCCCCGTGCCGAGGAGGATCGCTGCAGAATTCAGTGGTGGGTCCCGTCCCGGGCGTGCAGGATGTTGCGAAACCGCCTGTTCGCTCAGTCAGGGGAACCATGGAACACGACTGGCAGGTCTGTGCCGACAGCGCCATCGCATGGGCACGGCAGTATCTCGGGTCGACCGCCTACACCTCACGGTGCCTCGCCTTCGTGGAGGACGCCTACGAACGGTCCAACCACGTGGAGATCTTCGGTGGCGACTTCGCCGGCGAGTCCGCGGGGATCTATGCGGCGCAGGACAACACCGGGGCGCCGCCGGCCGGCGCCTTCGCCTTCTACGACAGCACCGGGGAGTTGTTCGGCCGGCGACAGAACTGGGGCCACGTGGGGCTGTGCGTCGGCGACGGTCAGATCGTCCACGCCTGGGACCGGGTCCGGGTCGACCACTATCTGGAGATCCCGGACCTGGCGGCGCCTCCGGGCTGGGATTCCCCGCGCTGGGCCGGATGGGTGCCGGTCCAGCGCATCCTCCAGGGGTGCCGGCCCAAGGACTGGGAGGCGGTCGGCGACGCGGCCTCAGCCGCACAGCGCATGCAGGCGGCCAGGTTCGCCGACGGACCGGGGCCGACCTGACACCTGTGTGAAACCCGAACCGAGGCGTGACGAATCGGAGGGTCGAGGGACATCGGCGCAGGGTCCGGCGCCACGGGTCCCCGACTCACCGATCGGTGGTGGGCCCGTCCAGTGCGCGGACCCTGCCGGCTCGCCCGGCAGGGCGTCGCGGCGGGTGGTGTCGAGGCCGGCGGGCCCATCAGCACCACGTCCGGTGGCGGACGTGGCGATGTGCGGGCAGGTCGTCGAGGAGCTCGTCGTACACGTGGATCGGAACGGGCTTCGGGGGAAGGCGTTCGGTTTCTCGCGGGCACCGCCCCGTGTGGGGGAGTGTCCCCGCCAGGGCGGTTCCGACGGGGCCCTCATCCGTCCTGGACCGTGATCCCCGTGTTGGCGGCGAGCGCGGGGGCGATCGCGATCAGCTGGGCCCGGCCGATGACCGCGCCGGCCAGCGACTCGAAGCCCGAGGCGAGGTCGAGCTCGGTCGCCCCGCGCAGGTCCACCTCGTGCAGCTTCGCCTTGGCCAGGTGCAGGCCGCGCAGGCTGGAACCGGGGAAGGTGACCCGTGTCAGGGACGCCTCGCCGAAGTCCACATCGGTGAGCAGGCAGTCCTCGAAGACCACGTCGACCAGGCGCGCGGCCCGGAAGTTGACCCCGTTGAGCTTGCAGGAGGAGAACACCACGCGCTGCACCTCGGAGTTGAAGGACGCGGTGCCGGCGAACATGCCGGCGACGATGGTGCTGTCGAGCCAGGTGCACTCGGCGGTGTCGGTGCCCGCCATGCGCACGGTGTGCATCCACACGTCGGTGAACCGGCACCTGCGCAGGACCCCGCCGTCCCACTGGGTGGCGGTGAAGGCGCTCTCGATGAACCGGGCCCCGGTGAGGTTGACCCCCTCGAACCTGTCACCGTCGAAGTGGACGAGCTCGTGGGGGTCCAGGTGGAGCTGCTCGGGGTCGAAGGGGCGCAGCTCCTCGGCGTAGGGCAGGTCGGAGAGCACGGTGGGGACGGTGCGGTCGGTCACGGGGGTCCTCTCCGGAAGCGGCCCTCGCGGGCCGCGGGGTGGACGCGGGCGCGAGGCGGGTTCGCATCGGAGGGCACCACGGTCTCCTGGCAGGTGGAACCTACCACCGTACCGAAGGGCGTTCGGGCCGGTCCGTGCGTTGCGGGCTGCGCACGGTCCGGTTCCGCCGTCACCCGCGCCCGGTCAGCCGCGGAGGAACTCCAGGACGGGTTCGGTCTGGTCCAGGAGCGCGTGCCCGACCCCGGGCAGGACGTTCACGGTCGCGTGCGGCACGCACCGGCGCACGCGGTCGGCTGTGCCGGCGGAGTCGAACATGACGTCGCTCGCGCCGACGGTCACCTGCACCGGCATGGCCAGGCGGCGCAGCGCGTCGTCGGAGAACACCGGCAGCCGCTCCGTGCGCGGACGGAACTGGGCGAAGGTGAGCATGAGGTGCTCGAGGACGGGCCGGCTCAGCGGCATGTCCAGACCGGTGACCACACGCACCGAGCGGCGCGCGCCCCAGCGGCCGAAGGGTCGAAGCAGGAGTGCCCTGAACAGCCACGCCGTCTTCTGGGCTCCCACGCCGCCGGGGCACAGCAGGGCCAGGCGGCTCACCCGCTGCGGGCGGTGGGTGGCGTACTCCAGTGCCATCCAGCCGCCCAGGGAGATGCCGACGACGGCGGTGTCGGCCAGCCCCAGGTGGTCCAGGACCTCGTCCAGCCACCGCACGTAGGCGTCGGAGTCCAGGGGCGGACGGGAGGGGGCGCTCAGGCCGGGTTCGCCGACCAGGTCGACGGCGTAGGTGCGCAGGTGCCGCGCCCAGACGGCGGTGTCCTCGCGCCACATCGTCGCGTTCGCCCCCGATCCGTGGAGCAGGACCACGGGCGGCGCGTCCGGAGGGCCGGAGGCGAGCACGAAGGTCTCGCCCTCGCGGGTGGGCAGGCGCAGGTGGTCGGCGGGAACCGGCCAGGTGCGCAACTCCTCCTGGTAGCGGCTCCGCAGCTCGGCGGCTCCTGCCTCGGACTTGTAGATCGTGCTCATGGCGAGCACTCCTCTCGGGGGTCGTCCGCCCGGCCCGTCTCGGCGTGGGCCTCGATGCACAAGCGGAACATGTGTCTTGAAAGTACTCCAAACTTCCCTCAACTCAAAGACGTTTAGGGAGCGTTAGGCAATTTTGGAGGATGTGGGTGGGTGTTCTGATGTTGCGGCGCTGCCCCCGTGACCTTCCGTTCGTCGGGGCGGCGGGGGGCCACCGGGCCCTGCCCCGGCGGTGCGCGGGGTGAGCAGGGTCACCCGTCCTCCGTGGCGTCGGGTGCGGGGGATATACCAGTACGCTCGTACATGTACAGATGTACTAGAACTGGTCCTGGAACGGGGAGCCGTATGCGCAGGAGGAACGGCCGCGCGCCGTGTCCCGGGGAGGGGCGGCGGTGAGCGCCCGACGCGACCCGCAGGGGCGCCGCCGGAGCATCATCGAGGCCGCGGCCGCCCTGATCACCGAGAGCGGCGCCGCCAGCCTGACGCACCGCGGCGTCGCCGCGCGCGCCCGGGTGCCGCTCGGCGCCACCACCTACTACTTCGCCACCCTGGACGATCTGAGCACCGCGGCCCTGCACCAGATGGCGCAGGACACCGACGACGCCCTGCGCGAGCTCGCCGGCCAGATCGCCGACAGCCGGGGCCGTCCGGAGGCCGTCGCCGCGCTCATCCACGACTACCTGCGGGACGGGGACCAGGTCCGGGCCGACGCCGAGCTGTACCTGGCCGGAGTGCACCGCCCCGACCTGCGCCCGCTGACACTGCGCTGGTTCGAAGGACTGGTGCGGATCCTGGCGGAGCACACCACCCCCCGGGCCGCGCGGGCGCTGGCCCTGTACGTGGACGGGGCGATGCTGCACGCCCTCACGCACGACGAACCCCTGGACCCCGACGAACTCGTCTTCGCGGTCACCTCCCTGATGGGCGGTCCCGCCACCACCGACACGGAGCACTGATGGGCACCGATCCCTCCCCCACCGCCACGACCCGGTCCGGGGCGCTGTCGCCCGGCCGGCGCTGGGCCGCACTGGTGGTGCTCTCGACCAGCCTGCTCGTGGTGGTCATGGACATGACCATCCTGAACGTGGCCCTGCCCGCGCTCTCCGCCGACCTGCGGCCCACCTCCGGCCAGCAGCTGTGGATCGTGGACGCGTACTCCCTGGTGCTGGCCGGTCTCCTGGTGACGATGAGTGCCCTGAGTGACCGCTGGGGCCGCAGGAAGATCCTGTTGGCCGGATTCGCGGTCTTCGGCGGTGCCTCGCTGGCGGTGCTGGCGGCCGACAGCCCCGGCACCGTCATCGCGGTGCGGGTCCTGCTGGGCGTGGGCGGGGCGATGATCATGCCCGCCACCCTGTCCATGATCCGCACCGTCTTCCCCGACCCCCGTGAGCGCGCCACCGCCCTGGGGGTGTGGGCGGCCATCGCGTCCCTGGGCGCGGCGGTGGGACCCATCGTGGGCGGGGCTCTGCTGGAGCACTTCTCCTGGCATGCGGCGTTCCTGGTGAACGTGCCGTTCATGGCGGTGTCCTTCGTCGCGGGGCTGCTCCTGCTGCCGGAGGCCCGCGACCCGCATCCGGGCAACTGGGACATGGTCGCCACGGTCCTGTCGATCGTGGGCATGGTCGCGCTGGTGTGGAGCATCAAGCAGTTCAGCAAGGCCGGAGTGCTCGACCCCTCCGCGCTGCTGGCGTTCGTGCTGGGTGCGGTGGTGATGGCCTGGTTCGTGCTGCGCTGCCTGAGGCGCCCCGATCCGCTGCTGGAGGTGCGGTTGTTCTCCAACCCGGCCTTCACGGCGGGCACCGTGGCCGCGCTGGCCTCCATGTTCGCGATGGCGGCGATGCTGCTCCTGGTCGCCCAGTGGCTCCAGCTGGTGGAGGGTCACTCGCCCCTGCAGGCGGGGGTGCGGCTGCTGCCGATGGCGCTGGGAGCTGCGGTGGCCTCGCCTCTGGCGCCGGCGCTGGCCCAGCGTTGGGGGAGCCGCACGGTCCTCTCGGGCGGGCTGGTCGTGGCCGCGGCGGGGTTCGTGCTGATGTTCGCCCTGCCCGGGCCGCTGTCCTACCCGGTGGTCATGATCGCGCTCGTCCTGCTCGGGGCCGGATCGGGATCCCTCGCCATCGCCTCGGCCGTCATCATGTCGAGCACCCCGACGGAGAAGGCGGGCAACGCCGCCGCCATCGAGGAGACCTCCTACGACCTGGGCAACGTCCTGGGGGTGGCCGTCCTGGGCAGTGCCGCGGCGGCGATCTACCGGGCGGAACTGCCCGTGGGCCTCCTCACCGGCACCGGACTGGGCGAACAGACGGTGCTCGCGGCGCAGGAGTCGCTCGGGGGCGCCCTGGAGATCGCCTCCGAGACCGGTTCCACCGACCTCGCCGTGTGGGCACGGGAGGCCTTCAGCGCATCGCTGACGCAGATCAGCCTGGGCGGCGGGGTGGCGCTGCTGGTCGCGGCGGTGGTCGTGTTCGTGCTCACGCCCAGGTCCTTGGACGTGTCCCAGGGGCACTGATCCCGGGCTGCGCTCGCAGCGGTGGGGAGGGGCGGAACCGACCCTGTGGACGAACGGTTCCGGCCCCCTCCCACAGCGCATAATCCGTAGGTATGGACTCCCACAAGGTCCGGGCCCTCCTCGATCCCCTCCTGGACGGCGCCCCCGGCGACCTTCACATCCTCACCCTTCTCACCACCTCCTCCACCTCCACCTCCCTGCGGCGCCACCTGGGCGTGCTCAGCATCGAGCACCCCGAGGCGGTCGACGCCCTGGGGCTGGCGCTCCTGGACGGCACCCCCGGAACCGCCGTGCTGCGCACCTTCACCGACCGGACCTCCCACACCCTGCCCAACGGCCGCGACGTCCCCCTCAAGAGCGTGTGCGGGTGGCGGCTGGACCGGGGCGGGCTCCTGCCCCTGGACCGCGACGGCGTCCTCGCCGCCTCCCGCACCGACGGGGTGACCGGTCGGCTGCTGGAGCCCGAGCGCGGGGTCGGGTACGCCGACGCCTGGCCCGTCGACCTGGGCCGGTTCCACGCACCGGGGCACCGGTGACGGGGCGGCGCACGCCGGGGGTGTTCGGCGCGGACGGGGGCCCGTGGGATGGCCGTGCGGTGGTGGTGTGCGTTCGCGGCGCGGGTGCGGGGGCCGCCGGGCCCGGCCCGCCGCCCCCGCCTCGATGGTGTTCGTCTCTGCGCCCCCGATGCCGTCGTCCTGGTGGGCGGCGCCTACGAGGCGGGCCCGGTCGTCGGTCGGCTCCGGGGCCGGGTGGCGGTCAGCTCCGGGAGAAGGCGATCTTGATCAACTCGTCGCGGGGCGGGCCGTAGTCGCGGAAGATGCCGTCGAAGACCGAGCTGGTCATGAGCGCGGGGGTGCGGATGCCCCGCATGGTCATGCACAGGTGCTCGCCACGGCCGATGACGGCGACGTCGTCGGTCTCGGTCACCTTGGAGATCTCCTCGGAGATGTCGCGTACCAGGCGTTCCTGGACCTGGAGCCGGTGCGCGTGGCGATGGGCGATCCGCGCGAACTTGGACAGCCCCAGCACATGGTCGCCCGGCCTGTACGCGATGGTCAGCACACAGGAGAAGGGCAGGAGGTGGTGTTCACACAGCGACCACACGGTGATGTCGGAGACCATGACGATCTGCCCGTCGGTGCGCAACGGGAAGTGGGTCTCGACCTGGCCGGCCTGGTAGTCGCTGAACTCCCGCCACCATCGGGCGAAGCGCCGCGGGGTGTCCTGGAGGCCGTTGCGGTCGGGGTCCTCACCGATCTCGATGAGGAGCTGTCGTGCCACGGCCTCCAGCGGGTCGCGGACGGTGGACTCGTGCGGTAGGTCTGCCAGCGTCATACGCCTCTCCGATCGCCCCACAGGGTGATGTGCAGTCTGGTGGTCAGATTCCAACCGCGCGCCAGGACGGGATCCCGCAACTGGTCGAGGGATCGGTCCAGCGCGTCCTGGGTCCGCCCTTCCGGCATCACCCAGACGGAGCCGATGTCGTACTTCTCGACGAGCGCCCCGACCTCGTCGAGATCGGCTTCGGTGCGACAGACGAACTTGAAGGCGCTGCCCGGCACGGCGGCGAGCGCCACCAGCGCCCGTCCGACGATGCGTTTTCGTTCCGGGTCCCCTGAGTGGGTCAGCTTCGGTGACACGTTGAACCGGACCAGCTCTGCCAGCCCGGGGTCGGGCACGACCGTTCCGTTGGTCTCGATCTCGATGTCGTGTCCCGAGTCGCGGAGATCCCGCACCAACGGGTAGAGCCTGGACTGCTGGTTCAGCGGTTCGCCGCCGGACACGACGATCAGCGGAACGTCGTAGGCGATCAGGCGGTCGCGGACCTGCGGGTAGGGGATCGTCCGCAGTTCCTTCTTGGGGTCGTAGGCGATTCCGGTCTCGCCCTTCCCTGTCCAGTCCCAGGTGTAGGGCGTGTCGCACCAGCTACAGGAGAGATTGCATCCGCCCAACCGGACGAATGCGCAACGACGTCCCAGTGAAGGCCCTTCTCCCTGAAGGGTTCAGGTGGGGCCGAAGATCTCGTTCACAACGAGACTCGGCGTGTCCATGGCCTCACCTCCCTCCGGGTCAAGGCCCTGAGCCGCGCTCATGGCCGGTACTCCGCCCACGTCTTGACCGTCTCCGAGACGCGCACCGCGCTCAGTTCCGGGTAGCGGGACGCCCACCGTTCGAACAGCCAGCGGCACAGGTTCTCCGCCGTGGGGTTGAAGGAAACGATGTCGTTCAGGTGCCGATGGTCCAGCTCCGCGTCCAACCAGCGGGAGAAATCCTTCAGATCGCCGTAGTCCCGTACGAACCCCACCTCGCTCAGGGCGTCCGTGCCGACCGAGAGAGTCAGTTCCACGACGTAGTTGTGGCCGTGCAGACGGCCGCACTTGTGATCAGGGCCCAGACCGTCGAGTCGGTGACTCGCCGAGAAAGTGAACTGCTTCGAGATGCCGAAGGGCATGGGTGAACCTCCCTGCCTCCGAGGATGATCGCGGCTCTCACCGAACGCATCACGGACGTCACCGAGAGATCTTCGGTGGGACAACGAAGGGACTGCGGGGGCGGTGCTCGCGGTCTCCGCTCCTCCCCGCGCCCCCGGCGCGCCCGGTCCGGGGTGCCCGTGGGTCCTGGGTTGGGCGTCCGTCGGCGCGAACGCCGACGGCGCGTGGGGTTCCGTCCCTGCCCGGCCGGCATGCGCGAGTGCGGGGCACCGAAACTCCACCGCTGCGACACGTCCCCGGCGGCGGCGGTGGGCCGGGCGGGGGCGGGAGGCGGCACGCGTCCGGCCGGCCCCGGACTATCAGCACGAGGCCCTGCCCTCGGGCGACGCACGGCGCGCCTCAGCACCGTGGTGCTGAGGCGCGTTGACCGCTCGGGGCCGTGGCCGCGCAGGACGCGGTCCACGTGCGGCGTGACAGATTCCGGCGCGCCGGTGGCCACACGGCGTTCGACAGGCGCGGACCACCTGGCGGCCGGGGCGACGCCCGTGCTCCGGAGCCGCCGACGCCCGGGCCGCGGTCCCTCCGTGGGAGCGGTGTCCGGGCCCGTCACCCACGCCTGGTTCCGGAGGGTGGGCCGTCGGCGGGCGCCGATGACGCGAGCGGGTCGTGGCACGTCGCGTCACGGCGCCGGTGCGGGCCCCCGGAGGCGGATGGCCAGGCCGACGGCGTCAGGTGGTCGGGACGGCGGGGCGCCGTCGCGGTGGACCTGGCGCTTTCCCTGTCCGGTCTTCGTCCGGCGGATCGTCGTGTGCTCACCGGGCGCCGGCGGGGTCGCGCGGGACCACCCCGGGTGGTCCGCCGGGCGACCGGGTGCGTGCGTGGTGCGGACCGCGGGCGCCGCTGGTCCGGCCGAGGGTCCCGACAGGGTCGGCCCCGTCACGGCGGCGCCGTGACGGGGAGCGCTCAGGGCGCAGCGAAGCGCGTGTCGCTGTCCAGGTACTCGGTGGGATCGGGCAGGCCGGCGTCACGGAAGGCCTCGAGCCGCTCGTAGCAGGTCCCGCATGTTCCGCAGTGGATGTCACCGCCCTTGTAGCAGGACCAGCTGCGCTCCAGCGGTGCGCCCAGGCGCACGCCGTGCCGGGCGATGTCGGCCTTGGACCACGTCATGAAGGGGGCCTCGACGCGGGGCGCGGCGAACCCCTCGTTGGCGACCGTCACGAGGTGGCGCAGTGCGTCGACGAAGGCCGGCCGGCAGTCGGGGTACACGAAGTGGTCGCCGGCGTGCATGCCGAGCGCCACCGTGTCGGCCCGTCGGGCCACCGCGACCGACACCGCGAGGTTGGCCAGGACGGCGTTGCGGTTGGGGACGACGGTGGAGCGCATGGCCTCCTCCGCGTAGTGGCCGTCGGGAACGTCCACGCTGTCGTCGGTGAGTGCCGAGCCCGTGAGCAGCGACCCCAGGCCCCCGACCTCCAGCACGTGGTGTTCGGCACCGTAGTGGCGGGCGATTGCCCGGGCGGCGTCGATCTCCTTGCGGTGCCGCTGCCCGTAGTCCATGGTCACGGCCACCAACGTGAACCGCAGGGCGGCGAAGTGGGCGAGCAGTGTCGTGGAGTCCATCCCCCCGGACAGGACCACGACCGCGGTGAAGGGGTCCCGCTCGGCGTCGTCTCGTAGCGCGTCCTGTGCTGCCATGGGCATCTCCATCCACGTGGGGGCCGTGGGGCGCCGTGGCGGCGCCCGGGCCCGGGCGGCTGTCGGTGTGGTCACAGTGTCGTGCGCAGGGGGTGGGGACACATCACGGACCGCCACCGAAGTGTTGGTGCGTCGTACCGAAGTGGCGGCGGCTGGGGTCAGGTGCCGCCGACGAGGATCTCCCACTTCCCGGGGCTGCCGAGGATCTTGCCGAACTCGCCCCGTCCGGAGATGCCGAGTTTGCGGTAGGCGCTCGACAGGTGCAGCTCCACCGTGCGGCGGGTGATGTGCCTGTTGTCGGCGATCGTCTTGTTGGGCTGTCCCAGCAGGGCGTCGATGAGGATCTCCCGTTCACGCGGGGTGAGAGCGAGGATGCCCTGGACGGAGACGTCCTGCGGGGTTCGTCGCTCCAGGGCGACCAGCTGGAGGCGTGCCCGGTCGGCGAGGTCACGCGCGCCCTGGCCGGCCGCGAGGCCGGCTGCTCGGCTCAGGGCGGCCACGGCTTCCGTGTGCCGGCCCAGCCGCGTCAGCACGGTGCCGGTCTCGGCTGAGGTGCGCGCCGTTTCGAGGTCGTGCCCGCTGCCGCGGAGCAGATCGGTGGCCGACGTGAGCAGGTCCAGCCCCGTGGGCCCCCCGGTGAGGGTGCCCCACACCCGTAGTGCCCTCGCGTGTTCCAGGGGGGAGCCGGTCCCCTCCGCGAAGTCGAGGTGTCGTCGGGCGTCGCGCAGAGCCTCGTCGCGGGCGCCGGTCCTGGCCAGGAGGAGGGCCCCTTCGCTCCGCCAACAGGATGTGCCCGGCCCGGAGGCTCCCGCCGCCTCGCGGCGGCGGACGATCCCCCTCAGCTCCTCGGCTCCGTCGTTCAGGTCACCGGCCGCCACCCGCAGCCTCGCGCGGGCGAGCGGCACGTCGGCGTCGTACCACTCGGGCGGCCCGTGGCCGTCGTGCTGGTGACGGCGTAGCAGCGCCTCCGCCGTGTCCGGTTCGCCCAGGTCCAGGTGGACGTTGGCCAGCAGGCCGACGAGGCGCCTCCGGAACCGGCCGCGGCCGGTTCCGGGTGGATCCGAGAGCCGGTCCGTGAGTATGTGCCGTGCCGCGGACAGGTCGCCCGCGGTGTAGTGTCCGGCGGCTTCGGTGAGTTCGACCTCGGCCCGTACCCAGCGGGGCAGTCGGTCCAGGTCGTCGACGAGTGCGCGTCGGCGCGCGAACGCCTCCTCGTGGTGGCCGGAGCCGATCAGGACGGAGAGTGCGGCGGGGAGCGCCGGGGGGTGCAGCAGGAGGTCGTCCAGGTCGTGGTCGAGGGCCTCGCGTGCGTCGGTGAGCGCGGTCTGCGCGTTGCCGTGCAGCAGGTGTGCGGAGAGGGCGCCCATGGCCGCGACGACGGGAGTGCGGCCGGTGTCGCCAGTGGTGCGGACGGTGTCGCCGGAGGCCGACGGTGTGGGTGCCATGGAGCGGCCGTGGGTGAGGAAGGTCCGCGGCCAGTCCTGCTGCTCGGTTCCGGTGACGGCGACCCGCACCGCTTCCAGGACGGCGCGTTCGTCGTCGCTCCGGTCGCCCTCGCACAGCGTCGCGCCGATCAGGGCGAGCAGGCGGCGGCGGACCGTCGTGTCGGCGGTTCGGCCGAGTGTCTCCACCGCTGCGTGCAGGCCCGTCCGCCGGTCGAGGGCGATCCGGGCGGCCGCGAGCTCGGAGGCGACGCGGGACCACGACCCCTCGTCTCCGGTCCGGGCGGCGTATTCGAGGTAGCGCACCCGGTCCTGTGCGGTCGTGGCGGGGGACCGGGCGGCCGTGATCATCTCGGTCACCGACCAGGGGGCGTCCAGGGGGACGGTCGACGCCGTGAGGTGACGGGCGGGGCGCTGGCCCGGGTCGCGGCGCCGGTGCAGGAAGGCGGCGGCCAGGTGTGCCGCGTTGCAGCTCATCACGGTCATCGAGCCGAGCAGGGCGGTGCTCAGCAACGGGTGGCGCAGTGCCACGGTGTGGTCGTCGGTGACGAGGCGCATCCGTACCAGGAGGTCGAGGGTGGCCAGTGTGTCCTCGAGGGGGGTTCCGCTGAGGCTCGCCACGAGCGCCGGGTCCGCCTCACCGGAGGTCGTCGCGACGACGATCGCCTCGGCCACTCCCCGGGCCCGCGGGTCCACGCGGTTGGCCCGGCCGATCATGGCTTCGACGATGGAGGGGATCACGGCGTTCCGCAGGGCGGACGGGGAGAGGGCGGAGGGGGCCTGGGCCCGGATCCAGTCGCACACGGCGCCGACCATGAACGGGTTGCCGGCGGTGATGCGGTGGCATGTCGCGACGAGGTCGGCGTCGAACCGGCGCCCCAGCCTCTCGTGCACCAGCGCGCCGGTCTCCCGGGCCGACAGGCCGGAGAGGGTGAGGGGGTGGGCGCCGACCAGCAGATCGGCGAGTTCGGCCGGGGCCACGGGTGGTTCGCCGCTCCTGGTCGAGGCGACGAGCGTGATCGGCAGGTGCGCGACGTCGCGCAGGACGCTCCGCAGGCGGAGGAGCGAGGCGGGGCCCGCCTGGTCGACGTCGTCCAGCGTGATCACCAGGGGTGCGTCGCGGGTCAGCGCCTCCATCAGGTCCTGGAGGCCGGCCGGTCCGCCGTCCTCGGTCGACTCCCGGGAGCGTGTGCTCCCCGGGCGGACGCCGGCGCGCAGTCGTGCGGCGGCGCGTTCCACCTCTGCCGTCTCGGTCGGGCGGTGGACGACGGACAGGTGGAGCAGGGTGTCCGAGAGTGCCGCGACCAGCCGGTTGGCGTGTCGGGAGCACGCGATGTGGGCTGCGCGGCCGGCGTGGGCCCGCGAGGGGCGGCAGACCGAGGCGAGCAGGCTGGTCCGGCCCACTTTGGGTTCGCCCGTCACGACGTGACAGGTGAGTCCGGTGCGTCGGCTGTGGCGGCTGGCCGACAGCAGTCTCGTGAGCAGTTCGGTCCTGTTGACGATCCCACCGTGCCGTGTCCGCGTGTCCAGCATCGTCGTCCTCGTGATCGGGGGAACTGAACGGGGCAACTGGGCCCGGTGGTGCACCCCGGGGGCCGGCCGGGGGCGGAGGCGCCGGTGGCGCCTCCGCCCTGTGGGGGTCAGCTGCCGGGGCGTGCGACCAGGATCGCGGCCTGGTCGCCGATCGCGTGGGGGCGGGCGGAGAAGTGGTGGTCCAGGGCCGCCTCCAGGGCGGACCTGACGTCCTCGGCCTTGGGGTGGGTTTCGTACCAGAAGCCGGTCAGCACGGCCGCCGCCGTCGCGGCCCGCTCGGCCCGGCTCTCCTCGTCGAAGCGCACCGACGCCTCGGTGCGGTGCAGGGAGAAGGCGTCGAAGCCGTGTTCGGCGAGGAGTCGCGCGGCCGTCGCCAGCAGATAGCCGTGGTGGTCGTAGGGGTCCCCGGAGACCGGTGCGCAGACCTCGTTGAACAGTTTCAGGACCTCGCTGCCCGCGCCGCCGTTGATCAGGACGATCTTCGACTCCGGATGGTTCGGGTCGCAGACCCGGACCATCTCGGTGACGGCCTTGTCGAGGTCGTCGACGAAGGGGAGGACCCACGCGCCGTAGACGGCGTCGAAGGAGTTGTCGGGGAAGGGGAGGTCCTCGGCGGTTCCGGCGAAGACGCTCACCGCGTCGCTGGTGGTCCCGCCCTGCATCGACTCCACCAGTTGGGCGTGCGGCTCGATCGTGGTGCAGTGGCCGATCCGCGCAGCGACGGTGCGCGCCAGCTCCCCGATGCCGCCGCCGACGTCGAGCACGCGGCGGTTGGCGGCGGTGAGGCCGCGGATGAGGGAGAGTTCCTCCCCGCGCTCGAGCCTGGTCGCGAACCCCGTCCATCCGTCGCCGCCGACCCGTCGTGGACCGCGGTACCGCGTGGGCATCCGGTCGTGGGGGCCCAGCGCCGGATGTTCCAGGACTTGGGCGAGGGTCAGGGTGGATCGGTCCCCGGATTCCGGGGGTGTGCTCCCTCGGACCGGGGTGTCCGTTCGTGCTTCCGTCATGGTGTGCCCGCCTCTCTGCTGGCCGTGGGGGGGGAGGGACCGCGCCCGGGGGGTGGGCTGTCCCGGAGGTCTGTTCGCATCTCGCGCGGCGGCGACCGTGTCGTCGTCGCCGGGAGTTCTCGTCCACGAACGTCCTGGAATGGACGGTGTCGTTGTGCGGCTCGTCGGGGGTTGCGGGGACAACTGCCATGGGCATGTATCCCCGCCGCATGACGGGGAAAACCGGAGAAGGTTATGTAATTCCCGTTCCCTTTCCTTGCGTCCGGCGGTGTGGTCGTTGAAAGGGGTGTGCGACGGGAGGGAAAAGTAAGGTTTTTCGGTGTGTTTCCCGAGTGTGGGCGCGGAGCCCCCGAAGCGGGGGTGCGGCGCGGACCCTGTGACTTCCCGGGTGGGCCCGGCCCCGCAGGTCCGTCCCGGGTTTCCCGGCGGGGCGGTGATTCTGGTTGGGGCGGGCCGGGGCTCCTTTTCCGGCTTCGCCGGAAGTCCCCTGTGGTCGGTCTGGGCGGTGCGGATCAGGGCCCCGAAGGGAGAGTTCACCGTCGCGTTGGTTGCTCGCCGAAAGTCCGCCCGTCCGGCCCGTTCGGTGTTCTTCCGAAGATGCCGGCTCGCGAACAAATCGGCTTTCATATGAACATTATCGGTGAAATGAAACAGTGTGGGAAAAGGATGGAATGTGACCGTTTGGCGCGGCGGCGAAGGAGGGCGGGCCGGCGTGACGCCGCCGTGGCGTCCTCGGCCTTCCCGGGCCACGCGTGTTCCCCTCAGGGGCGCCGGGAGGGGAGTCCGGTCGCGGGGACGGTCCTCGCACACCGCCCCCGACGCCCTGCGCGCGGGTGTTCCGGAGAACTCCCGACGCGGTCGGCCTAGGAGCCGGACATCCCGCCCCTGGTCGGCGGGAGGACCTCGCGGTCGCCGTTCAGCCACGACCGCGACCCCGCGTTGACGTCGGCCGGGTAGCCGAGGTCGAGGTCGGCCACGGCGTCCAGGCGCCGAACCGCATCCTCGGGAAGGTCCACCCCGACGGCGCCCAGGTTGTCGGCGAGTTGAACGGCGGTGCCCGCGCCGATGATCGGGTGGACCGAGCGCGAGTGGGCCAGGGTCCAGGCGATCGCGACCTGGGACGGGCTCGCCCCCACCTCCTCGGCCACCTCCAGCACGGCGCGTGCCGCCCCGTGCTCGCGCGGGGTGAGGGCGGCGGCGTCGACCCGGTGGCTGGACCCGGACGCGCCGGGGCCGGTGAACCGGCCCGAGAGCACCCCGGCGGCCAGGCCGCCGTAGGTGGCGGCGCTCAGGCCCAGGGCTTCGGACATGGGGAGCAGTTCGCGTTCGACGTCGCGCCGCAGGAGGCTGTAGGGAACCTGCACGCCCACGAACGGTGACCAGTCCCTCCACAGGGCCAGGGTGTTGGCCTGGGAGACGAGCCACGCCGGAAGGTTGGAGGCGCCCACGTAGAGGACCTTCCCCGCGCGTACCGCGTCGTCCAGGGCCCGCATGGTCTCCTCGACCGGGGTGTACTCGTCCCAGGTGTGGACCCACAGCAGGTCGACGTAGTCGGTGCGCAGCCTTCGCAGGCTCCTGTCGAGGGACAGGGCGAGGTTCTTGCGGTGGCTGCCGCCCGTGTTGGGGTCGGTGGGGTCCCTGGGCAGGGCGTACTTGGTGGCGAGTACGAACCGGTCGCGGCGTGCCTGGAGGAGTTCGCCGACGACCTCCTCGCTGTCGCCGTAGGCGGAGGCGGTGTCGATGACGTTGCCGCCGGCGTCCTGGTAGAGGTCGACCATGCGGCGGGCCTCGTCGGGTCCGGAGAAGGTCATCGCGCCGAGGAACAGCTGGGACACGCGCAGGCCGGAGGGGCCCAGGAGGCGGTAGCGCATCAGGCCGCACCCCTAGCCGTGATGGTGTGGTTCTCGGTGTCGACGGAGACGGCCACCGGGTGCGGTCGCCCGCCCGTGCCCCCAGTGGCCGGGCGTGCCGTGCGTCGGCCGTCCAGGGAGGGGGGCTCGTCGGATGTGAAGGTCATGGGACCAGTGTGGTGAGCCTCCGCGGACACAGGAAGGCCGTGGTGAGGCTGGCCCCGGCGGGGCCAGGATACGGACGCCGCCCGACCGTAGACTCGGCGCATGAGCGACAACGGACTGGGGGAGTTCCTGCGCGACCGCCGGGAGGCTCTGGCGCCGGAGCGGGTGGGGTTGCCGGTGGGGCCGCGACGGCGCACCCCCGGTCTGCGCCGGGCGGAGCTGGCCACGGTCTCGGGTGTGAGCGTGGACTACCTGACCCGGTTGGAGCAGGGGCGCGACCGCAACCCGTCGCCGCAGGTGCTGGTGGCGTTGGCCGACGCGCTGCGCCTGTCGGTGGGCGAGCGCGTCCAGTTGCGCAACCTGTCCAAGGCGGCCTCCGGTGTGGGGGCGCTGTGTCCGCAACAGCCGCCCGAGCGCGAGGTGCGGCCCACGATGGTGTCGCTGCTGGAGCGGTTGGAGCCCACGCCGGCGGTGCTGTTCAACCGGGTCGGCGAGACGCTCGCGTACACGACCGCGTACGCGCGCCTGGCCGGACCCGTCGGCCTGTTGGACGAGAGCTGTGAGCCGGTGAACCGGTTGTGGTTCGTGTTCGCCGACGACCGGGCCCGGCAGGTGTACCCGGACTGGGACCGTGTCGCCGACGACCGGATCGCGGAGCTCAGGGCGGAGAGCGCGCTCGACGACCCCTTCCTGGCGCACCTGGTGGAGGAGTTGGAGGTCGTGGGAGGGTCACCCTTCACGGACCGGTTGGCTGCACCGCTGGTCGCGCCGCGGCGCACCGGTGTCGAACGCCTGGTGCACCCGGACACGGGTGAGCTGCGGTTGTCCTACGAGAGCCTGGACGCCGAGGGCCAGCGCCTGGTGGTCTACCTTCCCTGCGACGAGGAGACGTCCGCGGCCCTGGACCGTCTCACCCTGCGCGGGCCCGGATCGCTGCGGGCGGTGCCCGGGTAGCGGGCCCGGTGTCCCAGGGCCCCTGCTGCGCCGTGCGGTGGGAAGTCCGGGACCGCGATGGCTAGGCTGTGGGGCCGTAGCCGCAGAGCGAGAGGACGGCGCCCATGGGCCCGGTCGTGGAATCGGTGAGCAGCAGCCCCACGCACACTTTCAGCAAGGACGTCCTGCCCGGTATCCGGCTCCTGACCGGTCTGGGAGTGGAGGGCGACGCCCACATGGGCACCACCGTCAAGCACCGCTCGCGGGTGGCGGTCGACCCCACCCGGCCCAACCTGCGCCAGGTTCACCTGATCCACGCCGAACTGCTGGACGAGCTGGCCGGTGCGGGGTTCGCCGTGGCCCCCGGGCAGTTGGGGGAGAACGTCACCACGCGCGGGCTCGACCTGCTCGCCCTGTCGACCGGGACGGTCCTGCGCATCGGTGGCGGCACCCGCGTGGAGATCACCGGGTTGCGCAACCCGTGCCTCCAGATCGACGGCTTCGCCGGCGGACTGCTCAAGCAGCTGGTCCACCGCGACGGGAACGGGACGATCGTGCGCCGGGCCGGGGTGATGGGCGTCGTCGTGGAGGGAGGCACCGTCACTCCGGGTATGCCCGTCGAGGTGAGCGCGCCCGAGGGGGCGCACGTCCCCCTCGTACCGGTCTGAGGGGGACGCGCCCCGGGCGGTGAGGGGTGGGGCGGGGCCGCCGTCGAGCGGGCGCGACCTGGAACCACTACGCCCCCAGCAACCACACACAGTGATCACGGTGGACGAAGCCACGGAGGAGGCAGATCACTCGATCAACGGCCCCTGACAGTCTCAACCCTCGTTCCCGCCCGTGCTGCCGGGCAGGACCGTCAGCCGCGACTGCCCTACCGCGAGATAGAAGGGGGAAGGCACGACTGGGCGCTTACCCCGTAGCAGACGGTGCACGTTGAACGCGGCCCACTTCGGGGCGTCCCTGACGGCGGTGTACATCAGCACCGCCTCTCCGGCGCCCTCCAGCGCGTGCAGCGCGGGCCCGTACACACCGCGCGCCATCCACTGCGGCGTATCCGCGCGATCGGTGTCCAGCACCCGTACCGGGGCCGTCCACCCCGACCGGTCCGGGACGAGTTCGGCGGCCGTGATGCCCCACAGGCCTTGGTCGGGAAAGTGCGGTGTGTTGTGCAGATTCGATCCCCGGGCCAGCACCATGACCCACCGGTCGCCCACGCGGTGGACGGCGTTGTCGAAGAACCCCTCCTCGGGCCCCGCGAAGACCTTCGGCGGCGACCATGAAATCCCGTCGGTGCTCTCGGCGACCCGGAGTTCGTAGTCGGGCAGCTCGCCCGGTCCGATCTCGTTCGGGTTCGCCTGAAACCACATCAGATAGCGACCCCGGTCATGGACCACGAGAGGTTCCAGAACGCTCATGCGGGGCGCGCTGCCGCACAGGACGGGCTCCGCACGGCGCTCCCACCGTCCCCCGCGGTACTCCAGGACCCCGATCGCGTAGCTGCTTCGGGTCCCGTATTGCCGGAGCGAGGCGCGCCCGGTGTAGTAGAGGCGCGGCGGGTGGCCGTCGACACCGGGCACGAACGAGGGCGTGTGCATCCCCGCGCGATCCCATCCGTCACGGGGAGGATCCGCGACCAGTGGCCTCACCCGGCCGCGTGAGTCGGTGTCGAACACCCACCGTCCGCTGTCCAGGGCCTGACCGGGGGCCAGACGCGCACGGTGCAGACGGTTGCGAAACGTCGTGGAGAAGCCGCCCAGGTACATCGTCGGGACGCCGTCGATCACATGTATATCGGGGTCGCCGACGCCCAGCAGCCCGCGCGGCATCGGGCCGTCGACCATGTCCCATAGTGCCGTGGACTGACCTGGAGCGTTGATCGAGAACATGCCTACCTCCGGGAATCGAGCCCGTCGAACAGCGCGCACTCCCCTGGGGATCAGGTACGTCGTTGCTTCGACGGTAACAGCGCCCACGCGACGAGGGCAGAGGTGCTCCCGCCCCTGGAGAGACTCGCCGCCCACCGGTGAGCCAGCGGGAGGGATCTGGAACCGCTACGCCCCAAGCAACCGCACACAGTGACAAAAGCGGTGGAAGCTTCGAAGAATACCGATCACTCGATCAACGACTTCTGCCAGTCTCGACCCCCTCCCGCCGCAGAACCGGCGGAGACCTGGGGCCTGCCCGGAGCACTCCGGCAAGGACGCCGGTGGCGGCCGTGCAGGAAGGTCCGAACCTCCCGGAGCCACGGTTCCACTCCCGGGCCTCACATGTACAGGGCCCGACTCAGGCGGACACCGTATTCCGCGTCGGGATTGGTCGCGGCGTCCCCGACCCTTTCCTGGATCGCGGCGACCGCCAGGTCCCGCCGTTTCGGCAGGCGCGCCGCATCGGCCGCCTCCAGCGCGGCCGGCATCTCGCGGCGGGTGAGGTCGGTGCAGTAGCAGGGCGCACCCGGCTGCTGCCGCCATGACTGCGCGAGCGTTCCGGCATCGAATGCGTCGAACCCGGTGTCCTCGACAAGCGCCATCCCCACACCGCGCTCCCTATCGCTGTCGGCGGCGACCGGGATGGCGATGCGCCCCGGACTTCCCGCAGGCTCACCCTTGTTCGCCAAGGAGTCGGAACCGATCGCGTTCCATGCCTTGACCACGGGCCGACCCAGCTGTTCGGTCACCCACAGGCTTTCGACCTGACCGGCCTCGATGGCCGTGATCCTGTCGTCGCGCATCGGATAGTAGTTCGACGTGTCGATGACGACCGTCTCAGCAGGCACCCCGGCGATCAGCGGCGCGATCTGCGCAAGGCGGTTCATGGGGATCGACAGGATCACGACGTCCACGTCAACCACGGCTTCGCCGACTGGGACCGCTCGCGCACCCGAGGCCAGCACGTCGGCCTCGATCGTGTGCGGGCCGCGCGAGTTGGCTACCTTCACGTCATGCCCTGCCGAGCTCAACCGCTGGGCCAGGGTCTTGCCGATGTGCCCGACGCCCACGATGCCGATCTTCACGGTGGATCTCCTTCGTAGTGGTGGGTGCTGTAAAGCGGAGTTGGGCGGCCCCGGCACTGTTCTTACGCCGACACCCAGCCGGTGGACGCCAGCGACACACCTGACCGCAACGGGAACAGGCGCCTGCGCGGGGCCGGTCGTCCGTGAGGACCTTTCGTTCGTCCCTAGTGCGCTCCGTCCAGGACGCCGGGCGTGCCGTGCAGCACGACGCTCTCGGCCAACGGCGCCCGGCCCATGCGGTAGGCGCTCGCCGGCCCCTGGGGGTCGGCCAAGCCGAAAGAGATGCCGAACAACAGCTTCATGTCCGACTTGATGTCCAAGGACCCGCGCACGACGTCGGCATAGGAGCCCAGCATGGTCTGCGGGATGCCCGCCAGGCCGCGTGCCTCCAGCGCGAGCAGGAAGGTCTGCGCGTACATGCCCATGTCGCCGGCCACGCGCACTCCGTCGCCGAACTGGGGCAGGAACAGCAGTGCGACGTGGGGGGCGCCGAAGAACTCCAGGTTGCGCAGCGCGGCGGCGTGGCGTCCTTGTGTGTCGGAGCGCTCCACGCCCAGGGACTGGTAGTAGGCCGCTCCCTGCTTCTGGGCGCGTTGGAGGTAGAGGCCGTCGCCGAAGTCGGCGTAGTCGAAGCTGAAGTCGGAGGAGAAGCGGCCGTCCCTGTCCGCTTGCAGCAGTGCGGCGCTCAGGGCGTCGCGGTGCGCGCCCGAGACGACGTGCACCTGCCAGGGCTGGGTGTTGCAGTTGGAGGGCGCCCTCTGAGCGTCTTCCAGCACCGCACGGATGTCGGCCGCGGGCACCGGGTCGGGGAGGAAGCCCCGGACCGAGCGCCGGGAGCGCACGATGTCGGTGAAGGAGCGGGGACTGTCGGGCACAACGGTTCCTTCCAAGCGGAGTCGGCTCACGTGCGCACCGCGCAACGCTGGACCACGTGGTTCCTGGTGGTCGCGCCGCTATACTAGGACCTGACATCGGTGTCAGGGGCAAATCGGGACGGAGACCACCCGTGCGGATCGGGGAACTGGCCGAGCAGACCGGAGCCAGCGTGCGTTCCCTGCGCTACTACGAGAAGCAGGGCATGCTCTACAGCGAACGCAGCTCCAGCGGGCAACGCCACTACGGCGAGGACGCCGTGAGCCGTGTGGTGTTGATCCGGCAGTTCTTCGCCGTCGGGATGAACAGCACGACCATCGCCGCGCTCCTGCCACACATCAAGACCAACGGGGAGCGCTGCCCTCCGCAGGTCCTGCGCCGGCTCATCGCCGAACTCGAACGCATCGACACCCAAGCGGAGGAACTGGCCCGCGCACGCCAGACCCTGGACGGCATGGTCAAGGCCACCCAGGAAGCCATGCGCGGTGAGTGAACACCGGCTGGGCAGCGAAGACCCCGGCCAGACCACCGTCGGGGGCGGCCTCGCGCAGCAGCCGCCCCGCGGGGGCGGACACCAGCGCGCACCCCGCGCCGAGCACCACCGGCCCGGGGAACAGAGCCCACCCCAGTGACGCGGCGGTGGTCGCGGGGCCTGTCGGGCGATTCTCTCCCCAGGGGCTACGTGTGCTTCTCGGTGGCGCGGAGTTCCTCGTTGATGCGCTGGGCCTCCTCGAGCTGACCCTCGAGGATGATGATCCTGCACGCGGACTCGATCGACGTGCCTTCCTCGACCAGTTCACGGGCGCGTGCGGCGAGCTTGAGCTGGTAGGGGGCGAACCACGCGGGCTCGCTCGACCACTCCGCACGGCTGGATTGGTCCACCTTCTGACCTGAGGGAACGTCATGCCGTTGCCCCTTTCGGGCGTACTTGGTCCGCCCCAGGGGAAGCCCCCGGGCAACGGTGCGTTGCGCGGGGGCTGTCGTGATCTGGCCGTGACCTACGGCGGGGGTCTGCCGCTAAATCCTGGAGCAATCCTCCTCGCCCCGGCTACCTTGCGGCTCGCCGGGCGTTCGGGAGCACCGAGCCTCTTACCAGTGCGGCCAGAGGGCCGGCCGAACCCTTCCCGTTGGATTTTCCGCCAGACCTACCGGGCCCCCTTGAGAAGGGGGACGTCCTGGCACAGCTTGCGGAACCCGACGGCGTAGTACAGCCCGCGGGCCTTCGGGTGGCCGGGCGCTCCCAGGCAGGCGGCCGTCGCGTGCACGGCCCCCGCCTCCCGTGCCAGGAGCATCCCGCGCAGGAGCATCGCCCGCCCCAGCCCCAGGCGCCGGTGGCCGGGGTGCGTCCCGACCGGCTCGAACTCCACGGTCCGGTTCGCCTGGTCGAACCACATGATCGCCGAGGACGCCATCGTCCCGTCCGGTGCCTGCACCAGCACGTGCAGGTCGCCGCGGTACCCCCTCGTCTCCCGAAGGTCCCGGTAGGCCTCGACCGAGTACGCCCGGGGACCCCAGGCATCCAGATGGGCCTGGACCGCGGCGTCGGGCCCGGCCTCGTCGGCGGTGCGGAACCCGTACCCGGCCGGCAACACCGCAGACTCCAGGTCGGCGAGGTCGCGCTGGTTGAGCTGGGTCCAGGACCCAGTGTCCCCCTGACCGGACGGGTCGGGCGCGTACCCGTGCGCCGCCCACCGCTCCAGGGCGAACCCGTCCTCGGCGCCCGGCAGCACGGTGCGTTCCAGGCCCGGCGCGGTGGCGTCGTACCAGTCGATCACCTCGTCCACCAGCCCGGCGTGGTCGGGGTGGACCTGATAGGCCAGGTAGGCGCCGGTGACCTCTTTGACCGACCCGTCACTGACCCGGACGCTGCGCGGCAGTTGGGCCCATCCCCACGCCACCAGCTCCCCGGAGGAGAACCACAGGCGACGGCGCCACGCGGAGCCTTGGGCGGTGTGCGCCCGGCCCCAGTTCCAGGCCAGCCCGCCGAACGAGGCGTCGCTGTTCACCAACTCCGGGCGGGTGGCGGTGATGCGCTGCGCCAGGCCCTGCATGAGTTCCACGTTCGCGGCGGTCAAAAGCTCCGAAGTCGTCATGGTTACCGACGGTGCCAGGAAGTCGCGGGCCCGTCCAAGGATTTTCCGGCCCGGGGGTTGAGGAGTATCGGAACAGGATCCGGCGCTGGCGAGGGCTTGCGTTCCGTTGTTCCTCAACCCCCGACGCGCGCCCGAGCGGTGTGCTCAGGATGCTGGGAGCGGCGGGGCGTGCCGCGGCCTCACCGACATCCCCGGGACTCGGCGGGGGCGCAAGCGAATATGGGACCCATGGGGAAATGGTGACTCGAAGTGACGCTTCCTGTCCACAAGAGGACAGAGGGTTACGAAAGTGGCCTCGTTCCCTCTACGTTGAGTGCGGCGCGTCACCGAAAGACCTCGGTACGCCCACAGTCGCCTCCTCGAACTGGAGGCCCCGTCTTGTCAACGCCTGAGCCCAGCTCTTCCGAAGGGCCAACAGGTGTGGTTGAGGTAAAGCGAGTTCCTTCCGGCGTCCGCGCGAGCACCCCAACTACAGCGGAGATTCCACCAGCATCTCCGGAAACGCTGGCCCGTGCGACACCGCCGGCTACGAGATCCAGCTCGGCTCGTACTGGGGCACCCGCGTGTCCTCGGCGGGCGGCACGTCGGCGTGTAACACCGCCACCTTCTTCAACCGGGCCGGAACCTACTCCCGGACCTTCCCCCTGCCCGTCGCTTTTCTGGGCACCACGCTGGGCGACAACGTCGGGAAGGTCCAGGTCTACCGCCGATGAGCAGCGCGGTTAGCCTCCCTGGCCCTAAACCCGACCGGTGGCCTCGGTGTCGACCTCCACAGCCGGGTGCAGGTCGACGTAGCTCCCGCGCAACGCACCGTCGCACGAGGGCTGTCGTGATCTCGCCGTTACTTTCGGTGGAGTCTGACCGTTGCGGGGGCGGGTCAGGTCAGGGCGCTACACCTGGATCCTGCCGCACCGGCCCCATGTCACTCTCAGCAGGAGTCCTGATAGATGCCCCGGCCACTGAAGTAGGCGGTTCCCCCGCAGGAGAAGCTCTGGGTCGTATTGCCAGCGATCCTGAACGTGGGGTCGGCGCTGTACGGGACGTCCACGCGGAAGCACCTGGCGCTGGATTAGGTGTTGCGGACTGTGACGTAGCGACCGATCCCTTGCGTGTACCACCGGGTCGCGGTCAACGTGGCCGCGGCTTCCACCTGGTTCGCGGCGACGCTGGACACCCGGTCGGGTGCGGTGGTCGCCGCACTCGCGGCGGGCGCTCCCATGAGGGTCAGGGGGATGGACAGTGCAGCAACAAGCACGCCGATCTTTGAGAGTCTGTTCATTAGGAGTCCAGCGGTGAAGGCGGTTGCGAGGGGGGAGAGATGAACCAGCGCATGAGCACCCTTCCGGGATGAGAACGGCGGTCCCCGCCGACGCTGAGCATGTCCAGAGGCCATGTCGATGAAGGTCAAGAAACCGTGCGCCAGGTCAAGGAATGCATCAGCGGCATCCCTGTCAGGTGCGCGGGTTCACCCGTCAGCGCGTCCTGGACGCACGTCCTTGGGAGGGACGCCGTAGGCATCGCGGAACGCTCGGCTGAACACCGCGGCGCTGGAGAACCCCCACCTCTGCGCGATCAGGTAGACGGGAACGTGCGCCAGGTTTTCTTCGCCCAGGTCGTGGCGGGCATGGGCCAGTCGGCGCTTGCGTATCCACGCGGAAACGGTGTCGCCTTGCTCCTGGAAGATCCGGTGCAGGTACCGGACCGAGATGTGGTGGGCGGTGGCCACCGTGACGGGGTTCAGCTCCGGATCGCTCAGCTGTTCGTTGATGAAGCGCTTGATCCTCAGCAGGAGAGTCTGTCTTCGCGACTCCGGTGGCAGCAGGTTCTCGGCCTCCAGCGCCTGGGCGAACATCCCGGAGAGCAGGTCGCACAGGACCGTGGAGAGGCGGTCGGTATCTCTGGGACCGTGGTTCGCCGGGTCGTTCACCAGAGTGCGCAGGAAGTTCTTGGTCAGTGCCCCGTATCCGGAGGAGGCGGAGAACTTCGCTCCAGCGATCCGGTCCACCGACTTCGAGGGGAGCGGTAGCCGGGACTTGGGGATCTCCAGTCCGATCCCGTGCTGTTCCACGTGTCCGCGGCACGCGCGTATGGAGAAAGGTGTGGACGAGTCGATGACGCTGATCTCGTTGGTTCCGACGTCGATCGACGTGCGGCCGAAATCGCCTTCCAACCGTCCGCGGAAGATCAGGGTCAGGTGAAGATTCTCCGGGTCCGAGCCCCGGATGAGGGGTCGTGTTCTGGTGAAGACCACGGGTCGGAAGATGCTGGGCCAGAGCAGGACCCCGTCCAGGTCCAGGAGCTTCTGGTAGGCCTGGAACGTGTCGGGTTCGTCGCTGCTGAGCACCAGTGGGGCGTGCGTCCTGGCCACGCACTCCTGCCAGTACCCGAGTCGCTCTGCCGGGGGGATGTCCCGTGTGTGGAACACGGCTTCGATCACCAGGGGCTCCTTGTTGGGGGATTGATGCTCGCCGGTGGTCACTTCGGGAACCCGTATCCGTTTGTCAGGGTTTCATTCTGATTTGTCCTGTTGTGGTCAGGCCGGTACTCGCATCTCTCCGCTTCCGGTCAGAACGGGGATGGAGGAGGGTCTACCGCTGAATTCCGCAGTAATCCTCCTCGCCCCCGGACCCCGCACCGGGCGCCCGCCCACGCCCGCCGGTTCAGGCGAGCTCTGCCAGCAGGTCGGGGTCGTAGAACACGTCGAACCCGGTGATGCGGTCCTCCCGTACCGTGAACGCCAGTGCGGCGTAGGGGCGGTCGTCCTTGAGGGAGACGAACCCGGGGACACCGTCGACCAGGACCGGGTGGGCCCGTTCGGCGAGCTGAGCGAAGGTGATGGCCTGGGAGGCCACGGCCTGTGCGCTGCGGGTCTCGGCGGGGACCCCGGCGAGTCGGGCGGCCGCGTCGGAGCGGACCAGCACGTCGGGGGCCAGGATCGTCATCAGTGCCGCGAAGTCCCCTTCGCGGGCCGCCGCGAGGAACGCCGCCACCACCGCGCGTCGGCGTGCCAGGTCGGCCTGTCCGTCGGCGCCGCCCCCACGGACCCGCCGCCGGGCCCGGCTGGCCAGCTGCCGGGTGGCTGCCGGACTGCGCTCCACGATGGGGGCGATCTCCTCGAAGGGCAGGGCGAACATGTCGTGGAGGACGAACGCCAGCCGCTCGGCGGGGGAGAGGGTGTCCAGGACCACCGTGAGGGCCGCGCCGACCGCGTCGGAGAGCACCGCCTGGTGCTCGGGGTCGGCGTCCAGGGCGGGTTCGGCCGTGGTGGCCGGCTCTGGCAGGTCCTCGCCGACGGGGTCCTCGCGGCGGGAGGAGCGTGATCTGAGCAGGTCCAGGCACACCCGCCCGGTGACCGTGGTCAGCCAGGCGGCGAGGTTGTCGATCGCCTGGGCGTCCGCGCGGCTCAGCTTCAGCCAGGTCTCCTGAACGGCGTCCTCGGCCTCGGCGCCGGAGCCGAGCATGCGGTGGGCGATGGAGTACAGCAGTCCGCGGTGTTCCTGGAAACGGGCGGCGAGGGATTCTGCGGTGTTCACCGGTCACATTCTTCCGTGCTGGTTCGTCGTGGGGTCGACGCTTCACGGGGTTGACGTTTCCGAGTCAGCCGATGTGACCGATCTCGACGGAGGATGACGCATGAGTGACCTGGACGATCTGCGTGGGATGCTGCGGGGCCGTGTGCTGGTCGCGGGCGAGGAGGGCTTCGACGGAGCCTCCCGTGCCTGGAACCTGGCGGTGGATCAGCCGGTGGCGGCGGTGGTGGAGGCCGCCGACGCGGACGACGTGTCCGCGCTGGTCCGCCACGCCCGCCGGTCCGGGCTGACGGTGGCGGTGCAGCCCACCGGGCACGGCGCCTCGGGTGCGGTGGAGGGAGTGGTGCTGCTGCGCACCGGCGCCCTGGACGGGGTGGAGGTGGACCCGGTCCGGCGCATCGCACGTGTGGGAGCGGGCGTGTCCTGGGGCCGTGTGCAGGAGGCGGCGGCCGCGCACGGCCTGACCGGGTTGCCGGGCAGCTCTCCCGTGGTGGGGGTGACCGGGTACACGCTGGGCGGTGGTCTGAGCTGGTTCGGGCGCCGTCACGGGTGGGCGGCCGACAGCGTGAGGGCGTTCGAGGTGGTCGACGCCGAGGGTGAGCGGGCCCGGGTGGACGCGGTCTCCGACCCGGACCTGTTCTGGGCGCTGCGCGGTGGTGGCGGGGACTTCGCCGTGGTGACCGCGATGGAGTTCGACCTGTACCCGGCTCCGGAGCTGTACGGGGGGGCGGGTGGTGTGGGCCGCCTCGGAGGCGTCGCGGGTGCTGGAGGTGTTTTCCGAGGTCACGGCCGGGGCCCCGGAGGAGTTGACGGTGTGGGCGAACCAGCACATCCCGGGGCTGGAGCCGACGGTGTCGGTGGACGTCACGTTCCTGGGTGGTGAGGAGGCGGCGCGCGAGCTGCTGCGTCCGTTGGAGGCGGTGGGCGCACCGCTGCGGGACGGCCGCGGGGTGCTGGCGTTGACGGCGTTGGGGTCGATCACCGCCGAGCCCACGGACCCCTCGCCGGGGATGTCGCGGGCGGAACTGTTGACCGGTCTGGGCGGGGACGCGGTGCGGGCTCTGCTGGCGGAGCCGCTCGCGCCGTTGCTGGGGGTGCAGGTGCGGCACCTGGGCGGTGCGCTGGCGGGGGAGTCCGGTACCCCGTTCGGTGCGTTGGAGGAGCCGTTCTACCTGTACGCGCTGGGTGTGCCGTTCTCCCCGCAGGCGGGAGCGGAGATCCGTGAGCGGCTGGACCGGCTGGTGGCGGGCCTGGGCGCGAACGTCAGCGGGCGCAAGCCCCTGACGGCGCTGGCCCCGGGTGAGTCGGTGAGGGACGCGTTCGGCCCCGGGGCGTTGCAGCGCCTGCGCAGGATCAAGCGCGAGCGCGACCCGCACGGTGTGGTGCGTTCCAACTATCCGGTGGCGGGCTGACGCGTTCCGGGGTCCGGCGGTGTGCGAGAGCCGGCCCCCGGGACCCGCCCTGCTCCGGCGCGGCCGGGCCGGACGGGTACGGGCGGTGTCAGGAGTCGGTGCGCCGGGTGAGCCGTTCGTGGCGTTGCCTGGCTGCCTGGGCGGAGCCCAGACCCAGCCCGAAGGCGATCTCCTGCCAGGTCATGCCCCGGCCCTTGGACATCTGGAGCAGGCCCGCCTCCAGCTGGTCGAACTCCGCGCGTGCCCAGGGCACCAGGGTCAGGGCCGCGGTGAGGTCGTCCTGGTCGACGGGGGGCTCCCCGTCGCCGGGCAGAGCACTGCCCGCGGCGAGGTCGGCGACCCGTCGCAGGGCGTCGAAGGGCTGCATGGGCATGCGCGACTCGTCCCAGCGCACTCGGTGTTCGCCGGTCGCGTGGCGTTCGGTGATGCGCAGGAGCGCCTGGTGGGTGCGCAGGCGCTGGGCGTTGCGCGGGTCGGGCTGGGTGAAGGCGTCGTCGCGTCGTTCCTCGGTCATGCCTCCAGCATGGGTCACCAACGAACAGTTGTCAATATTAAGTTTTCAACAGATTGTTTATTTCTGGGGCGCGGAGCCCCTGTCTCAGACACCGTTCCGGCGTACGGGCTCGCGACCTGCGGCGGGCCCTGCGTCAGCGGGTCAGGTACTCGGCGAAGGTCACCCGGCCGACCCTGCGCCCGGGCGCCAGGTGCCCGCCGGCGCGGTAGGCCGCGAAGGCCCGTCCGGGCAGGAGCACCGGCACGAGCCGCCGCCGCAGACCCTGTGAGTCCAGGTAGGTACGGGCCAGGTCCCGGAAGGACTCCACGCGCGGGCCGCCCATGTCGGGGACCCGCCCCGCCGGGTCGGCCCCAGCCAGGAGAGCCAGGCGGGAGGCGACCTCGGCGCTGTCGATCGGCTGCACGTCCAGGTCGGGGAACGGCATGAGCGGCGAGCGGGCGGCGCCGGCGCAGATCCGCCGGACCAGGGAGTGGAACTGGGTGGCGCGCAGCACCGTCCAGCCCAGGCCGGAGCCTTCCAGGGCCTGTTCGATGAGGAGCTTGTCCTTGTAGTAGCCGAGCGGCACGCGGTCGACGCCGACGATCGAGACGTAGACCAGGTTCGCCGCACCCGAGGCGCGCACCTCGCGGAGGAGGTGGGTGGCGGACTCGACGTCACCGCCGGTGGGGGTGGTGGCGCAGTGCACCACCGCGTCCACTCCCTCCAGGGCCCGGCCGAGCCCGGCGCCGGTGCGCAGGTCCACGGCGACGGCGTCGGGGTCCCCCGGGTCGGGGTGGCGGCTCAGCGGGCGCACGCTGTGTCCGGCCTGCCGCAGGTGTTCCACGACGGGGCGGCCGAGGGTTCCGGTGCCGCCGGTGACCAGCACTGTTTTCATGAGGGCTCCCTCCGCGGACGGTGGGCACGACGCTAACACCGCGCGACGAGGGTCGCGTGCTTTCGCAGTGATATGTCGTGTTGTGCGCGTTCCGGGCGGGGGCAGGAGCGGCAGCAGAACATTCGGTCAGTTATTCGGGGGGACGAGTGACCTGCGAGGAAGGCGCAGCGCTAGGGTGCTGGCAGCGTCGGCGCAGCGGGCGGCGACGCGCAGTGGTGAGGAGTGTGCCCATGTCCGGGATCGCCGAGAGGTTGACGGCAGCGATCGGGGAGGAACAGGTCATCACCGACCCCGGGATCATGGAGGGCTACTCCCACGACGAGGCGGAATGGGCCTCCTACGGGCGGCCCGCCGCCGTGGTCCGCCCCCGCGACACCGCCGACGTGGCGGCCACGGTCTCCCTCTGCGCCGAACTGGGCGTCCCGGTGGTCGCGCGCGGCGCGGGCACCGGGCTGTCCGGTGCGGCCAACGCCGTCGACGGTTGGGTGGTGGTCTCCTTCGAGCGCATGAACCGCGTGCTGGCGGTGGACCCGGTCCAGCAGACCGCCACGGTGCAGCCCGGTGTCGTCAACAACGACCTGCGCGAACGGGTTGCCCAGGACGGCCTGTGGTACCCGCCGGACCCCGCCTCCGCGCCCTGGTCCACCATCGGCGGCAACGTGGCCACGAACGCGGGCGGCCTGTGCTGCGTCAAGTACGGGGTCACCCGCGACTACGTGCTGGGCATGGAGGCGGTGATGGGTTCGGGCGAGGTCGTGCGGCTGGGACGCGTCACCGCCAAGGGCGTGACCGGGTACGACCTGTGCGGGCTGATGGTCGGTTCGGAGGGCACCCTGGGCTTGGTCACCGAGGTGACGCTGCGGATGCGGCCGCTGCGCACCGGTACCGAGCACACGGTGGTCGGCTACTTCGACTCCCTCACCGACGCCGGGCGCGCGGTCGCGTCGGTCTCGGCGTCGGGGGTGGTTCCCTCGGCGATGGAGCTCATCGACCGGTTCTGCCTCCAGGCGGTCGACGCCTGGAAGAACATGGGGCTGTCCGCCGAGGGCGAGGTGCTGCTGCTGGCGCGCAGCGACCAGCCCGGCGCGGCGGGCGAGGAGGAGGCCGAGCGCATCCTGGCCTGCTTCCGGGAGGAGGGCGCGGTGTACGCGGTGCGCTCCACCGACGAGGAGGAGGCCGAGGCGCTCTTCGAGGCCCGCCGCCTGGCCTACCCGGCGTTGGAGCGGCTCGGTCCGCTGCTGACCGAGGACGTGTGCGTGCCCAAGGCCGAGCTGCCGACGATGCTGGCGAGGATCGAGGCCGCCGCCGAGCGCTTCGATACCCGGATCGGCAACATCGCCCACGCGGGTGACGGCAACCTGCACCCGCTGTTCATCGTGCCGGCCGGTGACGAGGACGCCAAGAAGCGCGCGAAGGAGGCCTTCGAGGTGATCGTGGACGAGGCCATCGCCCTGGGAGGGACGGTCACGGGCGAGCACGGTGTGGGCATGCTGAAGATGCGGGGCGCCGCACGCGAGCTGGGGCCGGACGTGGTGCGGATGCACCACGCGGTCAAGAACGCGCTGGACCCCGCGGGCATCTTCAACCCGGGCAAGGTGTTCGCCTGACCCCCTGAACGCGACCGGGGCCGTGGGGGGGGGGGGGGGGGGGGGGCCCCCCCCCCCCCGTGCGGAGCGGGTCCGCTCCCCGAAGGTCCTCCGACCCGGTCAGGGGCCGGTGTCAGGTCCGGGTGCGCGGTGGTCGCGGTCCGCTCAGATGCCGAACGGCGCCGCGTAGCGGACGGTACCGCCGGGCAGCGGGTGGTCGGCGTCCAGGGAGAGGGCCATCAGCGCCTCGTCCGGGACCTCGACGCTCAACCCGATCCCGTGCGTGGAGGCGCGGGTGAAGCCGAACCTCGGGTAGTAGGACGGGTGTCCGAGGACGATGACGAAGCGCTCTCCCCGGTGCCGGGCGGCTTCCAGCACCGCACGGACGGCCGCCGACCCGGCGCCGGTCCGCTGGTACTCGGGGAGTACGGCGCAGGGGGCCAGGCACAGGGCGGGGACCTCGCCGACGTGGCAGCGGGTCAGCAGCGCGTACCCGACGGGGGTGCCGTCGGGGGTGGTGCTGACGAGGGACAGCCCGTCGATCCAGGACGAGTCGGCGCGCAGGGCGTCGACCAGGTCGGCTTCGTCGGTGGTGTCGAAGGCGGCCGCGTTGATGGCGCGGACGGCGGCGATGTCCGTGTCGGTCTCGACACGTGTGTTCCAGGTGTGGTGCGTGTTCACGGTGAGAAACCCTTGCTCGAAGGTCCCGTCCGACGACGGCCGCGGCGTGGGCTGTGGCGCTCACGGCGGGCTGTGCGGAGTGTCCGTCAGAACGGGGACCGGGACGTGGAGGAGTGTCGGATACCGCTCGTGATGGCGGTCGTCACCGCGGTCATCAACCCCACCTCCTGTCCCACCGTGTGCCTGTCGCGAACCCGCACGACGCTAGCACGCGCACATGCCGGTGTTCCACCTGGCCGTACGGTGTTCCGCCCCCCCCGCGCTCGGTCGGCGGGGCGGGCCCGCCCGGACCCGTGGTGTGGCAGATTGTGGTCATGGACGACGAACTCGCGCCGACCCTGGCCGCGGTCGGGCCCCGGCTCCGCGCGCTGCGCCGCGAACGCGGCGCGACCCTCGCCCAGTTGTCGGACACCACCGGCATCTCGGTGAGCACCCTCTCGCGGCTGGAGGTCGGGCGCCGGCGCCCGACCCTGGAACTCCTGCTCCCGCTGGCCCGCGCGCACGGCGTGCCCCTGGACGAGCTGGTGGGGGAGGACACCGCGGCGGATCCGCGCGTGCGGCGCAGCTCCTTCGTCCGGCACGGGATCACGTTCGTTCCGCTGACCCGCAAGCCCGGCGGGCTCCAGGCCTTCAAGGTGATCTATCCGCCGCCCACCGGCCACACCGAGATCGAACAGCGCACCCACGAGGGCTACGAGTGGCTGTACGTCCTGAGCGGTCGTCTGCGCCTGGTCCTGGGCGACCACGACATGGTGCTCCAGGCCGGGGAGGTCGCCGAGTTCGACACGCGCCTCCCGCACGCCTTCGCCAACCCCGGTCCCGAACCGGCGGAGTACCTGGGCCTGTTCGGTCCCCAGGGTGAGCGCGCACATGTGCGGGTACGCCCGCGCACCAGTGGATCCGCGGACAAGGACTGAGCGGGAAAACGGGAACCGGTCCGGTGGTGGGCGGCGTCTCACCGTAGGAGAGCCGCACTCGGATGAGGAGTTCCCATGGACGTCGCCCTACTGGTTCTGGTGGTCACGGGTGCCGTGGTCGCCGGAGTCTGCGCACTGGTGTTCGCGGGGTCGGCCGCCGAGCGCCGCCGTGCCAGGTCCCTGGCGGCCTGGGCCGACCGTGAGGGCTGGCGTTACGACCGGGAACGTCCCGAGCTGGTGGGCCGGTTCTCCGGGGACCCTTTCGTGGAGGTGCGCTCCAACGCCAGGGCCACGCACGTGCTGTGCGCGGAGCTGCGCGGCCACCGCGTCCTCGCCTTCGAGTACCGCTACTCCGCCTCGCACCACGACGGGCGTGACACCAGGACCGCCACCCACACCCACACCGTCGTGGCGATCCCCGTCCGGTCCGGAAGCCCCGTCCTGGAGTTGAGGGAGGAATCCCTGGGACACGTCGTGCTGAGCCCGCTGGGGGTCCACGACCTGCGGCTGGGCGAGCCCGCGTTCGACTCCCTCTTCTACGTCGCCACCTCCGACGACCGCTTCGCCCGCGCCGTGCTCGACGAGGACGTGCGGGGGTGGCTGGCCGAGGCGGGGGCGGCGGCCGTCCCCTTCCGGTTCGACGGCGAGCACCTGCTGTGCTGGAACAACCGGGAACTGGACGCCGACCTGGTCCGCGCGTCGGCCGAGACCATGGTCGCCCTGCTCGAGCGGGTCCCCGACGCGGCCTGGGAGAGCTCTCCACAGACCCCGGACGCCCGGAGCGCTCCCGAGGTCCGGGGCTGAGGACGCCGGCGGCCGTCGCCCGTCCCGGGGCTGAGCGGCCCATCGGGACGGTCGCGTCGTGCCGTTGGTGCGGTGGCGAAGGTGAGGCGGACGCCTGGAACGGGTAGGGCGGGCAACACGGCACCGCGGCGGTGCCGCCGACCCGACCGAGGGGGTAGCCATGGCCGACAGACTCAGCGGACGCAGGATCGCGATCCTTGCCGCGGACGGGGTGGAACGGGTCGAACTCGTGCGCCCGCGCGAGGCACTGGGCGAGGAGGGCGCGGAGATCGACCTGATCTCGCTGAGCCCCGGGGAGATCCAGTCGATGAACGGCGACATCGAACCGTCGGACCGGTTCCGGGTGGACCGCCTGGTGTCCGACGCCAAGGTGGAGGACTACGACGCCCTCGTGGTCCCGGGCGGGACCGTCAACCCGGACAACCTGCGCCTCGACGCGGACGCCGTGGGGTTCGTGCGCGACTTCGTCGCCTCGGGCCGGCCGGTGGCGGCGATCTGCCACGGGCCGTGGATCCTGGTGGAGGCCGACGTGGTGCGGGGGCGCACACTGACCTCCTACCCCAGTATCCGTACCGACATCCGCAACGCGGGCGGGGTCGTGGTGGACGAGGAGGTGGTCACCGACCACGGAGTCACCACGAGCCGGAACCCGGACGACCTTCCGGCGTTCTGCGAGCGCATCGTGCGGGAGTTCGCCCAGGGGTGAACCGGGCGCCGGGCCGGGGGCGCGGCGCAGACGACGGGCGGGGCGGTGGATGCCCCCGGCAACCACCGCCCCGCCCGTCCCCCCCCCCCCCCCGCCCGTCGTCGTCCTCCCCGGTGCCGGGACTACTCCGACTCGGGCTCGTCGGGGTGGCGTCGCAGGTGGACGATGGACGCGATGAGGCCGCCCCAGAGCACGGTGATGGAGACGACCATCATGACGATCGCGCTGGTGGACATCAGTTGTCCCCTTCCTTGGTGGTGGCCTCGGCCGCGCCGGCTCCGGCGGCCTGGGCCGCGTCGTCGCGGGCGATGGCGTCGGCGCGCTTCCAGGGGAAGAGCGAGACCACGATCCCGAAGACGATGGCTCCGATGGCCACGCCCCACCCCGCGGCGAGCAGGAACCCGGTCGGGTACCCCGCGTAGTTCTCCGTGAGTTCGGTGCGCAGGCTGTCCCACATCATGAACCCGAGCAGGATCGGCGTGACCACGCTCAGCGTGATCCGCCACCACAGGCCCAGGTGGATGGAGGAGATGGCGTTGACGTGCGACTGGAAGACCGGGAGCCTGCGCGCGACCCATCCGACGAAGACGACCAGCACCAGACCGGCCATGGCGATGCCGTACTGGTTGATGAAGTGGTCGAACACGTCCAGGAGGTGCAGGCCCTCCGGGGTGGGGAAGAGCAGGATCGAGGCCAGCGCGGTGGCGCCGCCCACGAGCAGCACGGTCTGGACCCGCCCCAGGCCGGTGCGGTCCTGCACGGCGGCGATGATCACCTGGACGATGCTGATCAGCGAGGTCAGTCCCGCGATGACCAGGCACCCGAAGAACAGCACGCCGAACAGCGGGCCGCCCAGGGGCAGGCTGGAGATGATCTGCGGGAAGGCGATGAACGCCAGGCCGATGCCGGAGGTGGCGACCTCGTCGACCGCTGTCCCCGCGGTGGCGGCCATGAAGCCCAGTGCCGCGAACACACCGATGCCGGCGAGCAGCTCGAAGGAGCTGTTGGCGAAGCCCGCGACCAGGGCGGAGCCGGTCAGGTCGGACTTGCGGCGCAGGTAGGAGGCGTAGGTGACCATGATGCCGAAGCCGACGGACAGCGAGAAGAACACGTGCCCGTAGGCGGCGATCCACACCCTGCCGGTGAGCATGGCCTCCCAGTCGGGGGTGAAGAACGCGTTCAGGCCGGTCGCCGCCCCCTCCAGGGTCAGCGCCTGGACGACCAGCAGTCCGAACAGGACGAGCAGCAGGGGGATGATGATCTTGTTGATCACCTCGATGCCCCGGCGCACGCCGATGATGAGGACGGTCAGGGTGACCACCCACACGGCGACGAGCGGCCAGGCCACCCCGGCGACGTAGCCGGAGACCATGCCGGGTGTGTCGCTCACGTGCAGGAAGTCGTTGGAGAAGAACCCGTCGGGGTCCTCGCCCCACGCCTGGTCGACGGAGAACCAGGTGTAGCGGACCGCCCAGGCGATGATGACCGCGTAGTAGACCGCCACCACGAAGCAGATCGCCACCTGCCACCAGCCGATGGCCTCGGCGGGTCTGGAGATGCGCCGGTAGGCGAGCGGCGCCGAGGACCGGTACTTGTGGCCGATGCCGTACTCCAGGATGAGCAGGGGGATACCGGCGGTCAGCATGGCGATGAGGTACGGCAGCAGGAACGCCCCGCCGCCGTTCTCGTAGGCGATGTAGGGGAATCGCCAGATGTTCCCCAGCCCGATGGCGGATCCGATCGCCGCCATCAGGAATCCCGCGCGCGTCCCCCACTGCTCGCGAGGCTGTTGGGCCATGTCCAGGCCTCCTAAATCATCCCGTAGTTCGCGATCCGCACCGTAGCAGGAGATGAGCCCAATGGCATGGTGGGGACGGTTCGCCTCGCCGTATGTCGCATGACAGTGCGCGTTTCGACTCATTTTGTCCATATATGGCGATCCCGCTGCGCGCGTCCCGAAACGCCCGACTCCCGCCCTCGGCCCCGCTCGCACACGTCCGCGCGGCGGCGCCCCGGGGTTCGGGACGCCGCCGCGCGGACGGTGGGGCGGACGGGGTGGTCGTGTCAGGGGCGGTGGCGGGGCCGGGGGCGCAGACGGGCGTTGGGCAGGTCGGGTGCGGGCAGTGCCGCCCCCTCGTCACCGGCCACCGCGGGGAAGCGGGGATCGGGGCCGGGGGCCTCGCGGTCCCGCTCCCACTCGGTGCGAGCCCGGACGATCTCGTCGTGGTCGCGGCCCACGAAGTTCCACCACATCACCAGGTCCTCGGTGAAGGGCTCACCGCCGATGACGAGCAGATGGGCGGCCTCTCCGGCGTGCAGGTCCACGTGGTCGCGGCCCTGGCCCAGGTAGAGCAGGGAGCCGGCATCGACCCGGTGTCCGAGGGCGTGCACGGTCGTGTCCAGGGCCAGGACGCCGTGCTCGAAGGCCGGGTCCAGGGGCATGCGTACACGGGCGCCGGGCTCCAGCACCAGTTCGGCGCCCATGAGCGGTGTGTAGGTGCGGGCGGGGGAGCGTCGGCCGTCCACCTCGCCCATGATGACCGTGACCCGAGCTCCGGCGGGGGCACGGCCGGTCGGGGACGCCGCGTCCTCGTCGGCGCCCGCGCCGTCCGGGGCGAGGCGCGGGAGGTCCAGGGCGGGCAGGTCGGCGTGGTGCTCGAAGTGCGGGGCCCCCGCCCGGTCGGCCTCGGGAAGGGCCACCCACAGCTGGGCGCCGTGCAGGAGACCCGGCGCGTTCGCGGGTGTGCGCTCGGAGTGGGCGATACCGTTCCCGGCCGTCATGAGGTTGAGCTGGCCGGGGTGGACCAGCTGGTCGGAACCGACGCTGTCGAGGTGGTGGACCGATCCCCGCACCAGCCAGCTCACGGTCTGGAGCCCGATGTGGGGGTGCGGGGGCACCTGCATGCCGGCCCCGGTGGAGACGTCGGTGGGACCGTAGGCGTCGGCGAAGCACCAGGCGCCGACCATACGGCGGTCCTTGCCGGGAAGGGCCCGGCGGACCAGCATCGCGCGGGGGCCTCCGAGGGGGACCTCGCGGGGTTCGAGGAGCTCGGCGTCCGGGTCGGGAAGGGCCGGGTCGGTCTCCCCGGCGCACACGCGCTCTTCGGCGGGGTGGGGTTCGAGATTGCTCACCCTGCCGAAAATAGCCGAGTCGGAACGGGTGCACACCGTGCGCGGTGCCCGGGCGTCGCCCTCGTCACCAGCGCATGTGCACCTGTTCGGCGAATCCGAACAGGCCGTCGACGAGCACGGGGTGGCCGTCGTCGGTGTGGATGGTGCCGGTGTAGTGGCCGAAGCACTGGCGGGTGTCGTTGAGGACCAGCCCGGTGTCGGTGCGGTCGACCCTTTCGTGGAAGGGGGTGAAGACGAGGTCGACCTGGTCGGATCCGGGGGTGCGGAGCCACCAGGGGGTGAGGGCGTCGTCAGGGTCGTAGTCCCATTCGAGTTCCTCGCCGATCTTGGACAGGCGGCCGTCCACGCACAGGGCGTTCTCGGTCAGGCCGGTGCCCTCGGTCCACTGCCCGCCGAACTGGAGGCCCACGGTGTGGCCGTCGGTGCGCCCGGAGGCGGCTCCCCAATTCCACCGGGTGTCGTAGGGCCACCGGCCCCGCCCGTGGTCGAGCACCCCCCAACCGTCGGTGAAGTCCAGGACGTCCCGGCCGAGGCGGACCGCGCCCCGCGCGGGGCGGGCGGTGTGCTTGGAGGTGTACTGGAAGCGGTCGTCGCTCCAGGGGATGACCACGCTCATGGTCTCGTGGCCCTCGGGCAGGTCGACGGTGAGGTCGGCGTTGAGTCTGCCCTCGGGGGTGTCGCAGGAGAACCGGAGCCGGGTGGCGCCGGGCACCTCCTGGATGCGGGCGCGCACGGGGCCGATGGCTGCGCTCGTCCCCGAGCCGAGGCTGTCGGGGAGGCGGACGCCGTGGGCGAGAGGGTGCAGGGAGGTGCGGCTGATCTCCCGTCCCCCGTACTCCAGGAGGTACACGCTGGTCAGGCCGAGGTAGTCGATGTCGGCGACGGTGACGGCGACCAGGTGGGTGGGGGTGGAGACACACCAGTACTCCCACTTCTTGCGGCGGCCCCACCCGGGTAGCGCGCTCTGGTGCAGGGGGGTGCGGGACCACCCCACGGCGTCGGGGTTGAGCCGGCCGTCGGGGGCGCACAGGTCGACGGGGTCGGTGATCTCCCGCTCGTGTGTTGCCATGACCGGCAGCATAGGGCGACGGGAAGCCGCCGGTAAGGGCCTGGCGGGGTCGGTTTCGGACCAGCGCGGTGACGGTGTCGCGGGCGTGGTCGCGGAGGGCGGTGGTGGCCGGGTGGGAGGGGCCCGCGGCCAGGTCGGGTGGACGGCGACGGGGGCACGGCGGCCAGGGGCCGCCCGCGGCGGGTCAGGCGTGGGGACCCACGGTGACGGTGCCGAAGGTCAGGCGCGGGGTGGCCTGGAGGATGAGCCCGACGCGGTCGGCCTGCTCGGCGACGGCCTCGCGCCGGGCCGGCGAGAGCGGGACCAGGGCCTCCACGGTCACGTCGAGGTGCCGCCCCGACCTGCGCTGGTGCCAGATCCCGGCGGCCAGCCCGTCCAGGTACAGGACGGGGTAGTTCCCGGCCTGGCCCCGGGCCAGCGCGCGCTCCCGGGCCGGGCCGGGGAAGACCACGTCGCGCGGGTGGCAGCCCACGGTGTAGGCGTCGAAGTAGGGCAGCAGCAGGACGTCCGGGGCGGGTGCGGGCGCGGGCTCCGTGTCCCCGGCGACCCGGTAGGCGGCGTGGCCCTCCACCTCGACGGGTTCGACGAGCTCGCCCAGGGACGCGAACAGCTCGCTCGCCCAGCGCCTGGGCGCGGACAGCCACTGGGCGAAGTGCTGGGGTGTGGCCGGACCGTAGGCGCGCAGGTACCCGGTGACCACGTGGGCGAGGGCCTGGTCGGTGTCGGCGGGGGTGAAGCCGGGCAGCCACCGGTGGGGGCTGGTGTAGGTGACCTTGCGCCCGTGCATGGGGCCGAAGCACAGGGAGCCGCGGTTGGCGAGTGTGTGGGTGGCCTGCCGCCAGCGCGGCCACTTGGCCTGGAAGGCGTCCATGACGGGGTCGGCCGCCCAGGAGCCGACGCGCGCCGCGAGGGCCTCGGTGAGTTCGTCGACGGTCATCTCCGCGTCCGCGAGGACGGCGGCGGCCCCCTCCACCAGTTCCTCGGTCTGCTCGGGGGTGAGCAGCGCTCCCTTGGGGGCGGGGTTTCCCGCGCGCTGGGCGGCGGTCAGAGCGGCGGTCCACAGGGGCAGTTCCCGTGTGGGCAGCAGATGGACGGTGCCGCGCGGGCCGAAGGTCTTGACCAGCTCGTGCGTGTCCCACAGGGCGGCGCGAACGTGCGTGCGGTCGGTGTCGGCCAGGCGCAGACCCACCGACACCTCGGCCGCCGACATGATCTGGGCGTGGGCGCCGCACATGGCGCCGACCACGTCGGCCGTGCTCGCGCCCGGGGAGGTGAGCGCGTGGCGCCACAGGCGGCGCGCGGTCATGTCCTGCCAGGTGGTGGGGGTGCCCATGGGTCTCCTCGGGGGTGCTGTGGTGCCTGCGGCCCCACCCTAGGAAACCTGGAGGCCAGCTACTGTCCTCCACTCGCGGTGTAACCGCCGGGGAGTCGGACCGGGCGCACCGGTCCGGGGACCGCGTCGCCGGTTCCTCCCACGGGGCGGCAGCCGAACGGCCTGCGTCTTCGGGGAGGCCGCTCCGTCCCGCAGCCGAGTGCGCCGGCGGGTACGACGGGGGCGGACGGGACAAGCCGGAAAGGGACCATGGGCTGACGTCTGCCAAGGTGCCCTTCCCCGTGGTTCCCACCGGGGCCGAGGTCCGCGGCGTCCCGTGCGGGGCCGACGGTCTCGGAGAAGACGGCGGCTGGGTCAGGGAGCGGATGTCTCTCCCTGAGCCGCCGCCAGGGCAGCGTCGGTGTCCGCGGTGGCCAGCATGGCGTTGATATGGGCGCCGGCCGCGCCGGCCGCGGCGGCAGCGCCGACCTGGGCGCTGAGGTCGGTGGCGTTGCCGGCCACCCACACACCCGGCACCTCGGTGGTCCCGGCCGTGCCGGAGGCGAACCGACGGCCCATGCCCCCGGGCAGAGCCTCCATCGGCAGCTGCAGACCGGCCAGGCCCTCGGTGCGGGCCAGCATCCGCGTGGCGACCGCGAGCACGCGGCGGGCCACGACCCGGCCGTCGGCCAGTCGTACCCCGGCGAGGGCGCCGTTTTCGTCGTCGACGACCTCCCGCACCGGGGTCTCCACGACGGGGATGCCGCGGGCGGTGAAGCGCGCGCGGGTGTCCTCGTCCAGGGAAGTGCCGTGGGTGAAGTAGGTCAGGTCCTCGGTCAACTGGCGGAAGAGGAGTGCGTGGTGGACGGAGGCTGCGGAGGTGGCAAGGACGCCGATGGGCTCGTCGCGCACCTCCCAGCCGTGGCAGTACGGGCAGTGCACCACGGTGCGCCCCCAGTGCTCGGCGAGTCCGGGCACGTCGGGCAGTACGTCCCGAAGTCCCGTGGCCACCAGGAGGCGGCGAGCCGTCACGGTTCGGCCGTCGCCGAGGACGATGCGGCCGCCGTACCCGCGGACCTGCTCCCGGCCCCGCGCGAGCAGCTCGGCGGGCGGCGTGCCGTCCAGCACGATCGAGCCGTGCACGGCCTCGGCCGGTGCGTTGCGCGGGGTCGCGCTGTCGATCACGACGACCGAGCGGCGTGAGCGGGCGAGCATCAGCGCGCCGTTCAGCCCTGCGGCGCCGCCGCCGATCACGACCGTGTCGACGGTCTCCTCGGGTGGTGTGTCGCTCGCGTACGGAGTAGCCGTCACAGCCATGTCCTTCTGCCTCTTCCTGGTGCGTGGCCCGGGCACTCCGGGCCGTCTGGCGGCCACGCTAACTCCGATGTGCATGAGGGGCATACGATGTTGCCTATGACGCATGAAGATGAGGAGTTGGACAGCCTCGTACGCAAGCGCATCCGCGCTCTGCGGGTGGCTCAGGGATGGTCACTCGAGGAACTGGCCTCCCGCGCCCACCTCAGCCAGTCCTCGCTGAGCCGCATCGAGAACGGTCAGCGCCGCCTCGCGCTGGATCAGCTGGTCACCCTCGCCCGCGCCCTGGACACCACGCTGGATCAGCTCGTGGAGACCGCCACCGAGGACATCGTCTCCAGCCCGATGATCGACGCCGCACACGGCTCGATGCGCTGGCTCGTGAAGGGCGACCCCGGTATGAGCGTCGTGCGCCAGCGCATGACCGATCCGCCGCCCCGGAACCCGGCGCGCATGCGTGCCCACCCGGGGCGCGAATGGCTCGTCGTCCTGTCGGGCACCGCGGTCCTCATGCTCGGCCACCGCCGGTTCCGCGTCGAGGCGAACCAGGCTGCCGAGTTCCCCACGATGATGCCGCACGCGATCGGCGCCGAGGGCGGCCCGTGCGAGATCCTGGGCATCTTCGACCGCGACGCGCGGCGCGGCCATCAGCGCGAGGGCGGCGACGGTGACACTCAGGGGCACTCGTGAACGACCGGGCGGGCCGCCCGGGACGTCGTCTTGCGCGTCGGGCAGCACATCCGACCATCGCCTTGCCCAGGACGCAAGATGTCACGCCTTATGCGCATGACCGTCCTACTGTGAAGGCATGAACCCAGCTCACCAGCACACGTCCCACCACGGCACTCAGCACGGCACTCAGCACGAACACGATGCCGGCGGCCAGTCGGACATCCTCGACCTGGACGCCGAGGTCCTCGCCGAACACACCGCCTCCATCACCGAGTGGCTGCCGCTGGAGACCGGCCCGCGTCAGATCGTGGACGTGGGGTGTGGCACGGGCGCGGGGACCTTCGCGCTCCTGGACCGCTTCCCCGACTCGCACGTCACCGCCGTCGACACCTCCACCGAACACCTCCAGCGCCTGCGTGCCAAAGCCTGTGCCCGGGGCGTCGAGGAGCGCGTGCGCATCGTGCAGGCAGACCTGGACGCCCCCGCCTGGCCCGACCTGGGTTCGCCGGACCTGGTGTGGGCGTCGGCGTCGATGCACCACATGACCCATCCCGATCGCGCGCTGCGCAACGTCCATGGCGCGCTCGTGCCCGGCGGCCTGTTCGCCGTCGTCGAACTGGCCGGCTTCCCCCGCTTCCTGCCCGAGAGCGCCCCCGAGGACAGGCCAGGTCTGGAAGAGCGCGTCCATGCCGTGACGGACCGCCTGCAGGCCGAGCACATGCCTCACCGCGGCGCCGACTGGGGTCCTATGCTGACCGCCGCAGGCTTCACCATCGAGGGCCGGCGCACCATCGCCGTGAACATCGAGGGCTCCCGCAGCGACGCGATCGGCCGCTACGCACTCGGCGGCCTGCAGCGCATCCGTGCCGCCGCGGCCACCGGGCTCTCTCCCGAGGACCTCATCGCGCTCGACCGGCTCCTGGATGCCGACAGCCCACACGGCATCGTGCACCGCGACGACCTGGCGATGCGCACCGAACGCATCGTGTGGGCCGCACGCCGCACCTGATCCCGAGCACCCCTGGTCACGGGGGCGAACCGAGGAAGCCCGAAAGGGGCAACGGGCAGTTCAGGGCCGGACTCCTGCCGGACCGGCGACAGGACAGGTCACCCGTTGGTAGCTTCGGCGCTCGGATCGCGCCCCGGCCGCCGGAGAGCTCCAGGACATGCTTGTGCCGACGGCGATGCCCAGGTCGGCGCCGACGCCCTCGGTACCGGTGATGCGATCGCGGTGGCCGTCGTTGTCCACGTCGGCGATCAGCCGGTCCGTGGAGTCCAGGCAGGGCTCGAAAGCGCTGGGGGCGGACGGTGCGGGGGGAGCCGGGGGAGCGCAGCCGGTGAGGCCCAGACCCAGGCCGACCGCCGCCCAGCGTCCTCGGTGCCGTGGGTCGGTGCTCATCTGGTGCGCCCTTCCTCTTCCACGGCGGTGTGATGCCGTGTCGTGGCCGGCGAGGAGATCAGTGCAGCGGCGCTTCCCGATGCCGGTTCCGGCGCCCTGGTCGACGGGCCGTGCTCCTCGGGGCGCTCCTCGCCGCACCCGCCTCGGGTGAGGTCACGGAGCTGACGGCAGATCCTGCGGTCATCCTCTCCGAACCCTTTTCCGCGTCTTTCCCGCCCCGGTCGCGTCGCGGCGTCTCCGGGCCACTGGTGTGGACGGACGGTTTGCCGTACGCTGGAAAGCGCTTTCACAAGGAGAGGTGGTAACAACCCATGAGTGATCACGTGCTGGGTGTCGCCATGAACGGCGTCACCGGACGCATGGGGTACCGGCAACACCTGACCAGGTCGATCCTGGCGATCCGCGAGGCCGGAGGGGTTCCCCTGCCCGACGGCTCCCGGATCATCCCCGAACCAGTGCTGGTCGGGCGCTCCGAGCGGAAACTGCGGGAGATCGCGGACCAGCACGGCATCGAGCGCTGGACCACCGACCTGGACTCGGTTCTCTCCGACGACCGGATCTCGGTGTACTTCGACGCCCAGATCACGCACGCCCGCGAGGCCGCCGTCCGTGCCGCCATCGCCGCGGGCAAGCACATCTACGTGGAGAAGCCCACCGCGAGCACGCTCAGCTCGGCACTGGAACTGGCCAAGCTCGCCCGCGACGCGGGCGTGCGCAACGGCGTGGTGCAGGACAAGCTCTTCCTGCCCGGCCTGCTCAAACTGCGCCGCCTGGTCGAGAGCGGCTTTTTCGGAAAGATCCTTTCCGTCCGGGGCGAGTTCGGCTACTGGGTCTTCGAGGGCGACTGGCAGCCCGCGCAGCGGCCCAGCTGGAACTACCGCGCCGAGGAGGGCGGCGGGATGGTGCTGGACATGTTCCCGCACTGGCACTACGTACTGGAGCACCTGTTCGCCCCCGTGCGCACGGTGACCGCCAAGGTGGCCACCCACATCCCCGAGCGCTGGGACGAGGAGGGGCGCGCCTACCAGGCCACCGCCGACGACTCCGCGTACGGCATCTTCGAACTCGAGGGCGGCATCATCGCCCAGATCAACTCCTCCTGGAACGTGCGCGTCAACCGCGACGAACTCGTGGAGTTCCAGGTCGACGGCACCCACGGCAGCGCCGTGGCGGGGCTGCGCACCTGCCGCGTCCAGCACCGCGCCTCCACCCCCAAGGCGGTCTGGAACCCCGACCTGGAGGACCCGTCCAGCTACCGCGAGCAGTGGGACGAGGTGCCCGACAACACCGAGTTCCCCAACGGGTTCCGCGCCCAGTGGGAGGGCTTCCTGCGGCACGTGGTCCTGGACACCCCCTTCCCGCACGACCTGCTCTCCGGCGCGCGGGGCCTGCAGATGGCCGAGGCCGGGCTGCGTTCGGCGCAGAACGGGCACACCGTCGAACTGGACGAGGTCACCCTCACGTGAGCACACTGCGCCTGCCCTCCTCCGACGGCACCGTCGCGCCCTACACCCTGAGCGGTGTCGCCGCCGACACCTCGCCCCTGCCGCCGGCCCGCTCCCGCGTCGCCTTCGCGGCGGCCCACGTGGTCGCCGACCCGGCGGCCCCCAACGCGCCCGGTGCGCCCGCCCGCCTGGACTGGGAGGCCACACTGGCCTTCCGCCACCACCTGTGGAACCAGGGGCTCGGCGTGGCCGACGCGATGGACACCGCCCAGCGCGGCATGGGCCTCGACTGGGAGGCCACCGCCGAGCTGATCCGCAGGTCGGGAGCGGAGGCCGCCGCGCGCGGCGCCGCCCTCGCCTGCGGAGTGGGCACCGACCAGCTCGCCTCTTCCGATGTCGATCTGGAAAGCGTTATCACGGCGTACGGGGAACAACTCGACGTCGTGCAGGGCGCAGGTGCCACACCCGTTCTGATGGCCTCGCGGGCCCTGGCCGCCGTTGCCGAGGGGCCCGGCGACTACGCCAAGGCGTACGGCCGACTGCTCCAGCGGGCGGAGCGCCCGGTCATCCTGCACTGGCTGGGCACCGCCTTCGACCCCGCCCTGGCCGGATACTGGGGGTTCGACGACCCCGCCGAGGCCATCGAGCCCGTGGCCGCGCTGATCGCCGAGCACGCCGACGCCGTGGAGGGCATCAAGGTCTCCCTGCTCGACGCCGCCCTGGAGGTCAGACTCAGACGCCTGCTCCCCGAGGGCGTGCGCCTGTACACCGGTGACGACTTCGACTACCCCGACCTGGTCCTGGGCGACGACCACGGCCACTCCCACGCCCTGCTCGGGATCTTCGCCGCCATCGCCCCGGCCGCGGCCCGCGCACTGGCCGCCCTGGACGAGGGCGACACCGACCGCTACCGCGCGCTGATGGACCCGACCGTGCCCCTGGCCCGGCACCTGTTCGCCGCGCCCACCTTCTACTACAAGACCGGCATCACCTTCCTGGCCTGGCTCAACGGCCACCAGAAGGGATTCCACATGGTGGGCGGCCTGCACAGCGCCCGCGACCTGCCCCACCTGGCCCAGGCCCTGCGCCTGGCCGACGCCGCCGGGGTCCTCTCCGACCCCGACCTCGCCGCGGAGCGCATGCGGTCCCTGCTCCAGGTGTCGGGGGTGGACCAGTGACCACGTATTCGCCCAGCGGCGCCGCGCCGATGGTCCCCACCGCCGTCGACGTCCCCTCCGGTCTGCCCGCGGCCGTGCCGACCCCGGAGCCGGGCGACCCCCGGCTCGCGCGGCTCTCCCTCAACCAGGCCACGGTCAAGCGCTGGAGCCTGACCCAGGCGGTGGACGGGTGCCTGCGCGCCGGGCTGCCCGCCATCGGCCTGTGGCGCGAACCGGTCGCCGAGACCGGGCTGGCCAAGGCGGCGGACCTGGTGCGCCGCAGCGGACTGCGGGTCTCGTCCTACTGCCGGGGCGGGTTCCTCACCGGCGCGGACCGGGCCGCTGCCCTGGAGGACAACCGTCGGGCCGTCGACGAGGCCGCCGAGCTGGGTGCTCCCTGCCTGGTCATGGTGGTGGGCGGCATGCCTGACGGAGACCGCGACCTCGCCGGTGTGCGCGAGCGGATGGCCGACGCCCTGGCCGAACTGGTCCCGTACGCCGTCGAGCGCGGTGTCCGCCTCGCCCTGGAGCCGCTGCACCCGGTGTTCTGCGCCGACCGGGCAGTGCTCTCCACTCTGGGGCAGGCCCTGGACCTGGCCGAACGCTTCGACCCCGCCGCCGTGGGCGTGGTCGTGGACGCCTACCACGTGTGGTGGGACCCGCAGGTGTGGGACCAGATCGAGCGTGCCGGGGCAGGCGGGCGCATCGCCTCGTTCCAGGCCTGCGACTGGGTGGTGCCGCTGCCCGTCGAGAACCTGCTGGGCAGGGGCATGGTCGGCGACGGCCACGCCGACGTCCGGGGTCTGCGCCGTGCCGTGGACGCCGCGGGCTACGACGGCGACATCGAGGTGGAGATCTTCAACCAGCAGGTGTGGGACGCCGACGGCGACGACGTCATCGCCACCCTGGTCCGGCGCCACGTGCAGCACGTCCTGTGAGGTCCTCGGACCCTCGCCGGGGCCGCCCCACCTCCGGGGCGGCCCCGATCCCTCAACAGTGAAGGAGCAGCATGAACTTCGACGGAATCCTGTTCTTCCCCCTCACCCCCTTCGACTCCGGAGGCGGGGTGTCCGAGACGGTGCTGGCCGAGCACGTGGCCTCGGGTGTGGAGCACGGGGCGGGCGGGGTGTTCGCGGCGTGCGGCACCGGTGAGGTGCACGCCCTGTCGGCCGCCGAGCACGCCACCGTGGTGCGGCGGTCGGTGGAGGTCACTGCGGGTCGGGTGCCCGTGGTGGCCGGTGCGGGCGGCAGTGTCGGTACCGCCGTCGAGCAGACCAGGGCTGCCAAGGAGTTGGGCGCGGACGCCGTCCTGCTGCTGCCGCCCTACCTGGTGGGCGCCCCGCAGCGCGGGCTGGTGGAGTACGTGCGCACCGTGACCTCGGCCGTCGACATTCCGGTGATCGTCTACCAGCGCGGGTCGATGGCGTTCACGCCCGAGAGCGCCGCCGAGCTGGCGGGTATCCCCACGGTGGTGGGTATCAAGGACGGGCTGGGCGACCTGGGGCGCATGCACCAGATCGTGCTGGCGGTGCGGGAGGTGCGGGGTGAGGAGTTCACCTTCTTCAACGGGCTGCCCACGGCGGAGCTGACGGTGGCCGCCTACCGGGGTGTGGGGGTGCCGCTGTACTCGTCGGCGGCCTTCGCTTTCGTGCCCGAGGTCGCGAACGCCTTCTACGAGGCCTTCCACGCGGGGGACCCGCTCGCGGACCGGCTGCTGTCCGGGTTCTTCGAGCCGCTGGTGCGGCTGCGCGACCGGGTGCCCGGGTACGCGGTGTCCCTGGTCAAGGCGGGGGCCCGGCTGCGCGGAGTGGAGGTCGGCGGGGTACGGGCGCCGTTCCTGGACCCCACGGCCGAGGAGGTGGAGGTCCTGGGCGGGTTGATCGACACAGGGCTGTCCCTGGTGAAGGAGGGCTGACGGTGCGTGTCACGGGGGTCGAGGCCCGTGCCTTCCGGTTGCCGCTGCACCGGGCGTGGGACGGGGGAGTGGACCGCAACGACGTCGTGGTGGTGCGTGTGTCCACCGACACGGGGCTGGTCGGAACGGGGTTCTCGTGGACCCCGCTGATCGGGGCCCGGGCGGTGGCGGCGCTGATCACCGACGACCTGGGGCCCGTGCTGGTGGGCGGTGCGGCGCACCCGTCCCGCTGGGACGAACTGCGCTGGCACCTGCGCGAGGCGGGGACCAGCGGGCTCACCCTGATGGCGCTCGCGGGGGTGGACATCGCCCTGTGGGACCTCTCCGCGCGTGCGGCGGGGGTGAGCCTGGTCGACCTGGTGGGTCGGCGACGCGACTCGGTGGAGTCCTACGGCAGCGGCGTGAACCTCGACTACTCACTGTCCGACCTGCTGGAGCAGGTGCGGGGTTGGGTCGGGGCCGGTCACCGGGCGGCCAAGATGAAGGTGGGCTCGGCCGAGATCGCCCGCGACGTCGAGCGTGTGGGCGCGGTACGGGAATCGCTGGGACCGGACCGGTTGTTGATGGTGGACGCCAACCAGCGTTGGGACGTGCCCACGGCGACGCGGGCGCTGAGCGCGCTGGAACCGTTCGATCCGTACTTCGTGGAGGAGCCCCTGCCCGCCGAGGACCTGGAGTCGCATGCCCGGCTGCGTGAGCGGACCCGGGTCGCGTTCGCGATCGGTGAGAACCTGCGCACGGCCGCCGAGTTCGAGCGGGCCGTGGACCTCGGGGTGTGCGACGTCGCGCAGCCCAATGTGGTGCGGGTGGGCGGGGTGACCCCGTTCCTGCGGATCGCGGAGTCGATGGCGCGCCGCGGCGTGCCGGTGGCTCCGCACCTGTTGCCCGAGCTGTCGGGCCAGTTGGCGCTGTGCCTTCCCCGGGTGGCCATGGTCGAGGACATCGACCGGGCCTCCTTCGCCGCGCTGGGTGCGTTGGCCCGCCCCAGCGGGGTGGAGTTCGACCGGGGGGCGGTGCGCGCCGACACCGGGCTCGGCCACGGCCTGGTGTTCGCCGACACGCTCACCCCGGTCGCGGCCCCCTCCCCCTAGCACCGGGACCGCGACCGTTCGCCGGGGCGCCCTCCGTTCGCGGGGGCGCCCCGGCGCGCTTCCTGTCACCGGTGGTCACCGGCCGGCAGGCGGGCCCGCGTCCTTCACAGGAGGGCGCGGGCCCTCGCCGTGGCGGGGGCCCGCCCGGGTTCGACACACCGCCGGGGCGGGGCCGACCCGTTGTCCTCCCCGGTCACGTGCTCTCGACGCGTCCCAGCGGGTGGGGGTCCTCCTCCAGGTCGGAGAGCGCCCGCTTCCAGGCCTCGGCGTCGGCGCCCAGGGCGCTGTGCAGGTAGGCCGTGGTGAGCCGCTGGATCAGGGCCACCCGCTCGGGGCTGGCGTCGGTCGTGTGCGCGGAGTCGTACCCGGGGATGCCGCCGAGCGAGTGCTCCGCCCCGAACAGCGTGAGCAGGCTCTTGTCGCCCGGGCTGAGGAAGTAGGGGTCGGTGAACCAGTCCGGTCCCCGGGTGGACAGCGCGGACCGGTCCTGGTCCCCGGCGACGATGAGGGCCGGTGCGGTCATGCCGTCGAAGGACGGGCTCATGAAGGAGAAGTGCTCGGCCGCGAACGGGGTCAGGTTCTTGCCGCCCGTGCCGGTCAGGGCGAGCAGCACGCCCGCCGTGACGCGCGGGTCGGTCATGTCCTCGCCGGGGACGCCCTGCGCGTCGAGGACGCGCGCTCCCAGCAGGGTGCTCGCCGTCTGGGCTCCCCAGGAGTGGCCGGCGACGGCGACGCGGGTGCGGTCGACCCTTCCTGCCAGGCCGGGGATCGAGGACTCCAGGGTCTCGATCCCGTCGAGGACGCGGGTCAGGTCCTCGATCCTCAGGCGCCAGATCCGCGGGGTGCGCGGGTCGTCGGCGGGCAGGGCGAGCGAGCGCGAGTCCAGGTGCGTGGGCTGGAGCACCACGAGACCGTGGGCGGACCAGAAGTCCGCCAGCGGGGCGTAGCCGTCCATCGACTCGCCGAAACCGTGCGAGAGGACGACGACCGGGAGGTCGCCGCCGGTCGCGGGTGCGGAGACGCGGACCTGGAGGTCCTCGCCCCGACCGGGTGCGGGAAGGACGACCGGCCTGGCGGACAGGGTCGTGGCGGGCGCGGTCGGGGTCTGTCGCGCGTGCTCGGTGGTGGAGTCGGGCATGGTGCGCTCCGTTCGTTCTCTGTGCGGTCGGGAAGGCGGGGCATCGTCCTGGCCGACCGGGTCTGGCATCATGGGACAAAGCGGAACGATGCTCCGAAAACAATACGGAGCACTGTTCCGCTTTGCAAGTCCCTCTCTGGAAGGAGCAGTGCGGTGAACGACGGCGACCGGAACGGATCGGGCCCGGAGCGGCCACGGCGCAAGGACGCCCGCCGCAACCAGCAGGCCCTGCTGGACGCGGCCGCAGCGGTCTTCGTCACCTCGGGCGTGGACGCTCCGGTGCGCGACATCGCGACCGCGGCCGGGGTCGGCATGGGCACCATCTACCGCCACTTCCCCACACGCGCGGACCTGGTCATCGCGGTCTTCCGTCACCAGATCGACGCCTGTGTCGAGGCCGGACCGGTGCTGCTGGAGGCCGGCCCCACACCTCACGCCGCGCTGGGGCGGTGGATCGACCTCTTCATCGACTTCCTGGTCACCAAGCACGGGCTCGCGGCCGCCCTGCACAACGACAAGGCCGGGTTCGAGACACTGCACGCGTCCTTCCTCGAACGCCTGCTGCCGGTGTGCGCCGACCTCCTGGACGCCGCGGTCGCCTCGGGCGAGGTCCGCCCCGACCTGGACGCCTACGGACTCCTGCGCGCCGTGGGCAACCTCTGTATCGGCGAGGGAGAGGACCCCCGCTACGACGCGCGGCGCATGGTCGCGCTCCTCGTCGACGGACTGCGCCGCCCCGCCTGATCCCGCCGACGGGCCCGGGGACCTGGCCCGTCACCGCTCCACTCCGCGGGGCGCCCGGGGCCGCTCCGCGGTTGGGCACGGCCCGCCCGGCGAACCGGGCGGGGCGTCCGTGCCCCGCTGGGCGGACCACCGGACCGAGGGGGCGGGGCACCCCGCAGGGGTGCGCCCGGCCCCGACCTGAGTAGGGGTACTCAGGTGGTGTGGGGGCGGGTACCGATGTGCGCGGACCCGCCCGAGCCTAGGTTCGGGACATGCCCTACCTCCTCGTCGGCCACACCGCGATGGTCCTCCACTTCCTGTTCTTCGGCTTCGTCGTCCTCGGCGGGTTCCTGGCCTGGTACCGGCCCCGGATGTTCTGGGTGCACCTGGCGGTCGCCGCCTACGCGCTGGGCATCGTGATCGTCGACTGGCCGTGCTTCCTCACCGAGGTCGAGAACTGGGCGCGGTTCAACACGGGCCGCCCGGTGATGGAGTTCGGCTTCATCGACTTCTATCTGACGGACCACCTGTACCCCCGCGAGCACCTGATGACCTCGCGTTACGTGATCGCGGGCATCGTGGCCACGGCCTGGGCGGGCGCCTGGGTGCGCCACCGGCGCACCCGGTCCCGGAGCGTGGTGTCCGCGCCCGCGGCCTGAGAGCGGTTACGCGCAGAACTCGGCCAGAGCTTGCGCGACCGCCCCGGGCTTGGGAACAGGGGCCGCCCGGGCCCAGATCGGCCGACTCCTCCTCCGCACGCCCCCGGCCCGGAAGGCTGTCGTGGCAAACCGGTTGCGGGCAGCGGCGGCGGCGAGCAAGCTGACGGGCATGCAGATTCGTGACGCCGCCCCCGACGACTGGCCCGGGATGTGGGCGTTCATGCGCCCCGTCATCGCCGCGGGCACGACCTTCACGTGGGAGACCGACCTCGGGCCGGAGCAGGCGCGGGAGCGGTGGTTCCCGCCCGCGCCCGGGCGCACCTTCGTGGCCGTCGGCGCGGACGGCGCGGTGCTGGGCACCGCCAACAGCGTCCGCAACCACCGCGGGCCGGGCGCTCACATCGCGAGCGCGAGTTTCATGGTCGACCCCGCCCACAGCGGACGCGGTGTCGGCCGCGCGTTGGGGACACACGTCCTGGAGACGGCCCGCACCGACGGGTTCCGCGCGATGCAGTTCAACGCGGTCGTGGAGACCAACACCCGTGCGGTGGCGCTGTGGAAGTCCCTGGGCTTCACGGTCGTCGGCACCCTGCCCGAGGGGTTCGCTCACCCCGAGCACGGCTACGTCGGCCTGCACATCATGCACCGGCGGCTCTGACCCCTAACGCTGCTCCACGTGCCGCCGCCGACACGTCCGGGCCGACCTCGCGCCCATGTCCGGTCCCGCCTGCTCACGCTCCAAATAGCGGGGCGGGCGGGGACACCGATGCCGTTCCACGTGCCGGAGGGCCCGGGACCGGCGCCCCCTTGTCATGGCCCCTCGGTACGCTCGCCCCATGAGCGTGTCCCTCTACTACAAGGCGAGTCGTGCGACGCCTCTCAGCGGGACTGAGACGGCCGACGTCGAGCGCGTCGTCGCCGCCCACATGTCGTCCTTCCCGTACCGGGACGAGGAGAGCCTCCACCTCCACGGCTTCGCGGACGGTGACCCGGAGGAGATCGTGGCGGGATCCACGAAGATGCCGTTCGACCCCGGCCGCGCCCTGCCGGTACTCGCCCACGTGCTGGACTCCGTGACCGCACTGCGCCGCGCCCTGCCCGGCGCCGAGTGGCGTGTGCACATGGACGACCTCGACGTCCCGTGGGACGAGGAGGAGGGCTACGCCCTCCCCGGCATGCGCGACGCGGACCTCATCGCCGAACTGGGCGGCCCCTGAGCCCTCGTCCTGCGAGGGGCCGCGCGCGGACCGGGGCCGGCCCGCCCTTCCACCACCTCACCCCCGGGGGACGGCTCCCGCCATGGTCAGACCGAGCAGGCGATCCGCCTCGGCGACGGGGTCGGGGTGGTGTTCGGTGGCCAGGGCGATGCCGGTGATCAGCGTGACCAGGTCGGCGGCGGTCGCTCCGGGTGCCACCGCACCCGCCTCCGCGGCGCGGCGGACCAGTGGCTCGCCCGCCTCGGAGAGCACAGTCGCGCACGCGTTCTCGTGCCCGGCGTCGGGCAAGGCCTCCAGGTCGCGTGTCAGTGCGACGGCCAGCCCCCGGGTGGACGCGGCGTACTCGGTGAGGGCGCGCAACCACTCCACGAGCGCGGCCCGGGCATCGTCCGCGTCGGCCAGATCCCGGGCCCGGGAACAGAGGGTCTCGATCCGTCCACGGAAGACGGCGTCCAGCAGCGCACGGCGGTGGGGGAAGTGGCGCCGCACGGTGGCCGATCCGACGCCCGCGACGCGGGCGATCTGCTCCAGGGAGGCGTCGGCGCCGTGCGCCGCGATCTCCTCCTCGGCCACGGCGAGCAGCCGTGCGTGGTTGCGTCGGGCGTCCGCACGCTGGGCGGGCATGGTGTCACCTCAGGTGTTGCCAAGTGGCGGGGTCCTCCGTATCTTATCGGAGAAGAAACGGCGGGGCCCGCCGTTTAGTGGCTCGCACCAGAGGAGGGACACCCACATGTCCGTCGATCCCGCACCCGCCCCCGTTCTGGTCGTCGGCGCGACCGGCCGCCAGGGAGGAGCCACGGCCCGCGCCCTGCTCGCGGCAGGGATCCCCGTCCGAGCGCTGGTCCGCGACCCGGCCTCCGACCGGGCCGGAGCCGTCGAGGCGCTCGGCGCCGAACTGGTCACCGGAGACCTCCGCGACCGCGACTCCGTGACCAGGGCCGCGCGGGGCGCCCGAGCCGTCTTCTCGGTGCAGATGCCCGAGATGAAGGGCGACGCCCCCGACTTCGCGGGCGAGCTGGCCCAGGCCGTCAACCTGATCGAGGGCGCCCGGGAGGCGGACGTGCCGCAGTTCGTGCACACCTCCGTCTCCGGGGCCGGGCAGCACACCCGGATCCCCGGCTGGGACGAGGGCCGCTGGACCGCGCTGGAGCCCTACTACGCCGCGAAGAGCGGGATCCAGGACCGGGTGCGCGAGGTGGGCTTCGCGCACTGGACACTCCTCAAGCCGGGCTTCTTCATGGAGAATTTCCTTCCCTCCATGGCCTTCCTCTTCCCCCGCGGCGTCGAGGGCGGCCTGGTGAGCGTTCTGAAGCCCGGGACCCGGCTCTCCCTCGTCGCGGTCGACGACATCGGCGGTGCGGCCGCCGCGGCCGTGCGGGCACCGGAGAGGTTCGACGGGGTCGAGCTGGAGCTGGCAAGCGACTACCTGACGATGGCGGAGATCGCCGAGACCCTCTCCCACGTCCTGGGGGCCGAGCTGACCGCTCCCGACATGACGGTGGAGGAGGCCGCGGCTGCGGGGATGCCGGGGATGGGCGCCTCGCACGAGTTCATGAACGTGGCCGGGCAGCCCGCCCGCCCGGAGTACGCCCGGGCGCTCGGTGTCCCGCTCACGAGCTTCGGGGAATGGGCGCGCGAGCACCTGGGGACCGCCGTCTGACAACGGAGTCCGCCCCTCGCCGGGACGGCCGAAGGCCCCGACGAGGCGGGCGCACCACCTGGCCAGGGCCCGGACCGTGCGCCCTTCGGACCGGGGCCGGCCCGCGCGAGGCGTCGGCCGCAGTGCGGGGTCGGCCGACCGGCGACGGACGTGCCGCTGCTCCGGGGCGCGGCGCAGAAGCACCGGATCCGCCCTTCGGCCTCCGTGGAGCAGCCGGCGTGTGCCCGCCAGGACGCCCGGCCCCACCGGGCTGCCGTCGGGGCGCCACATGGTCCGCCGGGCACGCGGCGGCTCCGTCAGGCGGTGCCGGAAGTGTTCTTGCCCCGGGCCGCGACGCTGGGCGGTGCGGTGCTCTCCCGCTCGACGACCTCGCCCCGGACCGTGATCACCCGGGCCTCCTCACCGGGCTCCTCCTCCAGGGCGAGCAGGGCGGCCCGCTCGCCCATCTCCTCCAGTGGCAGACGCACGGTGGTCAGCGCGGGTGTGAGGTCGCGCAGGGTCGGGATGTCGTCGAACCCCGCCACCGACAGGTCCTCGGGCACCCTCAGCCCCAGGTCGCGCAGGGCCGCCATCGCCCCGGTCGCCATGACGTCGTTGACCGCGAACAGGCAGGTGGCCCCGGTGCCGACCGCCATCAGGCGGCGTGTGGACTCGTAGCCGCCGTCGCGGGTGAACGCGCCGTGCACCACGTTGTGGTGGGCCAGTTCCAGGCCCGCGCCCGAGAGCGCGGAGTGGAACCCGTCCAGGCGTTCGCGGGCCGTCCACAGGTCGGTGGGGCCGGCCAGGATGGCGAACTCGCGGTGCCCCTGGGCGATGAGGTGGCGGGCCAGGTCGGCCGCGCCGGTGTGGTTGTCGGGCGTGACCGTGTCGGCGGGCAGCCCCTCCTGGGACACGCACGCCACCCGCCCGCCCTGGCGGCGGAACAGGCGGATCTCCTCGGCCAGGCGGCGGTTGCTCTCGTCGTCCGTCGAACGCGATCCGACCAGCACCACGGCGCGCGCCCGGTGGGCGCGCAGGGTGGCCAGGATGCGCCCCTCCTTCTGGGCGGAGCGGCTGGTGGTGCCCAGCACGAGGACCAGTCCGCGCTCCTCGGTGTGGCGGGTCACCCCCGCCGCGATCGAGGAGAAGTAGGGGTCGGCGATGTCGTGGACGAGCAGTCCGACCAGCGAGCTGCTGTTGCGGGCCAGCGTCTGTGCGGAGGCGTTGGCCAGGTAGCCGAGTTCCTGGGCGCTGGCGGTGACCTTGTCACGCAGACGCTGGCTCACCTGCCGGGTGCTTCCGTTGATCACCCTGGACGCCGTGGCCAAGGACACCCCGGCGTGTTCGGCGACCTGTTCCAGCGTCACGTAACCGGACTCCACACCGCTCCCTCTTCTGGTTCGGGCCACTGGGAAAACTCTTTCCTAGCGTAGCGGAGCCCTCGACCTGTTCACGGCCGATCGGGTCTCACTGGGTCGGGGCGGGCATCTGGTCGCGCCAGGTCCGGCTGGGATTCCAGCCGAGGGCGGTGCGGGCGGCCTCCGAGGAGAACGCCGAACGCCCGTCGGCCAGGGACGCGGCGGTCTCCGCCGTGGAGGGGTGGAACCGGGGCAGCAGGTCGTGGATCGGCCCCTCCGCCAGCGGGTCGGGCGCGACGGCGTTGAACACCTGGCCGTTGCGCACCCGGTCCGGCTTCTCGACCACGAGCGCGAACAGCTCGGCTGCGTCGCGTGCGTCCACGTAGTTGAACAGGGAGGTCGCCGCCAGCGAGGGGTCGGCGAGGCGTTCGGCCATGGTGTGCCCCAGCTGGGTGACGGCGCCCTGCCACTCCTCGGGGGCGACCACGTATCCGGGGCGCACACAGGACAGCACGCAGGTGTCGGAGGTGCGGGCCAGGGTGCGCACGGTCTCCTCGATGATGGCCTTGCTGAGCCCGTAGGCGTGCCAGGGGGCGACCGGGTGCTCCTCGTTCAGCGGGAGCTCGCGGGGCCGCCAGGAGGGGGTGTTGTACCCGTAGACGGTGGGGCTGGAGGCCGTCACCGCGGAGTGGGCTCCGTGCGCCACGGCGGCGGAGAGCACCGCCCAGGCCAGCCCGGTGTTGACCTGGAGGGTCTCCACGTCGGGGCGGGCGAAGGGTACGGCGATACCGGCCAGGTGGACGACGGCCTCGGGCCGTGCCCGCGTGAAGGCGTCCTCCAGGGCCGACTCGTCGAGCAGGTCGGCGACGATCCCGGTGACGCCGGCCGGGTGGTCGGCCTCCGCGGTGTCCACCGACGTGACCGCGTGGCCGCGCTCGACCAGGGTGGACACGACGCTGCGGCCGAGCCGCCCCGAGCCTCCGGTGACGAGGACGCGCATGTGTGCTGCCTTTCTTCTCGTACGGCGCGCGAGCGCCGTGGTCGTCCACAGGCCGCCGAAGGGCCTGGTGGTGCCCGCTCCGCGGGCCTACCGTTTGTTATGGGGGACTGCTGTCCGGACGGCTTCGTGCTGCCCGGTCCCGGTTCCCTCTTCTCGCGACGGGTGCGTCGGGAGGGCTGGGCAGGGTGGCCGTCCTCGCGGGGGTGAGGACGGGGGCACGGAACGACGGGCGGCGCCCCTCGGGCCGTGGGCCCCGTGCCCCCTCGCCTGCGCCCCGGAGGCCCCACCGTCCCACACCCCGTCGGGCCGGAACCCCGGTTCTGCGGGGCACGACCTCCGTGCCCCGGACCGGAGCCACGGCCCGGACCGGCAGCCCGCGGCGATGGGGCCCAAACCCCGACCACCCCGCAGGCCCCGCCCCGGGGCGCCCGGAGCCGTCGGACCGGCCCCGGGCGCCCTCTCAGTCCAGCTCGCCGATCGTCCCCGCCAGGGCCCCCGGGTCGGCGGGGTGTCCGTCGCGCACCGCCACGCGCAGCCTCCGCTCCAGCCGCCCGCCCTCGGGCAGGGGCAGCCGCTCCTCCCAGGCCAGGGCGGGGCCCACCCCCGGGTAGTCCGAGGCGCGCAGGAACCACGGGTCGCGGTGCTCCCCGGGCTGGACGAACACGAGTGTCCAGGGGGCGCCGGAGCCGTCGGCCCCGGCCAGGGCCAGCCACTCCGCCCGGGAGCCGTGGAGGGCCTGCTCTCCCGCCAGGCCGCCCGCGCCGGTGACCGCGGGGGGCTCCGCGCCCAGCGGGGCACGCCAGAACAGTCCGCCGTACCCTGCCCCGGGGCGGCCGTTCGTGGCGGGACTGCCGATGCTCAGGTCCCGCCCCGAGGTGTTGTCCAGCTCCACCCGCAGGTCCAGCACCCAGGTGTCGGCGTCCAGCGCCAGGGCCCGCGTGGTCCGCCGCTCGCGCAGCATCTCCACCCCGTCGGGACCGGTCCAGGACAGCTCCTCCACCCGCTCGCCGTCCTCCTCGGCCGACCAGGCGACGTGCTCCTGGCGGCCGTGGTTGTCCAGCAGCACCGACCCCTGGTCGCGGACGAAGGTGCGCCCGCCCCAGAAGCTCACCCCCGACACGTCGGGGACGGCCACGCCGACCCCGAGGTGGTGCAGGTGGTCGGCGGGAAGGTGCTCGGTGACCTCCGTGCCTCCCCGCGTGCGCACGGGGTGCAGGTAGGGGCGGGGCGACAGCCGGGGGTCGATGTCGGTGCCGTCCCGCTGGACGGCCACGACGGCACCGTTGAGGGACAGGGACGCGGTCATGAGCGGGCCTTCGTGGTCGGTGTCGTCTCCGCGGCCCCGGGGAGCCACGCCGGGTCGAGTTCGGAGAACAGCGCGAGGGTCTGGGCGCTGCGTTGGACGAGTGTGCTGATCCCGTCGACGGTGCGGTGGGTGGCGCCGTCCTCGTTCCACACCCGTTGGTGGTCGAGCGGGATCGGGGCGGGGTCCGGGGCGTGACGGACCGACTCCAACACGTGCATGAACCCCCGGGTGGCGTCGGGCGGCACCAGCAGGGGGGTGCCGTCGCGCAGGTGGTCGACCAGGTTCTCCAGCAGGCCCGTGCGCGGGTGGACGGTGGTGTCCGGCGCCCGGCCGGGGCGGTGCAGGGTGACCCGGTCCAGCGTGTAGTCGAGCTCGATCCTGCCGCGCTCGCCGTGCACTATCAGGCGCGGCGGCCGGCTGTCGGGGGCGCACAGGCTCACCGCGAGCGTGATGACGGTCCCGTCGTCGGTGCGCAACCGCAGGCAGGACGTGTCGTCGCTCTCGATCGGGTGGGCGTGGAACAGCTCCAGCTCCACGTCCTGCGGTGCCTCCGTTGCCGCCCCGGCCACCGCCAGGGCCGTGGCGACCGCGTGCGCGAACGGGTTGGTGAGCGCCCCGTCCACCACGTCGCGGCCGTCCAGGTGGCGTCGCCCGGCCCAGGGGGCCCGGTCGTAGTAGGCGGAGGTGCGCTTCCAGGCTCCTTCTCCGCCGATGCCTCGCACCCGGCCCACCGTCCCGTCGGCGATCAGGTCGCGTACGGCCGTGATCGCCTGCGAGCCCAGGCTCTGGAACCCGACCTGGCAGGCGAGACCGGAGGCGTCGACGGCGGCGCGCAGTTGCTCGAACTCGGCCAGGCCCGCCGTGGTGGGCTTCTCCAGCAGCAGGTGGGAGCCGTGGTCCAGGGCGATCCGGGCCAGCGGCAGGTGGGTGTGGATGGGGGTGACCAGGATGGTGATCCGCGCCCCGGTCTCGTCGACGGCCCTGCCGAGGTCGTCGAAGTAGGGGACGGGGCCGTGGCCCTCCAGGTCGTCGCCGGGTTCGGGGGGACGGCTGTCGCAGACGCCCGCCAGCCGGACCAGACCGCTGTCCCGTAGGGGGAGCAGGGTCCGCAGGTGTGAGCGGCCGTGGCCGTGCAGGCCGACCAGGAGGACCGGGACGGGCCCCTCCGGCGCCCCGTCCCGGGGTGCTGGGCCCTGGGCGCGCGGGCCGGGGGAGTCCGCCCGGTCACCGGCCCCGGAGGCCGCGGACCGGGCGTCCCGGGGCCCGGTCACCGGTCCGTCCCGAGCAGGTCGGCGATCCTGACCGGGGCCCCGGAGTCGATGGAGGCGTTCGCGGCGAGCCCGGTGAGCAGGGCGTTGCCCCCGTCCGCGTGGTCGGGGCGGATGCCGTCGTCGGCTCCGCCGAACAGCGAGTCCAGCATGACCTGGTCCCCTCCGCCGTGCGGGCCCTCGCCGACCGCGATCGGGATCTCCTCGGCCGGCTGCCAGTGGCGGCGCAGGACGAGGCGCGCGGAGGTGTTGTCCTTGGGCGCGGGCATGCCGCGCACGGGGGTGGACTCGTCCTGGTGGGGGGAGGTGTGGTCGAACTCGGTCATGTCCAGCTCCAGGCGGCCGCGGCTGCCGGTGATGGCGATCCGGTAGCCCTCCCAGGGAGCGTAGGCGACCAGGTGGTAGCTCAGCCGTGCGCCGGTGTCGTAGCCGACCAGCACCGACATGTCGTCCTCGATGGTGATGCCGGGGCCGAACACGTTGAGGTCGCGGCGGTAGCCGTCCTCGTGTTCGGCGTCCAGGTACAGCGCGGTGAGGTCGGGGCTGTCGCCCATGTGCAGGGCGAAGGGGTCGGCCTCGGCGGCGGGGGAGTCGTGCCCGCGTTCGTAGTCGCCGGCGAGTCCGTGGCGGCGGCCGTTCTCGTCGCCGTAGAAGAACAGGCGGCCCCAGGAGAACACCTCGGTGGGCCGGGCGCCGATCCACCAGTTGACGAGGTCGAAGTGGTGGCTGGCCTTGTGGACGAGCAGCCCGCCGGACTGGGTCTTGTCGCGGTGCCAGCGGCGGAAGTAGTCGGCGCCGTGGCGCAGGTCGAGCAGCCACTCGAAGTGGACGGAACCCACCTCTCCGATGACCCCGGAGGCGATGAGGTCGCGCAGCTGGCGGTGGACGGGGTTGTAGCGGTAGTTGAAGCCGACGGTCACCCGGCCCCCGGTGCGAGCCTGGGCCTCGTTGATGCGCCGCAGGCCGTCCAGGTCGGCGGTCATGGGCTTCTCGGTGATGGCGTCGAGGCCGGCGTCCAGGGCGGCGACGATGTAGTCGGCGTGGGTGCGGTCGACGGTGCACACGATGACCTCGTCGACCCTCTCCTCCTTCAGCATGCGGGTGAAGTCGGAGGCGGAGTAGGTCGGCACGGGGTCGAGACCGGCCTCGGTCACGATGCGGTTGTGCACGGCCATCCGGGTGGCGTTGGTGTCGCAGAGGGCGACCAGTCGTCCCTGGTCCCGGTGGGTGCCGGTGAGCGCCCGTGTGTACATCCGAGCCCGGGAACCGGTGCCGACGATCGCGTACCTGCGTGGAGTGGTGTCGTTCACATGCTGCATGGTAAACGCTTTCCACAAAAAACGACAGGGGTGTACCGCGATGAACTGGCCGAATCCGGAGCCTGGGGTGTGGACACCCGTTCGCACAAGGGTGGCTACCCAGGGTGATGTTTGGCGTGCGGATGGGCCGGGAAGCGCGTTCACCGGCTCGTTCCCGCGTTGTGAGGGGGGTGCGAACGGTAACGATCTGGGGTGTGGATCACACTTGTCGGGAAACGAATCGTTGACACCCATGTAACCCGGTGCTAGAAACTGAACATCCTAATACTTGGATAGCGCTTACCAGAACGGCTCAGACCAGTTCACCCCGTGTTCTCGCACACACAGCGCCCGTGCCCTCCGAGTGAGATTGGCTCCCCATGAACCCAGGACCGAACGCCACCGGTCGCCGCCTTCCGTCGGCCCTCCGGGACGGCGGAGCGCCGTGAGCGCCCTGCTCCAGCGGGGGAGGGATGCGGCTCCGGACCAGGCCGCGCCCGCGTCACGCCCCCGCCGCGGAAAGAGCGCGGCCCCGCGCGCCAAGCGCGAGAACCTGGCCGCCTACGGCTTCCTGGCTCCGTGGTTCGTCGGCCTCGTGTTCATCACCGCGGGTCCGCTGCTGGCCTCCCTGTACTTCTCCTTCACCGACTACAACCTCATCGGTGACCACGAGTGGGTCGGCGTCGAGAACTACGAGCGGATGTTCACCGACGCCCGGCTGCACAGCGCACTGAGAGTCACGTTCGTCTACGTGTTCGTGTCGGTGCCGCTCCAGCTGGCGCTCGCACTCGCCCTGGCGATGGTCCTGGACCGAGGTGTGCGGGGCCTGCCCCTGTACCGGTCGGTCTACTACCTGCCGTCCCTGCTGGGCGGCAGCGTCGCCATCGCCATCCTGTGGCGCCAGGTGTTCGGCGCCGAGGGCCTGATCAACCAGGTCCTGGGGTTCTTCGGGATCCAGGGCGAAGGGTGGGTGTCCCACCCCGACTACGCACTGGGCACGCTGATCGTGCTCAACGTGTGGACGTTCGGCGCACCCATGGTGATCTTCCTGGCCGGACTGCGGCAGATCCCCGCCATGTACTACGAGGCGGCCGCCGTGGACGGCGCGGGGCCGATGAGCCGGTTCTGGAACATCACCGTTCCCATGCTCACCCCGATCATCTTCTTCAACCTGGTGCTCCAGATCATCAACGCCTTCCAGACCTTCACCCAGGCGTTCATCGTCAGCGGCGGCACCGGAGGCCCCTCGGACTCCACCCTCTTCTTCACGCTCTACCTCTACCAGCGCGGCTTCGGCGCCTTCGACATGGGCTACGCCTCGGCGATGGCCTGGCTGCTGCTGATGATCATCGGAGGGTTCACCGCGGTGAACTTCCTGGCCTCCAAGTACTGGGTCTTCTATGGCGACTGAGACAACGGCCCCCGCGACCTCCAGCAGGCGCCTCGGGGCCAAACGCACACGACGGCTGCTCATCCACATCGGGCTCATCGGGTTCGGGCTCCTCATGCTCTACCCGCTGCTGTGGATGCTCTCCAGCTCCTTCAAGCCGACAGCGGAGATCTTCCGCGCCCCCGGTCTCATCCCGGATACCTTCACCCCCGGCAACTACACCGAGGGGTGGACGGCGCTCCAGTTCCCGTTCCACCACTACATGCTCAACTCGGCGATCGTGGTGGCGGGATCGATCATCGGCAACCTCGTCGGATGCTCGATGGCGGCCTACGCCTTCGCCCGCCTGGAGTTCCGCGGCAAGCGGCTCTTCTTCGCGGTCATGCTCGCCACGATCATGCTGCCGATCCACGTCGTGATCGTGCCGCAGTACATCCTGTTCGCCGAACTGGGCTGGATCAACACGTTCCTGCCGCTGATCGTGCCCAAGCTCCTGGCCACGGACGGGTTCTTCATCTTCCTGATGGTGCAGTTCATCCGCGGGCTGCCCAAGGACCTGGACGAGGCCGCGCGCATCGACGGCTGCGGACACGTGAGGATCTTCTTCCAGATCATCATGCCGCTGTCGCTGCCGGCCCTGGCCACCACCGCGATCTTCACGTTCATCTGGACCTGGAACGACTTCTTCAGCCAGCTGATCTTCCTCACCAGCCCGGACATGTACACCGTCCCGGTCGCCCTGCGCACCTTCGTCGACTCCAGCTCCCAGACGTCCTGGGGGCCGCTGTTCGCGATGTCCGTCGTGGCGCTCGGCCCGGTCTTCGGATTCTTCCTGGCCGGCCAGCGATACCTGGTCAAGGGCATCGCCACCACCGGAATCAAGTAGTCGAAAGGAAACCGACCCATGCACGCACACCCTGGCGACGGGCACCCCCGGGCCCGCCGCCGCAGCACCCTCCTCCCCCTGGCGGCCACGGCCACCGCACTCGTGATGGCCGTCACCGCCTGCGGAGGGGACTCGGGTGCCGAGGACGGCGTCGTCGAACTCCGCTTCTCCTGGTGGGGCGCCGACGACCGCCACTCCAGAATGCAGCAGGTCATCGACGTCTTCGAGGCCGAGAACCCCGACATCCAGATCGTCGGGGACTACACCGACTGGGGCTCCTACTGGGACCGGCTGGCCACGAGCACCGCGGCCAACGACGCTCCGGACATCCTCATGCAGGAGGAGCGCTACCTGCGCGAGTACGGTGACCGGGGTGCGCTGGTCGACCTCAGCGAGTTCGGCGACACGCTGGACCTGTCGAAGATCGACCCGCTGGTGGCCGAGAGCGGTGACCTGGACGGCCAGACCTTCGGCGTCGCCAGCGGTGTGAACGCGTACGCGATCCTCGCCGACCCGCAGGCGTTCGAGGACGCGGGCGTGGAGATGCCCGACGACGAGACGTGGACGTGGGACGACTACGTCGAGATCTCCGAGCAGATCAGCGAGGCCGGCGGCGGCGAGGTCGTGGGCACGCAGAGCATGTCCTACAACGAGTCCGGGTTCCAGATCTTCGCCCGCCAGCACGGCGAGAACCTGTACGCCGAGGACGGCTCGCTGGGCTTCTCCCAGGAGACCATGGCGGAGTGGTTCGGCATCACCGAGCAGCTGCTGGAGAACGGCGGCCAGCCCGGTGCGGCCGAGAGCGTGGAGATCGAGGGCGGTGGGCCCGACCAGTCGGTCCTGTCCACGAACCAGGGCGCGATGGCGCACTTCTGGACCAACCAGCTCGGCGGCATCAGCGAGTCGTCCGGCCGGGAGATCGAGCTGCTGCGCTACCCGGGTGAGTCCGAGGGGGAGCGCACGGGGATGTATTTCAAGCCCGCGATGTTCTACTCCGTCGCGGCGTCCTCCGAGCACCCGGAGGAGGCTGCCCGGTTCGTGGACTTCATGCTCAACACGAACGCGGCGGCCGAGCTGACCCTGGCCGACCTGGGTCTGCCCGCGAACGTGGACGTGCGCGCGCACATCCTCAACTCGCTGCCGGAGGCGGACGCGCGCAGCGCCGTGTTCCTGTCCGACATCGAGGGGACGATCGTGGACGGCAACCCACCGCCGCCGATCGGCGCGGGCCAGGTCGTGGAGATCACCAAGCGGGTCACCGACGACATGGCGTTCGGGAACCTGACCCCCGAGGAGGCCGCGGAGCAGTTCATGTCCGAGGTCGAGGCGGCCACCGGGGGCTCCTGACCCGGATCCTGACGTGAGTGGTGTTCGGGCCCGGTGGGAGACACGTCTCCCGCCGGGCCCGACGCCGTGTGCGGGCGGTGCCGGGGGCGTCCGCGCGTCCGGTGCGGCTCGCGGGGACCGAGGGGGTCAGGGCGGGGCGGTGACACCGGTGGGCCCGGTACCGCCGGCGGGGGTGTCCTCCAGGAGGGCGGGCGTGCCGGGCACGGCGGTCTGGGCGATGAACGCGCCGGTGACGATGACCGCGGCGCCCAGGATCTGGACCGGGGTCAGCGCCTCGCCGAGGAGTACCCACGCCAGAACGATCGCGGTCACGACCTCCAGGTAGGCGACGCCCCCTGCGACCTGCGGGGACAGCCGCCGGATCGCCGAGACCCCGGTGAAGTAGGCGATGGCGGTGCACACCAGCCCCAGCCACAGGGCCATGGCCCAGCCGGGTACGTGGAACCCGCCCAGGGTGACCGGGTCCGCGAGCAGGCCCCAGGGGATCGTCCAGGGCTGGGCTAGGACCCCCAGCAGGACGGTGGCGACCAGGGAGCCGAAGGCGATGACGGCGAGCGGGTCGGTGTCCTCTCCCATGCTGTCGCCCAGGAGGAAGAACGCGGCCTGCGCGGCGGCTGCGCCGAGCGCCAGGGACACCCCGATCACGTCCAGCCGCATGCCGGCCCAGACCTCCAGCAGCAGCCCGAGTCCGGCCACGGCCAGGACGACGCCGACGACGGCGGCGGGGGAGACCCGGGTGCGGCGCACCACCCGCAGCCACAGCAGGACCAGGACCGGACCGAGGAACTCGATGAGCAGGGCGATGCCGACGGGGATGCGGGCGATCGCGGCGAAGTACAGGGCTTGGACGCCCGCCATCGGGAAGACGCCGTAGGCCAGGACCAGCAGGGGGCGGCGCCGGGCGACGCGCCAGTGGGCCAGGGCGACCGGGAGGAGTAGGAGCGCCGCTCCGGCGACCCGCAGCCAGGTGACGTGGAGGGAGTCCATGCCCGCGTCCAGCAGGGGGCGGGCGAACACGCCCGAGCCGCCGAAGGCGAGAGCCGAGGCGAGCGCGAACGCCAGCCCGGAGGGGCGGTGGCGTGCGGGGTTGGCGGACACTGACTGCTCCAGGGGATTCATGGGGAGATGGGACCTGAGCAGAGCATACGGCCGGCGTGCGGGCTCCCTGGGAGCGGCGCGGGCGGGCGTCGTCGTGGACACCGGTCACCCGCGGCGGACGGGTGCGGTGTTCGCGTCGTGGCGGGCCCGCGGACGGCCACAGGCGGGAGGCGGGCCTCAGTCGCGGGCGGCGAGGGAGGTCAGGTCGAGCTGGGCCCAGGCCACGTCGTGCCAGGCGTCGTGCTTCCATCCCACGCGCGACATGACGCCGACGTCCTCGAAGCCCAGGGCCCGGTGCAGTCCGAGGCTCGCGTCGTTGGGCAGGGTCATGCAGGCGATCGCGACCTGCATGCCGCGCTCGGCCAGGCGGGGCAGGAGGGCCTCGTACAGGGCCCGGCCCGCTCCTGTGCGGCGTCGGCCCTGCGCCAGGTAGACGCTGACCTCGCAGGTCCGGCTGTAGGCGGCGCGGGTGCGGAACGTGCCGCCGTAGGCGTAGCCGAGGACGCCGTCGGCGTCCTCCATGACGATCCAGGCGTGCTCGCGCTGGGCGGCGGCGATCCGTGCCGCCATCTCGCCGGCTCCGGGCGGGTCGATCTCGAACGTGATCGAGGTGTCGGTGACGTAGGGCGCGTAGATCGCGGCGCAGGCCTCGGCGTCCGCCGGGGTCGCGTCGCGGACGGTGAGGGTCGGCAACGAAGTCATGGTCATTATAGTAATCCGATACTGCCACTATAGTGACCACATGAGTGACGAACTGGGTTCAGCCCTCGCCCTGACCCTCAAGGAGCTGCGCAGCTCCCGCGGCCTGAGCGCGGCGGCGCTCTCCGAGCTCTCCGGCGTCTCCCGCACCATGGTCAGCCGTATCGAGAACGGCGACGTGCAGCCCACCGCGTCCCTGCTCGGCCGCCTGTCGGCCGCGTTCGGCATCACCCTCTCCGAACTGATCGCCCGCGCCGAGCAGGGCGACCGGCGCCTGGCCCGCTCCCATGAGCAGCCCGCCTGGACCGACCCCGGCACCGGGTACGTGCGCCGAGCGGTCTCCCCGACCGCGGGCGGCCCGATCGAACTGGTCGAGGTGGAGCTCCCGGCCGGCGCGCGGGTCGCCTTCCCCGTGGAGGCCTACGTCTTCACCCACCACCAGATCTGGGTCCTGGACGGCACGCTCTCCTTCCGCGAGGGCTCCGCGGAACACCTCCTGGAGGCAGGCGACTGCCTGCAGCTGGGCCCGCCCGAGCCGTGCGAGTTCCACAACCCGGGCCGGCAGACCTGCCGTTACCTGGTGGTCATCGCCCGCCGCGGCGCCTGAGGGGGGCCGCACCCCCGGAACACCCGCGCGTCCGCTCCCCGGACGGCGGGACCGCCTCGACGCCCAGCCATCCCATCTCCCTACCTCCCGAACCCGATCGGCAAGGTAGGGATGTATCGTCGCGCGCCGTGCTCGAACTCTCATCCTCCTCAGGGCCCATACAGACACTCACGGACCTCTTCACACCCAGCGGCCACGGCCTGCTGGGACCGGACCACCTCTGGGTGTTCGTCGTGGTGTTCGCCGCCGCGGTGGTGGTCGGCGCCGCCACACAGAGCATCGTCGGCCTCGGCCTCGGGCTGGTCCTCGCCCCTGCCCTGTCCCTGCTGGATCCCACTCTCATGCCCGGATCGGTCCTGATCACGTCGGTGGTCATGCCGCTCTTCATGCTCTTCCACGAGTGGCGGCACGTGGACTGGAGGGGGCTCGCCTGGGGACTGCCCGCGCGCGTGCCGGGAACGATCCTGGGGGCCTGGGTCGTCGCCCTCCTCGAACCCCGGGCGCTCGCCGGGGCCATCGGGGTGATGGTGCTCGCGGCCGTGGCCCTGTCACTGCGCTCGTTCCGGGTGCGTATCACCCCCGGCTCCCTGATGGCGGCCGGGGCCCTGTCCGGCGTGACGGGCACGGCCACCTCCGTCAGCGGGCCGCCTCTGGCACTGCTGTACCAGTACGAGGAGCCCGCCAGGGTGCGCGCGACCCTGGCCGCCTTCTTCCTCGTCGGGAGCGTGCTCTCCCTGGCGACCCTGGCGGCGGGAGGCCAGATGGAGGTACGGCAGGTCGTCGTCGGGGCCGCCGCGGTCCCCTTCCTCGGGGTGGGTCTCGTCCTCGGCCGCGCACTGCGCAGGAGGGTCGACCAGGCCAGGCTCCGCACGGCCATGCTGGTGGTGGTCACAGCCTCGGCGCTGGGCCTGCTGGTCCAGGCCGTGCTCGGCTAGGGAGTCCTTCTCGAAGGCTTGCGGGTCGGCGGCTGGCCGCCGGGCGCTCTCCCGGAGCGCGGTGCGAGGGTCGGCCCGGTCGTGCCTCACGATCGCAGGGGCGCGGGGGAACCCCGGTGGACGCGGGCCCGGAAGGATACGGAGAACACGCCCCGGGCCGGACCGGTCCACGGGTCCCGGGGCCGCGCCCGGCCGACACCGATCGCACGGTCCGTGCGTGGCGCGGAGAGGAGGGCGCAGACTCGCTGCGTAGGGTGCGAAGCGGCCTGGTGTGCCTCCGGGCCGCGTCGTGCTCCGGCCGTGGCCGGCGTCCCCTCGGGGCCGCGGCACCCGGTCCCAGACCTCGAGATCCGAAGGAAGAACCATGCGTGCTGTGAGCTTCTCCGCCTACGGCGACCCGTCCGTCCTGACCGTCGTGGAGTCCGAGGTCCCCGAGCCCGGCCCCGGGCAGGTGAGGGTGGCGGTCCGTGCCGCGGGAGTCAACCCGATCGACGTCAAGGTGCGCTCGGGCCAGCTGGCCCAGGGCGAGCCGCTGCCCGCGCCGCGCGTCCCCGGCCTGGAGGTGTCCGGTGTGGTGGACGCGGTCGGCGAGGGGGTCACGGGCACGGCCGTCGGCGACGCCGTCGTGGGATGGGCCGTCGGCGGCTACGCCGAGTACGCCCTGTCGTCCACCTTCGCGGCCAAGCCCGAGGCGCTGACCTGGCAGGAGGCGGCTTCCCTGCCGGTGGCGGGGGAGGCCGCCGTGCGCGCCCTCCGCGTCCTGGCGCCGCAGCGCGGGGAGACGTTGCTGGTCAACGGCGCTTCGGGCGCCGTGGGCGGGATCGCCGTCCAGCTCGCCGTCGCCGACGGGGTCACCGTGGTCGGGACGGCCGGGGGCGCGAACCTGGACGGGGTACGCGCACGCGGGGCACTCGCCACCCCCTACGGCGAAGGGCTCGCCCAGCGCGTGCGCGCTCTGGCCCCCAGGGGGGTGGACGCCGTCCTGGACGCTGCCGGACACGGGGTCCTCCCGGACGCGATCGCCCTGCGCGGCGGCGTGGACCGGATCGTCACCCTCGCGGACCCGGCCGCCTTCGACCTGGACGTGCCCTTCCTCTCCAAGGCCGAGGACCAGACCGTGCGGACCCTGGACACGCTGCTGACCGCGGCCGCCGAGGGACGGATCACCCCGCCCGCGTCCCGGGTGATGGCGCTGGACGAGGCCGCCGAGGCGCACCGCGAGTGGGAGAGGAAGAGCTCGGGCAAGTTCGTCCTGGTTCCCTGACCCTCGTGGCCCGGCCGGGGTCGCCGCCCTTGTCAGCGGCCCCGGCCCGCCCGGCTGTTCGGCCGTCAGCCGAGGAGGGCCTCGGTGAAGACCGGGCGCTGCTCCACCAGCCAGGCCTGGCGGCGGTCCCAGCGCTCCCAGCCTCCCGACCGTTCCAGGGCGCGGACGAACCCCTCCTGGCCGCCGTCCACGCGCGCGGCGACGAACGCCCGGGCCACGGTCGTGTACTGCCCGATCACGCCTGGCAGGGCGGCGCGGTCGGCCGGGGCGAGGCCGTAGGCGTCGGCGAGGACACGGAGCCGACGCGGGACGTCCACTCCCTCGTGCGCCGTTCCCGCGGCCGAGACCGGGTCTACCGCGGGGACCAGGTAGTAGGCCAGGGCGGCCACGTCCCACACCGGTCGGCCGGGAGCGGCCAGGTCGAAGTCGATCAGGGCCGCCGCCCGTCCGCGCCGGAAGACGAGGTTCTCCAGGCACGGGTCGTTGTGGCACAGGATCGTCCCGCCCTCGGGGTCGGCCAGCCCGGCCGACCCCGAGGCCCACGGGGCGGTGGCGTCCACACCGACGCGGGCCGCGGCGTCGTGGTAGCGGCGCAGGAGCTCCGCGGCCGAGCCCAGCGTCGGCTCGGTGTACGCCCAGGCCGGGAAGGGCGGCAGGGCCACGTCGCCGTCCACGAACGTCAGCTCCTCGCGGCCGTCGTCGCGCAGCCGGAGCGGGAAGGGCGCTCCCCGGTAGCCGGTGTCGGCCAGAGCCCGCAGGTGGGCGTGGAGAGCGGGGGAGGCGGGGGTGGCGGCGCGCACGACGTGACCGCCGTAGCGGAACACCGTGTTCATCATCCCGCCGCTGAGCCTCCGCCCGTCTCCGTGCGTGTCGTCACCGGGGCCGGTCGGATGGGTCATCGCTCTCCTCGGGGTTCGCGGAAGACCTGTGGCGGCTGGGATGCGTCGAAACTACAGTCCCGACCGGTGCTGGGGGAGGGACTTGTGCCGCGTCGAAGGTCACCACGGGAGAGGAAGTCCCGAGGCGCGCCGGGGACCGCCGGGAACCGCCGCAACGACGGCGGGAACGACGAGAGCTCGCGCCGCAACATCCCCCTGGCGGAGCGGGGGAGCGAGGCCGACCGGCGCGCGCAGGCGATCGCTCCGTCCGCCGGACGCGGTGTCGCGGACGCCTGTTCCGGCGAGGACGCGCAGGCGCGGGTCGGGCGCAGGAGGCCGAGGTGTGGCGCACGCGGCCGGACGTGCCCCCGGCGGGGTGCGTGCTGGAGCGTCGGGGCGGGGACGGCCAACGCCGAGCGGCCGGTGAGGGGCCGTGCGCGGATACGCCGTCCGGGGCGCTGACCTGGTGCCTCCGGTCCTGGCCGGGTGCGGCCCCGGGTGCTCCGCGGCCCTCGGTGGCCGGGGGGGGAAGGCTGCGGGAGGGTTTTCCACAGCCGCTCCCGAACCCGTGTTCGCTCCACTACGCTGGGTCCTGAAAGCAGTCGAGCCCGGCAGGTGCTACCAACACCGGCGCCGGGCTCTGACCCCCAACCTGGCAACAACAGGGAGGCGGCTAGTGGTGGAGTGTATCCAACCCGGCCCCGCTGTCGCGGTCATATCCCGCGTGTCGTGTCCTTCGCGTACTCCGGCGCAGGTGGCGGAACCCCCGCCCGGACCGGGCAGTCCGCGCCGGCGCGTGCTGGGCGCCATGCGCGGCATCGGCTTCATGCCCTCGCTCTGGATCACCGACGCCCTCAAGGGCGGGCTGATGCCCAGCACGCGCGCGCACGCCGTCGCGGCGATCATCGCCGACGCCGTCGACGCGGACGGGCGCTGGTGCTTCCTGTACCTCGACACGATCGTGGAGCGCTCCGGTGGGACGGTGAGCGTCTCCACCGTCAAACGGGCGATCGACGACCTCGTCGGCGCGGGGCTGGTGCGCAGGCTGGATCCGCTGCGGGCGCGCCTGTTCTTCTGCGCCGACATCGCCGCCGGACGCCGGTGGCCCGACCGGCTGCCCCCGGTGCTGGAGCTGATGATCCCCGCGTCGGCGTACACGGCCCAGGCCCTGGAGGAGGTCAACCGGGTGCGTCGGCAGCTGGGGGAGGATCCGTTGACTCCGGCCTCCCGCCCCTACCCGCCGGTAGGCACGACAGTTCACCCTGGGCGCACCGACCTGTCAGAACGACCTACAGACCTTTCCCCTGCACACTCCTCCTCGATTCCGGGTTCCGTCCGCGGGAGCGTCACCACAGGACGCGCGCCCGCGCGTGCGGGCACGCGGGGAGCCCGCCCGCTGTCGTTGCCGCTGCCGCTGCCGAGGGACGGTTCGGACCGGACACCGGCCCCCGTGCCCGAGCCGGGGCCGCGCGGCCATGCGCGGCGACTCCTGGCACGGATCCCGGACGCGGTGCTGCGCCGCCCCGGGCCGGACCGCGAGGCCCTGGCCGCAGCCGTGGACCGGCTCACCGGGCAGGGACTGCGAACGGCCGAGCTGAGCGCACTCCTGGAGGGCACTGAGACCCTGCGCAGCCCGTTCCCCGCCCTCATGCGCCGTCTGGGCAGCGTGGACGACGCGCGCGGGTTCCTGGGCGGCCTCCTCGGCGCCGGTGTGCTCGGCGACGGAGGTACCGCTCCGGCACCGCCCGCCCCCTCGGGCGCTCCCGCACCGCGTGCGACTCCGCCCCGGCCGGGGCGGCCGGGACCCCGGCTCCGGGACGACGGCGACGCGTTCGCCCGCCCTCCCGGGTTCGCCGTCGGTCCCGACGGTGCGGCGCCGCGCACCTGCCCCGACCACCCCGGCGTGCGCAACGTGCCCGGTGGCACGTGCCGTGTGTGTGGGGCGGCCTGCCGGACCGTGCCGGGCGAGGTCCTGCATCCGCCCCGCGGCCACGGGGAGACCGCGCCCGAGCCCGGCCTGCTGCCCCGGGATGCGTCCGGCCCCGGAGGGCAGGACGGGCCAGGGCATGAGACGGGACTCCAGGCCGCGCCCCCGCGGGACGGCCCCTGCCCCGCTGACTCCGACGGGGCCGAGGAGACCGATCCGGCGGTCCTCGCGCTCATGCGCGCCTCTCTGACACGGGTCCGCCCTGAGCGCTCCGGGGTGCCCGTGCCGAGCGGTCGTGCGCCGACGCCCTCGGCGCGGGAGTCGGTCGACTCCGTGCGCCGCCACCTGAGCCGCCTCCGCAGACGTCAGGCCGGATGAGGGGCCTCGGCTTCGGCCGCGCCGACGGGGGAGGCGGCCATGGCGCCGTGCACCGGGGCCACCGGTGGAGCGCCCGGAGAACCGTGTTCAGTGCCGGTCAGCCGGCGCTCCCGCCTGTCCGCGGGCACCGGCTTGGGGGTCGAGGAGGATTACGACAGGATTTAGCGGTAGATGCTCCTCGCGGTCCGGTGGGGTCTGTTGCGGCATCAACGTCTTCCAGACGCTGTTCACTGCCCTGGCCAGTGCGTGCAGGCGGCTGTCGGGCGAGGTGATTCTGTGCCTGGGGCTTGCGGATCCTGGTGCTGTCCCCAAGCTGAGGGGATCAGCAGGACACCAGGTACAGCCTTTGCTCGGGCTTCTCGCAGACCGGCCGGGCACGCGCCTATGGCGCGTTCGAAGTCGCCCAGATCACCGACCATCCCACCCCGACCAAAGTCCGCCGTTCCGCCGGTGAATTGGGCCTCGTTGAAGTGCACCGTCCCGCCGGTTGACTTACCGGTAGTCAGAAAAGACTCCCCAGAACCCGAAGCCGAAGTAACGAAAAACCAGATAAGGGTTGTCCCGTAATTGATCCTTGGCAGCACAAGAGTGGTTGGCCGGGGTCGCATCCCAGCCCCCCTTTATGGCAGACACCGACCTCGGTTCACTCCTGCGACCGCACGAGACAGCAGCGAACAACAGGGCCCCTGCCCCTGACAACGAGCGGACCTGGCCACCTGCGGGGATCAGCAGGATCCCTGTTATTCTGCGCTGATGTCAAAGATCAAACAGTTCCAAGTGACCTTCGACTGCGCGGAACCTGCGCGCCTCGCCGCTTTCTGGTGCGAGGTGCTGGGGTACGTCGTACCGACGGCCCCGGAGGGCTCTGGCACGTGGGAGGAGTACCACCGCTCGCTGCCGCCTGAGGATGAGATCTACTTCGCGTGCACTGATCCCTCCGGTGTGGGTCCACGCCTGCTCTTCCAGCGAGTTCCCGAAGGCAAGGTCGTCAAGAACCGGGTGCATCTCTGTGTGCGGGCCGGCGTCGGACTCGTGGGTGACGAGCGCCTGGCCACACTCGAAGCCGAATGCGCACGGCTGATGGCTCTTGGTGGGAAGCACGTGCTGACGCAGCACGCCGATGACGCCAATGAATCCTGCATCACGATGCAGGACATCGAGGGCAACGAGTTCTGTCTCTCCTGAACCCCTCCAAGACGGAGGCCGAGGAACATCGGTACGAAAACCCGCACTATGGACACGGCCCTCTGAAGCAGAACATCGTACTTCTGGAAAGGAGCATTTCCGGAAGTAGACTGCCGGGGTGACTTCTGGAAACACAACCCCCGGCCGAGAACAGCCCGCCGAAACGACTTCTGGAAACACACGGACCGGGCGGCCCGCCACACCGTGGACCTTCCCGAGGACCTCGCGGCCGAACTCGCCGCGTTCGGCGACCGGTTGGCTTCGGCCACCGATCTGGGCGCGGCCACCCGCGACAAGTACCGGCGCAACACCGCCGCCTTCCTCACCTGGCTGACCGACGCCCGCGAGGCCGGCGCTCTGGACGGCGACCCCCTCACCGACCCGGCCGCCCGGGACTGGGCGGTGCGCGACTGTCGCCGCACCCTGAAGAACACCCGCACCGCGCGGGGCACCCACCTGGGCGCGGCCACCGTCAATAACCGCCTGGCCGCCGTCGACGCCTTCTTCGCCCTGCGCGGCTCGGGCCGGCCGACGACGGCGAGGCCTTCGGCCCGCATGTGCTGCGCCACACCTTCGGCACCGACCTCGTGCGCGGCCGCGGCGAACTCGCCTCCGAACCGGTCGACGTGGTCCTGGTGGCGGAGCTGATGGGCCACGCCGCTGTGAACACCACCCGCCGCTACACCCTGCCCACCGAGGTGGACAAGACCCGCGCCCTGGACGCCCTCACCACCGACCGGTGAGCCCGTGAGGGTCTACCGCTGAATCCTGTAGCAATCCTCCTCGACCCCCGGCTTCGACGGTGACGACGGGACCGGCCGGACTCGGCCCGCAGCGCACGGCCGAGGACTCGTCGAACGGCTCCTGACCGCGCCGCGGTCGCCCGTCGGGCCGGTTCTCCGAAACCACGACAAGGGAGGAATGACCTGTCGTAAAATTCCGACGACGGAGAGTACGCGCAGGGGAAGGCGCGTCCTCGCCCGTCGGGCGGCACGAAGGCGAAGAGGGTGCGCGGATCCGCCTGCCCGTCCGCACCGAACACGGCGAGACCAGGGGAGGACGCATGGATGCGTCTCCGCCGACGCACGGTCCGGGCGGCCATGCCACTTCGTTCGGCGCACTGGCCGACGTCTACGACCGCGTGCGCCCGCCCTACCCGGCTGCGGCCGTCCGCTGGGCCCTGGGAGACCGCCCCTTGGACGTGGTCGACGTGGGGGCCGGAACCGGACTGCTCACCCGTCGGCTCCACTCCCTGGGCCACCGCTGCACCGCCGTCGACCCGGACCCCCGCATGCGGGCCGCCCTGGCCCGCCGCACACCTGCGGCCCGTGTGCTGCACGGCAGCGCCGAGTCGGTTCCCCTGCCCGACGGCTACGCGGACGCGATCCTCGCCGCCGAGTGCCATCACTGGTTCGATCCGCCCGCCGCGCACGCCGAGACCGCCCGCCTCCTGCGCCCGGACGGCGTGTTCGTGGTCATGTGGCAGCTACGCGACCAGTCCACGCCCTGGGTGGCCGCCCTCACCGAGGTGCTGCGCCCCTACGACGACACCGGGGCGACCACCGTCGCGCCTCCGGAGCCCGGGAGGCACTTCGGTCCCTTCGCGGAACGCCGCTTCGCGTTCGGTGTCGAGCACACCCGTGAGAGCCTTCTGGACCTCTACCGCAGCCACTCCTTCCACATCGCCGCCGGTCACCGCCGACGCGCCCTCCTGGAACGCGACCTCGTCCGCCTCGTCGACACCCACCCCGACCTGCGCGACCGCACGCGCTTCACGCTCCCCTACGTGACCCGGGTGCACCGCTCCTCCGTGGCCTCCGTGGCCGATCCGGTGTCCGCCGAACGGCGGCCCGGAGCCGACCGGAGCCGCTGACCGGGGGTTCCGCATGCTCGGAGGCCTCTGCCGCTCCGGAAACCGTGCGAGGAGCGCGGTCGTCAGCGGGGTGCGGGCGTCGAGGACGGCGACGCCCCCTGCCCACTCCCAGCGGTGGCGGGTGTCCGGCACGTCCTGCCGACGTTCGACGGCGACCGCACCGTGCGGCGGTTCGCGTGCCCGTCGGAGCGGCTCCGCCCGGCGCTCGCGTCGCTGCCCGCCCCGGCCCCTCCAGGTACACCCGTCCTCGGCCACTCGCACGCGCATGGGTGCGCCCTCGCGGGCCCGTGCCACAGCTTTTCGGCCGGGCGGACCGGTGACCGGCCCCGACGGAGCGGAGGGCACGGGACACGGCCCGGGTGGGGCCGAGCCCGTTGGGTGCACCGCCGGTCGAATCGACTCTCGGGCCGACGTGTAACGTCGAAGCAACAGCACCAAAATGCGGCGGAAACACGACCAAGAGCCGGGCACCGGCGGCGCCCGGACCGAAAGGACCTCCTTCACCCATGGCCAACACGTCCGACCTTGAGAACCACCACCCGGGCGTGCGCTCGGCCTTCGCGCACGTGGTGCGGCGCAACCCCGACGAGCCCGAGTTCCAGCAGGCCGTCCTGGAGGTTCTCGACAGCCTCTCCCCGGCGCTGTCCCGGCACCCCGAGTACGCCGAGGAGCGCATCCTGGAGCGCCTGTGCGAGCCCGAGCGGCAGATCGTCTTCCGGGTGCCCTGGCGCGACGACCAGGGGCACGTGCACGTCAACCGGGGATTCCGCGTGGAGTTCAACAGCGCGCTGGGCCCCTACAAGGGCGGGCTGCGCTTCCACCCGAGCGTGAACCTCGGAGTGATCAAGTTCCTGGGCTTCGAGCAGATCTTCAAGAACGCCCTCACCGGAATGAGCATCGGCGGCGGCAAGGGCGGCAGCGACTTCGACCCCAAGGGGCGCTCCGTCGCCGAGGTCGAGCGGTTCTGCCAGTCGTTCATGACCGAGCTCCACCGCCACCTGGGCGAGCACACCGACGTCCCCGCCGGGGACATCGGGGTGGGCGGGCGCGAGATCGGCTACCTGTTCGGCCAGTACCGGCGGCTCGCCAACCGGTGGGAGGCCGGGGTCATCACCGGCAAGGGACTGTCCTGGGGCGGTTCACGGGTCCGTACCGAGGCCACGGGGTACGGGAACGTGCTGTTCGCCCAGCGGATGCTGGAGCGCACGGGCCAGGGGCTCGAAGGCAGGCGCGTGGTCGTGTCCGGTTCGGGGAACGTGGCGATCTACTCGGCGGAGAAGGCCCAGCAGCTGGGCGCCACCGTGATCGCCTGCTCCGACTCGGGTGGCTACGTCGTGGACGAGAAGGGCCTGGACCTCGACCTGCTCAAGCAGATCAAGGAGGTGGAGCGCGCCCGGATCGGTGAGTACGCCGAGCGCCGCGGGGACGCCCGCTACGTGGCGGGCGGCAACGTGTGGGACGTCCCCTGCGACGTGGCCCTGCCCTCGGCGACCCAGAACGAGCTCGACGCGGACTCCGCGCGCACACTCGTCCGCAACGGCGTCCTGGCGGTGTCGGAGGGGGCGAACATGCCCACCACCCCCGCTGCGGTCAAGGTGCTGCGCGAGGCCGGTGTGCTCTTCGCGCCGGGCAAGGCCGCCAACGCCGGCGGTGTGGCGACCAGCGTGCTGGAGATGCGGCAGAACGCACGGCGCACGTCGTGGTCGTTCGAGCACGCCGAGGCCGAGCTGGCCGAGGTGATGACGGGGATCCACGACCGGTGCGAGGAGGCCGCCGAGCGGTACGGCTCCCCGGGCGACTACGTGCTGGGCGCGAACGTGGCCGGGTTCGAGCGCGTGGCGGGCGCGATGCTCGCCCAAGGCCTGATCTAGGCGCGTCGACCGCCCGGGGCCGTCGGCAGCCCCGGGCGGGGGCGGCAGAGGAGGAGCACTCTGCCGCAGGTGGGGATGTCGGAGAAACCGCGCTCCCCCTCGGGGAGCTGCGCGCCTACGGCACCCGCGAGCAGACCCGCGGCGACCACCGGCGCGAGGTCGCCCGCCACCCGAGGTGGCCCCGTCGGGGCAACCAGTGTGTTCGTCCCCTCCGCGCGGGGCGCTCCGACGCCCCTTTCCGGCAACCCCTAGTAATAGCCCTTCGTGCCGTCGAGCAGCTCCCGGAGGATGTCCGCGTGCCCTGCGTGCCGCCCCGTCTCCTCGACGAGGTGGATCAGCATCCAGCGGAGGTTGGCGCTGCCGGAGCGGAAGTCGGGGTGGCGGCCGATGTCGTCCAGGGAGGCCGCGCGGACGATCTCGTCGCTGCGGGCGCACTGGGCCTCGTACTCCGCGAGGAGTTCGGCGAGGGGGCGGCCGTCCGTGTGCCAGTCGGCGTCCTCGCGCGACTCGTCGAACGCGGGGTTCTGCTTCTCGTCGCCGCCGAGGAACAGCACGTCCAGCCACATGTGCTCGGTCCAGCGCATGTGGGAGAGGAGACCGGCCATCGTCATGGCCGGTGAGGTCGGGAGGACCGAGCGGTGGGCGTCCTCGCCGCTCAGCCCTGCGCATTTCCAGCGCAGGATCTGCCGCTGCAGGTCAAGCCAGCCGGTGAGGGCGGTGCGTTCGTCCGCCTGGAGCGGGGGGCGTTCCAGTTCCGATGCCATGTCGGCACACGCTACCCAGGAAGCCGTTAGGGGGCACCTGGATATGCGGGACAGCCCTGGGGCAGCCGGTTCGGCCGAGACAACCATGATGGGCACGCGGTGTGAGTGGGACGACCGAGATCACCGGCCGGTTCGAGTGGGACTTCCTTCTGCCGCCATCCCGCTCGAACCGGTGACTTGCCAGGTCGACAGACCGGAGTGAACGGAAACTGGACAGCGATCGTTCTCTCCCCGGCTGCCGTGCGGCTGACCCCGGCCTCGGGGGCGCCGGATCCTGTTCCGTTCCCCAACCCCGGGTTGCTAGCTGAGCTGCTCGGCCAACCCGACGATGATCCCCTCGGGGCCGCGGACGTAGCAGAGCCGGTAGCTGTCCCCGTACCGGGCCAGCTCACCGACGAGCTCGGCGCCGTGAGCGCGCAGACGGGCGACGACGTCCTCGATGTCGTCGACGGCGAACATGACGCGATGCATGCCCAGCGTGTTGTGCGGCGGGTTGCGCGGTCCGGTGCCGATCGGCGCGGGGGAGTGGTACTTCGCCAGCTCGACCCGGCCGTGGCCGTCCGGGGTCCGCATCATCGCGATGTCGCAGCGGACGCCGCCGAGGCCGACGGTGCGGTCCGCCCAACGCCCCTCGACCTGTGCTCGGCCCTCCAACTCCATGCCGAGTTCGGTGAAGAAGGCGATGGCGGCATCCAGGTCTTCGACGACGATGCCGACGTTGTCCATCCGCTGAATCGTCATGGTGGTTCTCCCTCGTCGCGCGGCCTGTCGTAGCCACTGGTGTACCTGGGACGGAGCCGGCGCCGCATTCCCGACACCCGGAAACGTCCTGGTTTCCAGGGCCTGCCTCCGCGCCACCGCCCCCCGGGGCGCTCACACCGCCGAACGAGAACCCGTCCGCCCTCACGCAAGCCGTTCCACCACCGGACGGGGCCGGAGGGGGGAAGGGCAGGTGTCCTGCCCCTCGCACCCCTCCGACGAAAGGTCAGCCGTTGTACGGGGCCGCGACGTCCAGGACCCAGACGATGCCGAAGCGGTCCTTGAGCATCCCGTAGAGCGGCGCCCACTGCGCGGGCTCCAGCGGCTGCACGATGGTCGCACCGACGGCCAGCTTCTCCCAGTAGGCGGTGATCTCGTCGGGGCCGTCACCGCGCACGGAGACGAAGACGGCGTTCTCGCCCGCGTTCCACGGCATCTGTGAGGGCACGTCGTAGGCCATGACGCGGAATCCGTTGTCCGCGGCCACCTGGCCCCACATCACCTGGTCCGCCTCGTCCGGGTTCTGCGTGTTGCCCGCGTCCTTGTAGGTGACGGCGACGACGTCCCCGCCGAAGACGGAGTGGTAGAAGTCGAGCGCTGCGCGGGCGTCGCCGCGGAAGTTCAGGTGGGTCGTGGTGGTGATGGGCATGATGGCTTCCAGTCTTCGTGTACTCGGATGAGCGCCGAACGGGCTCGTGTCGGAAGGGGCGGCCGTGCGCCGCTGCTGCGTCGCCGGCCCGGCACAGGGTGCTGTGGTCGGTCACCACGGCTCCCTCGGAGCGGACAGCAGAGGTCCGCCACCGAGGGGGGTGAACTGCGATGACGGTGCGTCCCACCCCGTTGCCGTGACCTCACACTGGCAGGCCTACAGGACAGGGTGTGTCCTCTTATCGCGGCAGAATGGAGCCCATGGTGAAGACTTCCGCCCGTCTGCTCGCACTTCTGTCCATGCTCCAGACCCGGCGGGACTGGTCGGGCGAGGAGCTGGCCGCGCGCCTGGACATCAGCCCCCGCACGATCCGCCGTGATGTGGACCGCCTCCGAGAACTCGGCTACCCGATCACGGCCTCCAAGGGGCGCGACGGCGGCTACCGGCTCGACGCGGGTTCGCAGATGCCCCCGCTGCTGTTCGACGACGACCAGGCGGTGGCGCTGGCGGTGGCGCTCCAGGCGGCCACCGCGACCGGCGCCGGGATCGGGGAGGCCGCGACGCGCGCCCTCAACACCGTCCGACAGGTCATGCCCGCGCGTCTGCGCCAACGGATCACCCCGATCCGGGTCTCCGCGATCACGCCGCCCGACGCCCGCCCTGCCCGGGCCGACGGCGGCCTGCTCCGGACGATCAGCGCCGCCATCCACGCCTTTGAGGAACTGCGCTTCGACTACACCCCCGCCTTCCGGTCCGCCACGGCCCGGGGCGACACCGGGGGCGACCGGCGCCAGGTACAGCCCCGTCACCTGGTCACCTGGGGAGGGCGCTGGTACCTCCTGGCGTGGGAGGCCGAGCGCGACGACTGGCAGACCTTCCGCGTGGACCGCATCTCGCCCCGCAGCCCCAACGGCCCCCGCTTCACCCCGCGCGAGGTGCCCGGTGGAGATGTGGACTCCTTCGTCACCAGCAGGTTCCGGGGCTCCGACGGACCGGCCGAGTGGCCCTGCCGGGGCGAGGTCATCCTCGACCTGCCCGCCGCGTCCGTCGCTCCCTTCGCGCACGACGGCGTGGTCGAGGAGTGGGGCGCCGACCGCTGCCGGCTGACCCTCGGTTCCTGGTCATGGGTCGGCCTGGCCTCGGCCATCGGGCGCTTCGACGCGGACTTCGAGGTCGTCGGGCCGCCCGAACTCGAGGAGGCCTTCAGGCGCCTCGCGCGCCGTTTCGCGGGGGGCGACGGTCGGACCCGCGCACCCGGGTGCTGACCGGCCACCGCGCGGGCCGGCGTCCGGAGCTCCGACGTGCCGGGCCGTACCGGAGGAGGCCGCCCCGGGGGAGCCGGGTCGCGGGCTTCGCGCCCGCGGTCCCGGCTCACCGTCGGCGGCCTGCCGGGTGGTCAGCGCACGGGATGTCCGCCGGTCACCACAGGTGGTGGACGTGGGGGCGGACGAGTTCGTCGTAGACCTCGCCGACCCGCGCGTGGACGTCGGGGGTGAGCGGTGCCAGGTGCGCCGCGGCGGCGTTGCCGCGCGCCTGGTCGGCGTTGCGGGCCCCCGGGATGACGACGCTGACGCCGTCCTGGTCCAGGATCCAGCGCAGGGCGAACTGGGCCATGGTCACCCCCTCGGGGACGAGCGGACGGATGCGCTCCACCGCCTCCAGACCGAGGGCGTAGGGGACGCCGGAGAAGGTCTCGCCCTTGTCGAAGGCCTGCCCCTCCCTGTTGAAGGCTCGGTGGTCGTCGTCCGCGAAGGCGGTGTCGGCGGTGAACCGGCCCGACAGCAGTCCGCTGGCCAGCGGTACGCGGGCGATGACGCCGACCCCGGCCTCGCGCGCGGCGGGCAGGAACCGCTCCAGGGGCTTGTGGCGGAAGGCGTTGAGGATGATCTGGACGGTGGCCACGTGGGGGCGGGCGATGGCGGCCAGGGCCTCGTCCACTGTCTCGACCGAGACGCCGTAGGCGCGCATCCTCCCCTCCTCGACCATGGCGTCGAGGTCGTCGAAGACGGCGTCGGTGGCGATGACGGCGGCGGGCGGGCAGTGCAGCTGCACGAGGTCGATGGTGTCCACACCCAGGTTGCGGCGGGAGTCGTCGTTCCAGGCGCGGAAGTTGGCGGGGTTGTAGTTCTCGGGCAGCTGGTCCTGGCGGCGGCCCATCTTCGTGGCCACGGTGATGTGGGGGAGCTCCTTCAGCAGGCGGCCCACGAGCCGTTCGCTGCGGCCGTCGCCGTAGACGTCGGCGGTGTCGAAGAAGGTGACGCCCTCCTCCGCCGCCGTGTGCAGGGCGGCCGTGGCGTCGGCCTCGCTGACCTCGCCCCAGGAGGCTCCGATCTGCCAGGCGCCGAAACCGACGACGCCGACGTCCTTGCGGGTGCGACCCAGTACGCGTTGTTCCATGCACGCGATCCTAGGCACGCGGGAGCCCTTCCCCCGAGCCGGGTGCGGTGGGAGGACCGACGCGGTCCCCGACCGGCGCGCGCGGTCCGAAGCGCTCCCGGTACAGGGCGGGGGCGATCCCGGTGTGCGCACGCAGGGTCGCCCGCAGGTGGGCGGTGCTGCCCAGTCCGCTGGCCCGCGCGATCGCCCGGAAGTCCATGCCGGTCGTCTCGATGAGGCGGCAGGCCAGCAGGACCCGCTCGGACCGCAGCCAGGCCAGCGGTGTCGTTCCCAGCTCCGCTCGGAACCGGCGGTGCAGGGTCGCCGCGCTGACCGCCGTGCGGGCGGCCAGGTCCGCCACGGTGAGCTGTTCGTCCAGGCGCTCCCGGGCCCAGGCCAGGACCGGTTGCAGGGAGGTGTCGGATGCCTCCGGGACCGGCCGTCGGACGAACTGGCGCTGTCCGCCCTCGCGGTGGGCGGTGAACACCAGCCGTCGGCTGACCGTGTTGGCGGTCTCCGCGCCGTGGTCGCGTCGGATCAGGTGCAGTCCGAGGTCGAGGGCGGCGGCGCTGCCCGCCGCGGTGAGGACGTCGCCGTCGTCCACGAACAGCACGTCCCGTTCGAGGAGGACCTCGGGGTGCATCTGCGAGAACAACTCCTCGAACCTCCAGTGCGTCACGGCCCGGCGTCCGTCCAGGACCCCGGCCGCGGCCAGGGTGAACGCGCCGGTGCAGAAGCTGACCAGGCGTGCTCCGCGGCGGGACGCGCGGCGCACGGCCTCGACCACACCGGGCCGGGGCGGCACCCACGGGTCGGGGCGGTTGGGCACGATGACGGTGTCGGCGTTCTCCGCCGCCTCCAGTCCGGCCATGCCGGTGAGGGTGAACATCCCCAGGTGGACGCGCACATCGGGAACGGCCGAGCACACGGTGAGGTCGTACCAGGGGCGGTCGAGTTCAGGGCGGCGCAGTCCGAAGAGTTCGGTGGCCACGCTCATCTCGAACGGGTTGGACCCCTCGTCGACGAGCAGCGCGACACGATGCGAGGATTCTTGCGGCATACGCGATTCCTAGCACTTCCCGGCGGCGGATGGCGACGCCAGGATGGCCTTGTGAACGAACGAGCGATCAACCTCGACGAAGCCCTGGCCTCCTTCCATGAGCTGTGGAGCCCCCGTGTCGTCACCCGGGTCAACGACTACGACGTCCGCGTGGCCAAGGTCCGCGGCGAGTACGTGTGGCACGCCCACGACGGCACGGACGAGTTCTTCCTCCTGCTGGACGGGGACCTGCGCATCCGGCTGCGCGAGCACGACGGCGCCCCCGAGCGCACGGTCGCGCTGGAGAGGGGGTCGGTGTTCGTGGTCCCGCGCGGCACCGAGCACCGGCCCGAGTCCGACGGGGGAGCGTCGATCCTGATGTTCGAGCCCACCGGAACCCTGACGGTGGGCGACCGCCATGAGGAGGTCCCCGACCACGTGGACGCCACCACCGGGCATCCGCTGGGCCTCTGAGTCCGGTGCCGCGCCCGGGGCGGTGGCGGGGGCCGCCCGGGAAATCCCGGTGCGGGAACCTGACCGGCTTGCCACACTGGGCGCATGGTCGACCACGTCTTCTCCGACTCAGCGACAGCCGAACTCTACGACGTCTTCCACCCCTGGGGGCTCGCCCCCGACGACGCGTTCTACATCGACCTGGTCATGGCCGCGCGGTCGGTGCTGGACGTGGGATGCGGGACCGGGCTGCTCCAGCGGGCGGCCCGGGAGCGGGGCCACACGGGCAGGCTCGTGGGGCTCGACCCGGCCGCCGCGATGCTGGAGGTCGGCCGACGCGACCGGGACGACGTCGAGTGGACCCTCGGGGACCTGGTGACGACGCCCTTCGAGGACGAGTTCGACCTCGTCGTGATGACCGGGCACGCGTTCCAGGTGTTCACGACGGACGAGGAGCTGAGGGCCGCGCTGGCGGCGGTGCGGCGGGCCCTGACCGGTGACGGCCGGTTCGTGTTCGAGACGCGCAACCCGGCGGCGCGGGGCTGGGAGGCGTGGCGGCCCTCCCGCACGCGCACGGTGACCGGGCCGGACGGGGTCGGGGCGACCTCCGTGCACCGGTTGGAGAGCGTGGAGGGCGACCTGGTCACCTTCACCGCCGCCTACTCCAGTACCGCGTGGGGCGGCGCGGTCCGGCACAGCCGCAGTACGCTGCGCTTCCTGGACGCCGACACCCTCAACGCCTTCCTGGCCGGAGCCGGGCTGGAGGTCCGCGCCCAGTACGGCGACTGGGAACGCGGACCGCTCACGGACACCGCCGAGGAGATCATCACGTTCGCGCGTCCGGGACGCCGAGCCTGCCCCGGACCCCGTCGAGCAGGGCGTTGAGTCCGAAACGGAAGGTCTCCCACGCCTCCTGCTCCAGGTAGGGCTCGCTCTCGTTCTCGTTGGAGAACGCGCCCGCCTCGGACATGAGGGTCAGGGTGGGGAAGCGCTCGGCGAAGTCGGGGACGAGCTCCTCCAACTGGGCGGACCGCGTGAACCACCACTCGTCCTCGGGCACTCCCATCACGGCTTCGGCGCGGCGGGCCTCGGCTGCGGTCTGGACGGAACCGCGCACCAGGGAGAAGAGGTTGCCGTAGGTGCTGCGGATCTGGGCGGCGTCCAGCCCCGCGCCGTGCAGCACGCGGGCGAGTGACTCGAACAGCCGGTACTCGTTGGGGCCCAGGACCGGCCTGGCCTGGGAGACCTCCAGTGTCCAGGGGTGGCGGAGGTAGAACTCCCACAGGCGGGTCGCCCAGAACGTCGTAGCCTTCCGCCAGTCTGGATCGTCGTGGGTCTCGGCGGTTTCGGCCACCTCCTTGAACGCGTGGTCGTACATCAGCTCGATGAGCTCGTTCTTGCTGGCCACGTAGGTGTACAGCGACATGGCGGTGCGCCCGAGCCGCTGTGCCACCGCGCGCATCGACAGGGCGTCCATGCCCTCCTCGTCGGCGACCTCGATCGCGGTCTCCACGACCAGGTCCACGCTCAGCTCGGGCTTGGGGCCGGGGGCGGTGCGTGTGGACGGATCCGCGGGGGCGCGCCACAGCAGACCCATGGAGCGACGAGCGTCACCCTGTCCGGCGTAAACGACCACTTGCATCTCCTTATGGCATAAACTAACGTTCGCAGGCCGCCAGTTTACCGTATAAGGCTTTCTGAGGAGCAGCGTGTCTTCCGAACCCACCTCCATGGCCGACAGCCACGACACCATCCAGGTCAGGGGCGCCAGGGAGAACAACCTCGCCGACGTCTCCGTGGACATTCCCAAGCGGAGGCTGAGCGTCTTCACCGGCCTGTCCGGCTCCGGAAAGTCCTCCCTCGTGTTCGGCACGATCGCCGCCGAGTCGCAGAGACTCATCAACGAGACCTACACCACGTTCGTCCAGTCGTTCATGCCAAGTCAGGGCAGACCGGACGTCGACTCCCTGCGTAACCTGAGCGCCGCCATCATCGTGGACCAGGAGCGGATGGGCGCCAACTCCCGCTCCACCGTCGGCACCGCCACCGACGCCGCCGCCATGCTGCGGATCGTCTTCAGCCGGATCGGCACCCCGCGCCTGGAACCGTCGAGCCTGTTCAGCTTCAACAACTCCGAGGGCATGTGCCCCGAGTGCGAGGGGCTGGGCCGCACCAACCAGGTCGACCTGGAGGAGCTCTACGACCGGGACCTGTCCCTGAACGAGGGCGCCATCACCGTCCCCGGATTCGCGGTGGACTCCTGGTACTGGCAGGTCATGGCCAACTCCGGGCTTCTGGACGCGGACCGCAGACTGCGCGACTACACGCCCGAGGAGTGGGAGACCTTCCTGTACGGGCCCGCGACCCGCGTCAAGGTGGGCGCCAACTCCTTCTCCTACGAGGGGTTGGTGGTCAAGCTCAAGCGCACCTACCTCTCCAAGGACCGGGATTCCATGCAGCCCGGGATCCGTGCCTTCGTGGACCGGGCCGTCACCTACTCCACCTGCCCCGAGTGCGACGGCACCCGTCTCAACGCCGAGGCCCGTTCCGTGAAGGTCTGCGGGCGCACCATCACCGAGTGCTCGTCGATGCAGATCAACGAGCTCGCCGAGTTCGTCAGATCCCTGGACGAGCCCTCGGTGAAGCCGTTGCTGGACAACCTCGGCCACACCCTCGACTCCCTGGTGGAGGTCGGACTGGGCTACCTGAGCCTGGACCGCGAGTCCGGCACGCTCTCCGGCGGCGAGGCCCAGCGCGTCAAGATGGTCCGCCACCTGGGGTCCAGCCTCAGCGACGTCACGTACGTCTTCGACGAGCCCACCGTGGGCCTGCACCCGCACGACATCGAGCGGATGAACAACCTGCTCGTGAGCCTGCGCGACAAGGGCAACACCGTGCTGGTGGTCGAGCACAAGCCCGAGACCATCGCGATCGCCGACCACGTGGTGGACCTGGGTCCGGGCGCCGGGCCGTCGGGCGGGCGGATCACCTACTCCGGTGACGTGGCCGGGCTGCGCGCCTCGGGCACGCTCACCGGCGACCACCTGGACCACCGCGCCACCCTGCGCGACCAGGTCCGCCGCCCCACCGGGACCATCTCCATCACCGGCGCCGACAGCCACAACCTCAAGGACGTCAGCGTGGACGTCCCCCTGGGGGTGCTCACCGTGGTCACCGGGGTAGCGGGGTCGGGCAAGAGCTCGCTCATCCACGGCGCCCTTCCCGGGCGGGAGGGCGTGGTGGTGGTCGACCAGTCCCCGATCCGGGGGTCGCGCCGTTCCAACCCGGCCACCTACACCGGGCTGCTCGACCCGATCCGCACCGCCTTCGCACGAGCCAACAAGGTCAAGTCGTCCCTGTTCAGCGCGAACTCCGAGGGCGCCTGTCCCGAGTGCAAGGGTGCGGGGGTCATCTACACCGACCTGGCCATGATGGCCGGGGTCGCGTCCACCTGCGAGCAGTGCGAGGGCAAGCGGTTCCGGCCCGAGGTGCTCACGCACGAGCTGCGCGGCAGGAACATCAGCGAGGTGCTCTCCATGTCCGTGGTGGAGGCTCGGGACTTCTTCACCACCGGCAACGCCCGCACCATCCTGGACCGGCTCTACGACGTCGGCCTGGGGTACCTGGGCCTGGGGCAGCCGCTGACCACCCTGTCGGGCGGCGAGCGCCAGCGCCTGAAGCTGGCGATCAGCATGGCCAAGGAGGGTGCGGTGTACGTCATGGACGAGCCCACCACCGGCCTGCACCTGGCCGACGTGGACCGGCTTCTCGCCCTGCTGGACCGTCTGGTCGAGGACGGCAACACGGTGGTGGTCATCGAGCACCACCAGGCGGTGATGGCGCACGCCGACCACATCATCGACCTGGGGCCGGGCGCCGGGCACGACGGCGGCCGCGTGGTCTTCGAGGGCAGCCCCGCCGAACTGGTGGGCGGGGGAGACACCCTCACCGCCCGGCACCTGCGCGCCTACCTGGAGCGCTGAGGAGTGGGCCGCCCCCCCCCCCCGGGCGGGGGGGCCCCCCCGGCCCCCCCCCGCCGGCGGGGGAGCGGAGGTCGGTTCCGTCGGGGACGGCCCCCGGGCAGGGCTCTCGGACCCGCCCTCCCGCCGGCGTCAGCCGAGAAGGACCCGGGTGAGGGCGATCCCCACCCAGGCCGCGCCCAGCCCCGCGGTGAGGCTGACCGCCACGTACAGGCCCGCGTACAGGCGCTCGCCGGTGGCGGCGAGCCGGTAGGCCTCGTAGGCGAAGGTGGAGTAGGTGGTCAGCGCTCCGCACAGCCCCGCGCCCAACAGCGCCATCGCCTCCCGGGGCAGGGGGAGCGCGCTGAGCGCGCCGAGGATCAGGCAGCCGGTCAGGTTGACGCACAGGGTGCCCCACGGGAAGGGCGTGTCGTGGCGGCTCTGCACGGCCAGGTCGACGAGGAACCGGGCGGGGGCTCCGACAGCCGCGCCCAGGACCACGAGAAGCGCGGTCACGCCCTCCTCCTCCCGGACAGGATCCGGTGTGAGACGGCCGAGGCCGCCCACACCCCCGCCAGCGCTCCGGCCAGGGTGAGCGCCAGGTAGGCCAGGGCGGTCTGCGGTGCGCCGCGTTCGAGCGCGGTGACGGTGTCCAGGGCGTACGCGGAGAAGGTGGTGTACCCGCCGAGGACTCCCACGCCCCAGAACGCGCGGACGAACCGGCTGGCCGGCCACCGGTGGTTGAGGAGTTCCATGAGCACGCCGATGAGCGCGCTGCCGCTGACGTTGACGGCGAGGACGGTCCAGGAGACCCCCGACGCGGCCGGCGGCCAGGCGGTGTCCAGGCCGTACCTGGCCAGGGCGCCGAGTGCCCCTCCCAGGGAGATCACAGCCAGGACGGGGCACAGTTCTCGGAACGGGGGGACGGGTCTGCTCATGGCTCCATCCTGTACCCGTGATCCGAGCCCGGTCATCCGGAACCGCCGCCCACGACCGGCCGTTCAGGCCCCCTGGGACCGCCCGGCGGGCGTCGACCGCCACTGGGGTTCCCGCGCGTGGCCAGGAGGGCCGCAGGTGCGGTCGTCGGCGGCGCGGCGCAGGCGCCGGGAGCCGCCTGGGTTATTCCGCGGCCGACTGGTGCCCGGTGGTGCGCTCCTGGCTGTCGCTCCGCACCCCGTACCTGGCCTCCATGGTGGCCACCGCCTCGGCCACCACGCGTTCCATCGAGCCTCGGGAGGGGGACCAGTCCACGAGCAGCATGCGCGGCCACAGCACATAGTCGGCGATCATGCCGAGAAACTGTGTGGCCGCGGTGTCGGCGTCGTCGAACCGGGCGGTCCCGGCATCGCGTGCGGACTCGAGATAGCGGCGCACCGAGGTGAAATAGGGCATCTTGCCGAGATCGAACTGGGCGCGGCCGAGTTCGGGGAAGCGTGGCACCTCGGCGATGACAATGCGGTACAGGGCCACCATGCCGGGGCGGGTGAGCAGGTCCACGTAACGGTGGCCGATGGCGGTGAGCCCGGCACGCAGGTCTCCGGGGGCGGGTTCGGGGCCGTCCCCGGCCTCGGGGCGCCAGTACTCGGTGACGATGGCGTCGAACAGCGCGGCCTTGGTGGAGAACTGCTTGAACAGGGTGGCCCTGGACACCCCGGCGGACTCGGCGATCCGCGCGAGTGACGTGCCGTCGTACCCCTTCTCCAGGAACAGTTCGGTAGCGGCCTCGATGATGGCCGTCCGCTTCTGCTCGGCCACTCGCTGATGGTAACTCGAAGGCTCCGTGTTCATGGGGGAAGTCTAGCGAACAGCGAGGTGAGTCACTTGACTCACCATCAAGTCGGGGCTAGCCTTCCGGGTGAGTCAAGTGACTCACCTCGCCTTACTTATCGCAAGGGGGACAGCGTCATGGGACGCTTCGACAACCGCACCGTCCTGGTCACCGGAGGAACCGGAGGCATGGGAGCCAGTCACGTGCGGGCCTACCACCGTGAGGGGGCCCACGTCGTCATCGCCGACATCGCCCCCGACGCCGGACACGCACTCGCCGACGAACTCGGTGAACGCGCGCTGTTCGTCCGCTTGGACGTCACCCACGGGGACGACTGGGACACCGCCGTCCGGCGGATCGAGGACCGCTTCGGACCGATCTCGGTCCTGGTCAACAACGCGGGCATCCAGCACGCGCCGGCCCTGATCGAGGACACCGCGCTCGCTGTCTGGGAGCGCACCCTGAGCATCAACCTCACCGGCCAGTTCTTGGGCATCAAGGCGGTCACCCCCTCCCTGCGGCGTGCCGGCGGCGGGGTGATCGTCAACATCGCCTCGACCATGGCCAACGGTGGAACAGCGATGTACGCGCCCTACGTCGCCAGCAAGTGGGCGGTGCGCGGACTCACCCGCAGCGCGGCCCTGGAGCTGGGTCGTGACGGCATCCGGGTCAACTCGATCCACCCCGGGGTCGTGTCCACGCCGCTGATCCACGAGCCCAGCGCGCCGGGGGCCGCACCCATCTCCGACTTCTACTCGCCGGAGCCCTTCGCGGTCCCCAGGCTCGCCGAACCGGAGGACATCACCCGGCTGCTGCTGTTCGTCACCTCCGAGGACGCCTCCTTCGCCACGGGGTCCGAGTTCGTCCTGGACGGTGGCCTGCTGCTGGGGCCGGCGCTGCAGTCCGAAGCGGCGGCCACCTGAGAGACAGGGGAGGAATCATGGAGGAGCGAGTGCGCCGCGCCATCGAGATCGACCGGTCGGCGTCGACCCGGCAGAGGATCATCGACATCACCACGACCGGCAGGCGCACCGGGTTGCCGCGCCGCATCGAGATCTTCTTCTACCGGGCACTGGGGCGGACCTACCTGTGCAGCGGTACGGTGTCCCGGCCCTCGTGGTACGCCAATCTGGTGGCTGAACCCGGTTTCACCTTCCATCTCAAGCATGAGGTGCGAGCGGACCTTCGCACCCGGGCGCGGCCGGTGACCGAGGAAAGTGAACGCCGCAGGATTCTGGCGGAGATCGTCGAAGACCTCAACCAGCCCGCCAACCCCGGGCACCTGCCCCAGCCGGTCCTGCTGGAGGACTGGCTGGGTTGCCGACTGGTGGAGGTGACATTCCCGGAATGACCTCGGGCCCCTGAAGGCCGCCGCGCGGACGCGTGCTGCGCTCGGCTGTGTCCCAGCAGCCCAGCCCTGACCCACGAAGGCCCCTTCCCGGGGGCCTTCGTGGGCATTCGAGCTGTCTGCCCCGACTTGTGCGCGGCACCCGGTCGGCATCGTCGAGCAGGACGTAGCGGTCCAGGTCGCCCAGGAGGACCGGTGCGACGGCCGAAGGAGGCCGCCCGCTCATCGGCGAGGAACTCGACCGGCGTGCCCCCGAAGTCGGAACCGCGCACCGGGGTTCCCACCCCCTGGCAGGAGGGGGCGGGCCAGGGTCGGCTCAGGGTCATCCCCCATGGATTTCTGACCGCCCGTGATAGATTCTGGCCATGCGGTCAGAAAATAAGCCTACCGGTCAGAAGCGGTCCTTCATCGAGGAGGCCCGCAGGGCGCAGATCATCGCGGCGGCGATCGAGACCATCGCCGGCGTGGGCTACCCCAACGCCTCCCTGGCACGGATCGCACGGGAGGCGGGGGTGAGCAAGGGCGTGATCTCCTACCACTTCGCAGGGAAGGACGAGCTGATGGACCAGCTGGTGACGGGCGTCTACACGGAGATCGCCGAGTCCGTCATCCCGGAGATCCTCGCCCAGGACAACGCCGCCGACATGCTCCGGGCACACGTGCGGGGCGTGGCCGCCTACGCCCTGGAGCACCGGAGCCGCATGGCGGCCCTGGCGCAGATCTTCATCCACGCCCGCAGGCCGGACGGCTCCCCCCGATACGGGGTCGGAGAGTCCGAACCCCTCTTCGAGTCCCTGGAGGGGCTCTACCGGGAGGGGCAGAAGAGCGGCGAGTTCCGCGACTTCGACGTGCGGGCGATGGCCGTGACCCAGCAGTCCGCCACCGACGGCATGTTCGAGTACTGGCGCGTCCACCCGGACCACGACCTCATGGCGCACGCCGCCGAACTCGGCGAACAGCTCGTCCGCGCCACCCGCGCCGACTGACCGGCGCCCCACCCCCAAGACGAGGACACCATGACACAGCAACCCGCACCCGTTCTGAGCCCGGAAGCGGAGCCCCCACGCCCCAGACGCCTGCACCATGTGGACAACCTCCGCGTGGCGCTGACCGTCCTGGTCGTACTGCACCACGTCGCCCTCACCTACGGCAACATCCCGGTGTGGTACTACACCGAGCCCGCCCAGGACCCCACGGGCGGACTGCTCGACCTGGTCGTCATCATCAACCAGACCTACTTCATGGGGCTGTTCTTCCTGCTCGCGGGCTACTTCGTGCCCGGCGCGAGGGACCGGAGGGGACGGCGGGGCTTCGTCCGCGAGCGGCTGGTGCGCCTGGGCGTCCCTCTGCTGCTGTTCGTCCTGCTCGTACGGCCCCTGATCACCACCGGCGCCTACCGGCTGTACGCGGAGGGGGCTGCCGCCCAGGGCGCGGAGATGCCCTACTGGCTCTTCTACCTGGTGTCCTTCGACCCCGGTCCCATGTGGTTCGTCGAGGTCCTGCTCGTCCTCAGCCTCACCTACGTGATGGTGCGCGGTCTCCGGGAGCGCCGGGCCGAGCGCCGCGGCGCGGCGGTCGGACCCGTCGCCCGCCCCGAGGACACGGCACCCCTGCGCTGGTTCGGCCCGGTCGTCGCCTTCACCGTCGGCCTGGCCGTGGTGTCCTTCCTGTGGCGCTGGGTGAACCCGGCCCCCTACTGGCCGTTCGTGGGCCTGCCCAGCCCCGACTACCTGCCCCAGTACGCCGCCCTCTTCACCGTCGGCGTGTTCGCCTACCGCGGCAACTGGTTCACCCGGCTGCCCGGCCGGGCGGGCTGGTACGGGATCGCGACGGCCGTCCTCGGGCTGGTGGCGTTCCTGGTCCTGCCGGTGGTCTCCGGAGTGGCGGCGGTCGAGCCCGGTACGGCCGCGGCGCTGTCCCAGATGGTCGCGGAGTCGTTCTTCACGATCGGCGTGACGCTCGCCCTGATGGTGTTCTTCCGCCGATTCCTCGACCGGCGGACCCGCTTCTCCGGGTTCCTGGTCGACAACGCCTTCGCCGTGTACTTCCTGCACCCGTTGGTGCTGGTCGGACTGGGGATGGCGCTGAGCGGCTGGGAGGCCGCCGCCGCCGTGAAGTTCCTGGTCATGGCCGCTCTCGCGATCCCGGCCTGCTGGGCGCTGGCCGGCGCGGTCCGCGCGGTCCCCGGGGCGCGACGCGTCCTCTGACCCCCTCCAACCGCAGGGCCGCCTCCGTGAAGAGCCGGAGGCGGCCCTGCCACACCCGCCGGTGAGGCCGCTCGGCTCATCCCCGCTCGGCCAGGGCCGCCCTCATCGCCGGTGACACGTAGCCGGTGCCGACACGGACCCCGCCGAGCCACTCGGTCAGCCGCGCGGCCTCGTCGTCCAGCGCCCGCCGCGTCGGGGCGGGGACCGATTCCAGCAGGTGCACCCGGACCGTTCCGGCGGCGTCCTGCACCCACGTTCCGACCGCGCGGCCGTTGACCCAGGCAGTGGTGCCCGCGTTGCCGCGGCGCTCGAAGAGCGGCTCGCGGTGCGGCCCCAGGTAGAAGTCCCGGTCGCGCCAGCCCATGACGGTCGGATCGAGCACCGGCAGGAGCGCGACCCACTCGCCGGGATCCTCGGTCCCTCCCACGTCGTCGGGGAGGAGCCAGCCGGTGGTGCCGTTGTCCAGGGAGACCGCGACGGCGTCCAGCTCGGCCAGCGCGCCGCGCACGATCGTCTTCGTCGCGCCCAGCCACCAGACGAGGTCGTCCTCGGTCCCCGGGCCGAAACGCAGGAGCCAGCGGCGGACGAGTTCTCGGTACCCCTCGTCCGCACGCCACGGGTCGGGAACCTCGCCGAGCCAGTGCCCGGCCAGGGTCCACCGCGGTCGGGAGACCGGGAAGCGTCCGGCGTCGGTGCCGCGGACGATGTCACCGGCGGCGCCGAGGAGGGTGAGCACCCGGGGCGCCGACCACACCTCGCCCGCCGTCCCCTCGACCTTCACGTCGATCCACGGGACCGCCCGGCGCACGTCGACGGCCGCGAGGCCCTCCGGTGCTCCGGCGAGCAGGGAGAGGACCTCTGTCCTGGCCCTGTCGAGCCAGGCGCCGCCGTCGTCGGTGAGCCCCGCCCTGACGAGGTCCTTGCCCATGCGGGCGCGCTCCGCGGCGGCGACACGGGCGGAGGCGCTCGGCCAGACGCCCGGCAGCAGCTCGCGCGGGAACACGAAGAGGGTGCGCCGCATCGCCAGCTGTTTCACCAGCCGGCGGTCCTCGTGGAGGGCCCTGTCGACGTCGGCGACGGTCAGTGAGGTGACCCGCGCCCAGCACGACAGGTACACCGTGGCGGGCTCGGTGGCGTGCAGCGCGGTCACCGCCCGGGCGGCGGCCTCGGGGGAGTCGGCGCGGGCCCCCGGCGCCAGTGCGTGCCGCACGGCCAGGCGGGCGCGGCGTTCGTCGTCGGTCACGTGGTGCATCGGCTCATCGTGCCACACCGCGCGGTCAATTCGATACGTGCCAGTTCCGGAACGCACTGGTTCCGGAACTGAGGCGTATCGTGGTGGCGGACCGAGCGACGAGGAGACTGCTGCCATGACGCGAGACGGCGACACCCGCGATCCCGCGGCCCGGGGCGAGGTGCCCGTACGCCCCGGCCGCAAGCGGGACCACTCCCGTGACGGCGACATCCTCGACGCGACGCTGGAGGTCCTGGCCGACGTCGGCTTCTCCCGGCTGACCATGGACCTGGTCGCCGCCCGGGCCGGAGCCGGAAAGGCCACGCTGTACCGCCGCTGGCCCTCGAAGGCGGAACTGGTCATCGACGCCGTGGCGCGCATGAAGCGGAACCAGGTCGACCTGGAGCACCTGCCCGACACCGGGACCCTCCGGGGCGACCTGCTCGGCCTGTTCAGGCCGCAGTCGGTCGGGGAGAGCGAGCGCAGGCTGAGGATCATGGCGGGGCTGGCCTCGATGCTCGTCGAGGACCGGGCACTGGCCGACGCGGGCACCGCCGCGATCGTCCGCCCCTGGGCCGAGGCGCACCACGCCCTCATGCGGCGGGCGGTCGACCGGGGAGAGGTCCCGGCCACGGCCGACATCGACACGCTCTCGCAGGTCGTCCCGTCGATGGCCGCCTTCCGCGCGCTCGTCCAGCGCGCACCGTTCGACCGGGACTTCCTCGTGTCGATGGTCGACGGCGTCCTGCTCCCGGCGCTCCGCCACGCACCCGACCAGTCCACCGGGAGCACCCGCCCCCAGTCCGGGGCCCCGTGGTCGGGAGGCGGGGAGGATGACGACAGGATTCAGCGGTAGAGCCGGGACCCCATCCTCCTCGACCCCCTACTCCGCCTCCTCGGGGAGCCGGACGATGTGCGGGATACCCACCGGGTTGCTGATCCAGTGGGCATCCAGTCCGGAGGGGAGCGGTTCCAGTTCGTCCTGGACCGCGACACCGTGCGCGGCCAGGTGCCGGGTCGCGAGGCCGACGTCGTCGGTGAACAGCTCCAGCCACAGGTCGGACCGCGCGTAGTTGTCGACGCGGTCGAACCACAGCTTGACCGGACCGAACCGCACCGATGCGCTCTGGGCAACGCCGTCCGCGACGGCCTCGCTGCCCTCGTCGGTGACCTCCATTCCCAGGATGTCGCGGTAGAAGGCGATGGTGCGGTCGAACTGGGCCTTGGGCAGCTTCATGGCGATGTTGTGGCCGCCGCGGAACGTCGGGGTCATGTCCCCGTCCTCCTGTGGTCGTCGAGGTGGTCGCGGAGTGCGGTCAGACGGCCGTCCCAGTCGCGCGCCATCGCGGCGAGGAACGACTGGGCGACGGCCATCGGCCCGGTCTGCAACCGGAAGCGGATCCGGCGCCGCTCCCCGGTCTCCGCCCGGACCAGTCCGGCATCGGACAGCAGGCCGAGGTGTTTGGCGATCGCTTGGCGTGAGATGGGGAGCCGGTCGGCCAGATCGGTCGCCGTCGCCGGACCGTGCGCGGCGAGTTCGGCGAGGATGCCACGCCGCGTCGGGTCGGCCAGTGCGGTGAAGACCGCCTGGGCGGTCGACTCGGCATCGGTCTCGGGGTGGTCAGGACGCGGCATCGAGGTACCCGTCCAACTCGGTCAGCTCCGTCCGCCAGCCCGCGGTGTTCTCCTCGTAGGCGCTGCCGGCAAGGTCGTCCGGCAACCGGGCGAAGCCGGTCTCGCGCACCGTCAACCGCGTGCCCGCGCCGGCGGGCTCCAAGGTGAACTCGACCCGGGTCCGGTGCGGGTCGCCCGCTGACAGTCCGTCGATCGCCCACGTGTAGGCGAACCGGTGGGGCGGCTCGACGACCTGGATCGCGAGGGTGTGCCCGTCCTGCCGGTCCCACCACACGCGCGCCTCGCCACCAGGACGCAGGTCGTCGATCTCCGCGCGGGAGCCGAACCAGCCGCCAAGTCCTTCGGCGGTGGTCAACGCGGCCCACACCTTCTCGGGTGGATGGGCGAGTTCGAGCACGCGCTCGATGCTGTCCGGGACGGGCACCGCGACCTCCATTGCAACACTTCGGTTGCCATGCAAACTATCACAACCAATAGGTTGCGATACATGAGTGCGCAAGGATCGCCGCGGCGGCGGGGCTCGGGCGGCAGCCGAGCGGTCAATGGCGTCGGCGAACCGTCGCGGGCGGAGTTGCCGCCGCCTACCGTTCCGATATCGCGATCGAGCAGGGGCTGCCGTGATCTGAACGCGACGGGGGTCTGCCGCCAGATCCCGCAGTGATCCCCTCGATCCCGGGTGCGTCGCCTCCCGTGACCCCGCCTGCCCGCCCGGGGCCCCGTGATCCGGGCGGCGCACGCGCGGCTAGGGTCGTGATCGGATTCGCGACCGAAGGGACCCCGTGTGACCACTCAGAAGGCCCGCATGCTCGCCGGTGAGCTCTACATCGCCGACGACCCCGAGCTCCTGGACGACCTCTTCCTCGCGGAGAAGCGAACGGAGGCGTTCAACTCCTCCACGATCGAGGACCTGGCGGCACGCCACGCGGCGCTGGCCGAGCTCGTCGGGGAGCTGGGCGAGGACAGCGTGATCCGACCCCCGCTGCGGGTGGACTACGGGTACCAGATCACCGTCGGACCGCGCACGTTCGTCAACTGCGGCGCGGTCATGCTGGACGTGGCCCCGATCCGGATCGGCGCGGACGTGCAGATCGGCCCGAACGTCCAGCTGCTCACCCCCACCCACCCCGTCGACCCCGAGTTGCGGCGGGCCAAGTGGGAGGCCGGTGAGCCGATCACCATCGGCGACAACGTGTGGCTGGGCGGCGGGGTCATCGTCTGCCCCGGTGTGACGATCGGGGAGAACACGGTGGTCGGCGCCGGCTCGGTGGTCGTCAAGGACCTTCCGGCGAACGTGGTGGCCGTCGGCAACCCGGCCCGCGTCGTCCGCGAGATCGGCAACTCCTAGACGCGGCGCAGCCGTCCCCCGGTGTGGCGCCACCGGGGGACGGGGTCGGTGGGGCCGCTACCCGGCCGCGGCGGGCTCGGCGACGGCCGTCCCGGGGCCGCCGGTGGCGAACTGCGTCCGGTACAGCTCCGCGTAGCGGCCGTCCCGTGCCAGCAGTTCGGCGTGCGTACCGCGCTCCACGACCCGCCCCTCCTCGATGACGAGGATCGCGTCGGCCGCGCGGATCGTGGACAGCCGGTGCGCGATGACGAGGGCGGTCCGCCCCTTCAGCGCCTCGGTGAGGGCGGCCTGGACCGCGGCCTCGGACGTGGAGTCCAGCGCGGAGGTCGCCTCGTCGAGGATGACCACCTCGGGTCCGGCGAGGAGCAGCCGGGCGATCGTCAGGCGCTGGCGCTCACCGCCGGAGAACCGGTAGCCGCGCTCGCCCACCACGGTGTCCAGCCCGTCGGGCAGTGCGGCCACGAGGGTGTCCAGCCGGGCCCGGCGCAGCACGTCCCACAGCTGTTCGTCGGTGGCCCCGGGGGAGGCCAGGGCCAGGTTGGATCGGATCGACTCGTGGAAGAGGTGTCCGTCCTGGGTGACCATGCCCAGGGTGGCGCGGATGGAGTCGAAGGTCAGGTCGCGCACGTCCGTCCCGCCCAGGCGCACGGCGCCGGTGTCCACGTCGTACAGGCGAGGGACGAGTTGGGCGATGGTGGACTTGCCCGCACCGGAGGAGCCGACCAGGGCGACCATCTGTCCGGGTTCGACCCGGAAGGACACCCCGTGCAGGACGTCCCCGGTGTCACCGGTGTCCAGGGTGGCGACCTCCTCCAGGGAGGCCAGGGACACCTTGTCGGCGCTGGGGTAGCCGAAGGTGACGTCGTCGAACTCCAGCGACACCGCGCCGTCGGGGACGGTCTGCGCGTCGGTCTTCTCGTCGACGAGCGGCTTGAGGTCGAGAATCTCGAACACCCGGCTGAAGCTGACCAGAGCGCTCATGACCTCGACCCGGGCGCCCGCCAGGGAGGTGAGCGGCGCGTACAGGCGGGTGAGCAGCATGCCCATGGACACGACGGTGCCCGCGTCGAGCTGGCCCCGCAGGGCGTAGAAGCCGCCGAGTCCGTAGACCAGCGCCAGGGCGAGCGCCGAGACCAGGGTGAGGGCGGTGAAGAAGACCTCTTGGACCATGGCGGTGCGTACGCCGATGTCGCGGACCCTGTCGGCACGTCTGGCGAACTCGGCCGACTCCTCCCTCGGACGGCCGAAGAGCTTGATCAGGGTGGCGCCGGGGGCGGAGAACCGCTCGGTCATCTGGGTGCCCATCGCCGCGTTGTGGACGGCGCGCTCCCGCTCGATCCTGGCCAGGCGGGCGCCCATGCGGCGGGCGGGCACGACGAACAGGGGCAGCAGGACGAGGGAGAGGAGGGTGATCTGCCAGGAGAGGGTGAGCATCACGGCCAGGGCGAGGGCGAGGGTGACCAGGTTGCTCACCACCCCGGAGAGGACGTCGCTGAAGGCGCGCTGGGCGCCGATGACGTCGTTGTTGAGCCGGCTGACCAGGGCTCCGGTGCGGGTGCGGGTGAAGAAGGCGACCGGCATGCGTTGGACGTGGTCGTAGACGGTGGTGCGCAGGTCGAGGATGAGGCCTTCTCCGACCTGGGCCGACAGCTGGCGCACGACCAGCCCCAGGAGCGCCTCGGTGACGGCGACGGCCGCGATGAGTCCGGCCAGGAGCAGCACCGGGCGCAGGGCGCCGCCGTCGATGATCGCGTTGACGACCCGCCCGGCCAGCAGGGGGGAGGCCACGGCGAGGGCGGCGGTGGCCACGCTCAGGACCAGGAACCAGGAGAGGCGTCGGGTGTGGGGGCGGGCGAAGGAGGCGATCCTGCGCAGGACCGGCAGGGAGAAGGGGCGCCGGTCCTCGCTCGCGTGCATCGCGTGGTACACGGAGTTCCACGCGGCCATTTCCATGCTCATGATCGACCACCGGGGGTGTTGGGGCTGTTGACATGAACCGTAGAACCTCAACAAATATTTAGGTCAAATCCGGGGCGGAATCCCGCAGTGCCCTCCCCGGGCGGCCGTCACCCCCGAACCCGCGCGGCCGGTGCGTCGTCGCCCGGCCGCACATGCGGTTCATGCCCGGACGCGGGCCGCCCCCGGTCGGCGCTGCGCACGCCCCGGCGCCAGGGCGCTGGTGGCGTTGGCCGCCACAATGGCCGCGACCGCCGCCCAGTCGACCCACTCCAACGCCTGCCCCAGCACCACCAGTCCCACCAGCGCCGCCATCACCGGGTGCACGCTCATGAACAACCCGAAGTACCGCGCGGGGACCCGGCGCAGAGCGAACAGGTCGCCCAGGAACGGGACGGTCGAGGACAGCACGCCCGCCGCGGCGGCACAGGCCAGCGCGACGGGGGTCGGCGGGTGGGCGACGAGCACCAGCACACCGATGGGCGCGAACACCAGCGCCGAGACCCCGGCCGCGGCGGCCGAGCCCTCGATGCCCGGAACCCGGCGCCCCACCGTCCGGTTGAGCAGGATGTAGGAGGCCCAGCACGCGGCGGCCATCAGGGCCAGCGCCATGCCGCCGTGGTCGGTGCTGGCCTGGGGGCGCATCAGCACCGCGACCGCGCCACCCGCGACCAGCGCGCACACCAGGTCCATCCACCGGCGTGAGGCCGCCAGGGCCACGGCCAGGGGGCCGAGGAACTCCAGGGTCACGGCGAGCCCCAGACCGATGCGGTCGATGGCGGAGTACAGGGTCAGGTTCATGGTGCCGAAGACCAGGGCCATGGACAGCACCGGCCACCACTGGGACCAGGTGAACGCACGCAGGCGGGGCCGCCCGACAGACATCAGGACCAGACCGGCGACCCACTGGCGCACGGCCACCACGCCGGCCGGTCCGATCACCGGAAAGGCCAGTGCTCCCAGGGAGGCCCCGAACTGGTTGGACATACCGCTGCCGAGCATCACGGCCATCCCCGTCAGCCGGGACCGCGTGTCCGGTGCGTCCGAGGAGAGCGGGGTGGCGGCGGTTCCCGTCTGCGGAGTGTTCGTCGGCGTGTCCATGGGGCGAGCATGCTGCTCACGGCCACATACGCAAAATGCATGCGTGCGACCATCTATACGCTGTGCGCATGGACATGGAACTGCGGCACCTGCGCTGCCTGGTCGCGATCATCGACACCGGGAGCTTCACCGACGCGGCCCTCGACCTGGGGGTCTCGCAGGCGGCCGTGTCCCGCAACCTCGGCGCCCTGGAGAGGGCGCTGGGGGTGCGGCTCCTGCACCGCACCAGTCGCAACGTCACACCGACCACCGCGGGGGTCCAGGTCCTGGCCCGGGCCAGGGTGGTGCTGTCCGAGGCCGACAACCTGGTGCGCGAGGCCGTCGACGGGCACACGCGGCTGCGCCTGGGGCACGCCTGGTCGGCGGTGGGACGCCACACCGCAGAGTTCCAGCGGCGCTGGGCCGACCTCCACCCGGGCACCGAACTGCACCTGGTCCGCACCAACTCGCCCACCGGCGGCCTGGCCGAGGGCCTGTGCGACCTGTCGGTGGTGCGCGCCGCCTTCGACGGGCGCCGTTTCGAGAGCGCCGTCGTGGGCCGTGAGCGCCGGTACTGCGCGATGGCCTCCGACGACCCCTGGGCCCGACGGAGGTCGCTGCGGTTGGCCGAGATCGCCGGACGGCACCTCATCTTCGACCGGCGCACCGGGACCACCACCGCCGAACTGTGGCCCGAGGAGAACGGCCCGGTGATGGAGCACGTCAACGACATCGACGACTGGTTCGCGGAGATCTCCACCGGACGCAGCGTCGGCATCACCGCGGAGAGCACCGTGGCCCAGTACCGCCGCCACGGGATCGTCTACCGCCCGGTGCGCGACGCTCCCAGCATCCCCGTCCGCGTGGTGTGGCGACGGCACGACCCCCACCCGGCCACGCACGCCGCCGTCGCCCTGCTGACGGATCTGTACCGGGGGCTCTGACGCCCCCGGCCCGCGGCGGTCCCGCGTGCCTCACACGGCCGACGACACGTACTGCCCGACGGGCGGGACGGGCTGGTGGCCCCCCTCGCCCGCGGGTCCGTGGGGCGGGGCCGCGGTGTACACCCGCACGCCCGCGTCCTCGGGGGCCAGGAGCAGGGCACGGCCGAGGGTGGACTGCGCGTGGGCGCAGCCGCGTACGACCAGCGGCAGGCTGAGGGCGAGCAGGGCTCCGGCGAGCATGTGGATCACCGTGGTGGCCAGTACCGGGTACTCCGGGGCGACGTAGGTCCCCAGGTCGGTGTAGCCGGGAACGGTGTACAGCGACCACCCCCACAGGGGGTGGAGCAGTCCGGCCGCGGCGCCGACCCACCACGCGGTGGTGACGCCGAACCCGACCGCGGCGACCGGGAGGCGCACGACCGCGTGCAGCGCGTCCAGCCAGCTCTGTCGGCAGGCGAGCGGCCCCAGGGCCCGGCGCAGGGGGCCGGAGCCGGCCGCGGGGGAGCGGTAGGGGCGGCGCACCACCGGTCTGTCGTGGAGGTCCGCGAGGCGGATCCGCTCGACGTGGGCGAGCCCCCGCGCCGCGTGCAGGGTGCCCACCATCAGGAACATTCCGGCCATGACCACGGCTGTGCCCGCTCCCACCGCCAGCCCGACCACGACGAGCGTGAAGGAGACGAGGGCCAGGGGGAGGCCCCACAGGTTGTACCGGGAATCGGCGACGACCTGCGCGAAGGGGGTCTTGGTCATGTTCATGGCAACGAAACTACGCCCGGCCCGCCCGGGAGGCAGGGCCGTCCACACGCGTATCGGTGGTGGTGCGGCCCCCACCACCCGTTGGCGCCGCCGCGACTCCCCGCCGGCTACAGCCCGTTGAGGAAGGTGACGAACCCGGAACCCTCGACGGCGGCGAGGGCGCCCGTGCGGGCGAGGCCGTTGGCGAGGAGGAAGAACCCGACCAGGCCGATGATCCACGCCAGCGCCTCCCTGGATCCGGCCTCCACCTTGGAGCGCCAGCGCTCCAACCTGGGGCGCAGACGCTCGCCCAGGGCCCGGTGGCCCAGGTAGAGCAGGATCGGGGGGAGCACCATCACCACGTTGTAGGCGGCCAGCACGGCCAGCCAGGTGGTGGCGGGCAGTTCGGCGGTGGTCATGATGCCGATCGCGCCGAAGTACGGGAAGGCGGTGCCGCCCTCCAGGAGGCCGGTGGCGAGACCCAGTCCGATCATCGCGACCGTACGGAAGGAGGCGGGCCTGCGCTGCGCGCGCGGCTTGGTCGGTGCGAGGAAGCTGTAGACCAGCAGGCCACCGCCCAGGACGACCATCGCCCAGCTGACCGGGGCGCTGTCGGCCGCACCCCCCAGGGTGTCCAGCAGGAACCCGAAGCCGAGCATGAGAGCACAGCCCAGCACGAAGTAGAAGAGGGCGACGGTGCCCAGGAAGGCGAAGAGGGGGCGGGCCACCGAACGCGCACCGCTCAACAGCACGTACAGGGAGATTCCGATGGTGGCGGGGCTGAGTGTGTCCAGCAGCGCCAGTCCGGCGACGGGCAGCAGTACTTCCCAGGGGGGCATGGCGGTCTCCTCGCGTTTTTCTCGCACGCCTGTGTCAAATAAAATAACACACGTGTGCTAGAAAGGTGGGGTGCCAAAGATCGTCGACCACGAACAGCGCCGCCGGGAGCTGGCCGAGGCCCTGTGGCGGGTCATCTCCGAGTCCGGCCCCACCGCCGTGTCCATCCGCACCGTGGCCGCCGAGGCGGGCTGGTCGCCGGGGGCACTGCGCCACTACTTCCAGACGCGCGAGGAACTCCTGGTCTTCGCCATGAACCTGTCCGAGGACCGCGTCACCGAGCGGATCACCCGTCTGTCGGCAGAGCAGTCCCCCGACATGCCGCTGACCGACCGCGTCGCCGAGTACGCCGAACAGCTCCTGCCCCTGGACGGGACGCGGCGCGCCGAGTACCGGGCGTGGGAGTCCGCCGGCGTCCTGGGCGAGTACGACAAGGACCGGGCGCAGCGTTGGAACCTCCAGCGCAGGCTCTACCGCCAACTGGTCGCCTCGCTCGTCGGGGCCCCGGTCGGCAACCCCTTCGAGCCCCACGCCGACCCCTGGGTGGAGGAATGGGCCGGCTACCTGCACACCCAGGTGGACGGGCTCGCACTCGAACTGATGGTCACCCCCGGGATGCTCGACGCGGACGACGCGCGGCAGCGGCTGCGGAACTTCCTGGGGCGGATCGGGGAGGCCTGGGGGTACCGGGCGGACCCCTGACCTGGGGGGCGCTCACGATGTCGGTTTTCGCGCCGGGGGTCCGTATTCTCCGGGCTTCCCGGTGGTTGATACTGGGTGGTGCCAGTGACCGAAAGCGACGGGGGAGACGCGCGTGACCACCAGCCAGACCAGTGAGACGGCATCCGGCGAGCCGCTCAGCCTCACCTACCGGCGCGCGGTCCCCGCCGACGTCCCCGCCCTCGTCGCACTGGTCAACGCCTGCTACCGGGGCGACTCCTCCCGGCAGGGATGGACCACGGAGGCCGAACTGCTCGACGGCCAGCGCGTGGACGCCGAGGGAATGTCCGAACTGCTCGGGCGCACCAACACGATCATCCTCGTCGCCGAAGCCGACGGCCTGCTCGTGGCCTGCTGCGAACTCCAGCGCGGCGTCAACGGCGCCTACTTCGGGATGTTCTCGGTCCGGCCCACCATTCAGGGAGGCGGACTGGGACGTCGCGTTCTGGCCGAGGCCGAGCGCACCGCCGTGGCCGAGTGGGGCTGCCGCCTGATGCGGATGAAGGTGCTCAAGCAGCGCCCCGAACTGATCGCCTGGTACGAGCGGCGCGGATACACCGGAACCGGCAAGACCGAGCCGTTCCCCTACGGGGACGAGACCCTCGGCGTCCCCAGGCGCGCCGACCTGGCGTTCGTCGAGCTCACCCGGGAACTGCTCGCGCCGTGACCCGCGCCGGGTGACCCCGGCGAGCGCCCCAGCACGGGGCCGGCCCCTCAGTCCTGTTCGAGGTTGGCCGACATCCGCTCCAGCACGTCGACGACGGCGCGGTACTCCTCGTCGCCGATTCCCCGGGTGAGCCGGGCGCGGGCCTCACTGACCCTCGCGAAGAGCTTCTCGTGCTCGGCCTCGCCCCGGGGCGTGAGCGCGAGCGTGTCCGCACCCTCGATCCACCCCAGCTCCCGCAGCCGATCGAGCGCGGGGGCGACCGTGGCCTCGTCCTCCTCCAGGAACGGTGCCAGCCTGCGGTCCAGTCCATCGATCGTCCCGGGCTCGATGTGCAGGGAGTTGAGCACCTGCCAGTGGCGGCGCCCCAACGACTCCGAGGCGAGGGCCCGGTCGAAGTCGTTCTCGATGAGCCGGTCCAGGTGCTTGAGCCAGTAGCCGATGGGCAGGTCGGACATGCTTCCTCCAGCTGGCTGCGTACACTGCCGCGCATGCGTGACACATCGACGCTATATCGCCCGCACGGAGCTTGTCAGGGGGTGTCGGCGGTGTCGCGCACCCAGGCTCCGCGGGGGGCGACCGCCTGTGTCCGCGCGGGCGCGCCGAGCGGGCGCATATCCTCGTGCGCCCTGTCGTCTCCGCCCGCTAACGTTCGGCCATGCCATCCGACGCCGTCCCACCCGGGCTGCGGATCATCCGCGGCGACGCCACCAGCCCCCAGGCCCCGGGGCCCAAGATCATCGCCCATGTGTGCAACGACAGGGGCGGCTGGGGCAAGGGGTTCGTGCTCGCCGTCTCCAGGCGCTGGCCCGGACCCGAACGCGATTACCGCGCCTGGCACCGAGAACGCGCCCGCAACGACTTCGCTTTGGGGGCCGTACGCCTGACGGCGGTCGCGCCCGACACCTGGGTGGCCAACATGGTGGCCCAGCACGGCACGAGACGGGGCAGCGGCGGGCCACCCGTCCGCTACGACGCGATCGCCTCCTGTCTGCGCGTCCTGGCCTCGCACGCCCTCGACCTGGGCGCCACCGTGCACATGCCCCGCATCGGCTGCGGGCTCGCGGGCGGCCGGTGGTCCCGCGTGCAGCCCCTCATCGAGAGCGAACTCCTCGACCGGGGTGTCGGGGTCACCGTCTACGACACCGACTGACCTCCGTCCGGCGCGGGCCAGGTTGTGCGCGGGCCAGCCGGCCGCGGCGACGCGGTGCCCGCCTCGTGCGATCGCGCCCTCGGGGCCGACGCTCGTGCGACGGCCCCGGGGGCGGCATCTCCTGTCAGGCGCGGAGGGTCCGCCAGGCGGACAGGGCGACGCCCGCCGCGGCGGTGAGAACGCCGACGGTCGCCCAGGTGAAGGCGGCCCGGTACCCCTCGACGGAGGCGGTGGCGTCACCGGGCGTACCGGCAGCGACGGCCGCGCCGACGAGGACGGCCATACCAGTGGCACCGCCGAGCTGGTCGACCGAGCGCTGGACGCCGGAGGCGACGCCCGCGTCCGCCTCGGTCACCCCGTGCAGGGCGGCGTTCTGGAGGGCGATCAGGCCGATGCCCATGCCCGCCCCGACCAGCAGCATGCCGGGCATGGCGTCGGTCCACAGGTCGCCGTCGACCGGCAGCCGCGACAGCCAGGCAGTACCCGCCGCGGCCGACAGCAGGCCGGCGATGGCGGCGCCGGAGAGCCCGATCGCGCCGATGACCCGGCTCACCAGGGCCGCCGAGAGCAGGATCGCCGCGCAGAACGGCACGTACGCCAGCCCCGCCCGGAGCGGGCCCATCCCCAGCACCTCCTGGAGGTAGAGGGTCACCAGGAGGAACGAGGTCGACAGTGCCGCGCTGAGCAGCACCGTCGCCGCGTTGGCGACCAGCCTGGTCCGGTCGGCGAAGAAGGACAGGGGCACCAGCGGGTTGCTCGACCTGGCCTCCACCAGGACGAACAGCCCCAGAGCCACGACTCCTCCGAGGACCGGGGCGAAGACCTGCGGTTCCGCCCAGGGGCGCTCCGCCGCCTGCAGCACCCCGTAGACCAGGGCGAGGGGGCCGGTGGTCAGCAGCACCGCACCGAGGAGGTCGGGGCGGCGCCGGACGGACGCGGACACGGCACTGTGAGCGGAGTCCCCGCGAGATCCGCCGCCGACCCGGTCGGGCTCCACCAGGAGCGGGACCACGACCAGGACCACGGCCACCACGGGAAGGTTGACCAGGAAGATCCACCGCCAGTCCAGCAGTTCGGTGATCACGCCCGACAGGAGAACCCCGCCGACCAGGCCCGTACTGGAGATCGCACCCCAGATGCCGAGCGCCTTGGCGCGCTCCCGGGGGCCGGGGAACAGCATGGCGATCAGTGACATCGCCGCCGGGGAGGCGAGCGCTTCGCCCGCTCCCTGCCCGAAGCGCGCGGCCAGGAGCCACGGCAGGTCCGGCGCCGCTCCGGCCACGAGCGAGGCGGCGCCGAACAGGGCGGCGCCCAGCAGCAGCATGCGCCGTCGGCCGAGCAGGTCGCAGATCCTGCCGCCGAGCAGGAGGAGGCCGCCGCCGACCAGCGTGTACCCGGCGACGACCCAGGTCAGCCCCTGTGGACCGGCGCCAAGGTCCGCACCGATGGAGGGGAGGGCGATGTTGACGACCGTGACGTCGACGGCGATGAGGAACTGCAGCATCGACACGGCTGCCAGTGCCCACCAGCGGCGGGCACGGGTGGAACGCTCCTGGCGGCCGGGGCGCGCTTCAGGAGTACGGAACGAGTTCATGCGTGATGGCCGATCGGGTCGGGCCCGCATCGAGGCGGGCCGAGAACGGGAAGGAGACCGTTCCGCCCGCGCGGTACGCCGAACAGGCCCCGGCGGTCCTCCCAGGACACGGCGGGGCGTACGGCGGGCGCGGACGCCCGCCTACTCGGTTACTGCGACTGCCATCATGGGCCGCAGTCTAGGGCCGGGCGCCTGCTCGGCGCATGGGGTTTTCGCGGCCCGTCCCGGAGGGGGCGCGGGCGGTCAGGCCCGGCACAGGATCGCCCCGCGCGGGACCACGAACACCCCGTCGGGGTCCTGGCTCCACGCGGTCCACCCCTTCGAGATGCTCTCCAGTTCCTCCCGGGTGGCGTGTCCCTCGGCGACGGCCTGGCGGCCCATGTCGGACTCCAGGATGCGCCGGGCCCACATACCGCCCCACCAGGCGCGGCGGTCGGGGTCGGAGTGGCTCCACACCTCGGCCACGTAGGTGACGTCGGTGAATCCGGCCTCGTGGGCCCAGGCCACCATGTGGCGGCCGGCGTCGGGTTCGCCGCCGTTCCCACGGGCGATGCGCTGGTACAGGTTCATCCAGGCGTCCAGCTCGGGCAGGCGCGGGTGCCAGTACATCCCCGAATAGTCGGAGTCGCAGGCGGCCACGGTCCCGCCGGGCCCGGCCACCCTGCGCATCTCCGACAGTGCCCGGACCGGATCGGCGACGTGCTGGAGGACCTGGTGGGCGTGGACGACGTCGAAGGAGTCGTCGGGCAGGTCCAGGCGGTGGACGTCGGCCACCCGGAACACGATGTTGTCGGCTCCCGCTTCCTCGGCCGCCGCACGGGCGAGGTCGACCGCCTCGGGAGAGGCGTCCACCGCGGTGACCGGGCCCGGGGCGACGCGTCGGGCGAGGTCGACGGTGATGCTGCCCGGTCCGCAGCCCACGTCCAGCAGGGAACGGCCGGGCGTCATCCGGTCGAGCGCGTAGGCGCAGGAGTTCTCCGCGTTGCGCCAGAGGTAGGAGTCGGTGACCGACGGGTGCTGGCCGTGGGTGTAACGCGTCATGGATCGCCCTCTCACCGGGTCGCCGATATCTGCCGAGGAGTGCGACCCTACACCGATCGTCTCTTACAGTGATACGCCATTCTCAGGATTTGAGACGCGACGGATGTTGTGTGAGGCCAGGCGGGTCTTAAGCTCCTCCATATCGGAGGCGAACCACAGGCTCCGGCCGCGGTTGCTCTCCCTGACCAGGTCCCGCAGGGCGGTACTCGCCGCCACGTGCGCGGAGACGTCGCCGACGACGGCGAGGCCCATCCGGTAGTTGGCGAACTTCTGGGCCACCGCCCCCGCGAGCCCGGTCCGCAGGGTGAAGAAGTCCCCGTCGAGGCGTCCCACGGGCACGGCCACCCACGAGGCGCCGCGGTAGGACGCGTTCCCGATGAGGTCGATCGCCTCGGCCTCGCCGCTCAGGGGCGGCCCGTCGGCCGCGCACACCATGACCTGGGCGCCGCCCATCTCCTGCACGACATCCGTCATCGAACCGCTCACTCTCTCTCCTCGTCCACCAGAAGGCCGATGAGTTCCAGGACCGCCGCCGTTCCGGCGAGGTCGCCCAGGACGACGACCTTCAGGCTCGCGCGCGCCGGGTCGTGGACGGTCTGGACGTGGACCCGCGCCGCGCCACCCGGCGCCCCGGCCAGGGAGGCCGAGATCAGGTTGGTCAGACGCGAGGCGTCGTCGGGACCGATCCCGTCGACCCGCACGACCGTGGACGCCTCGGCGGTGCGACCGCCGCCCGCAGCCTCGGGCGCCTCCGGCCCCGGGAGCGGTCCGCCGGTGAACTCCTCCAGGTCCTGGCGCCGGACGCGGTACTGCTTGCCGATCCGGGTCGCCCTGAGGCGGCCGTCGCGGATGTAGGCGCGTACCGTCTTGACGTGCAGGTCCAGGAGTTCGGCCACCTGGTCCACCGAGTAGTACTGCTGATCCAACGCCCACTCCTCATCGGGACTCTGGAAACTCCTCTATGCATCCCTGACATTACCTTGCAAAAGAGTACTTTAAAGCAATACAGAGGAACTTGGGTGCGGATCGAAAAATGTGCGGGCCGCCCGATGAGTTGCTCCGCCCGGCCGGGTCGGTACGTGTAGGAAGGACGCCAGGAACCGCGTCACGTGCCGAGAGGACGACCGATGAGCACGCTGAACAAGATCACCCCCTGCCTGTGGTTCGACACCCAGGCGGAGGAGGCCGCGAACTTCTACGTCGGGCTGTTCGAGAACTCCCGGGTCCTGAGGACGCGCCACTTCGGGCCCGGGGGTCCCCGGCCCGCGGACATGGTGCTCACCGTGGACTTCGAGATCGACGGCCAGCAGATCACCGCTCTGAACGGCGGCCCCGAGTTCACGTTCTCCGAGGCCGTCTCGCTCCAGGTCAGCTGCGACAGCCAGGAGGAGTCCGACCACTTCTGGAACAAGCTCGGCGAGGGGGGCGAGGAGGTCCAGTGCGGCTGGCTCCGGGACCGGTACGGCTTCTCGTGGCAGGTCTTCCCCGCCGAGCTCGACGACCTCATCGACGACCCCGACCCCGTCCGCGCCGAGCGCGCCATGCGGTCGATGCTCTCGATGGTGCGGATCGACCTGTCCGAGATCCGGCGGGCCATGGACCAGCCCTGAGAGGGGCCGGGAAGGGGCTGGGCCGACGCCCGGCCCCGGACCCACGCGGTGCCGTCCACGCCGAGGACGGAGTACGGGGCGCCGCGGCCGCCCGCCCCTAGCGGTCCGAGGCCGAAAAGCGGGAGGCGTTCACCGGATGGCTGGACCACTACAATCACCACCGGTTCCACACCGCCATAGGCGACCCTCCCGCCTCCCGCGTCACCAACCTCTCAGGTCAGTACACCTAGGCCGGGAGGGGGGAGCCCTCGGGAGGCGCGCCCTCGAAGAACGACAGCTGCACTCGGATCGCGTCCGCGCGAATCTCCCTGGCCCTGCGGTACTCGGCCGAGTCGTACCACTCCCGGATCCGCGCCATGGTGGGGAACTCGATGACCACGAGCCGTGCGAAGTCCCAGCCGCCTTCGACCGGCTCGGCCGTCGGCCCCGCGACCAGATAACGACCGCCGTAGCTGAGGACGGACGGCTGGGCCACGGCGGCGTAGGCCCACGCGGCTTCCTCGTCGAGCACGTCGACTCCGACAATGACATAGGCGGCCATGAGCACCCCTGATTCCTTTGGACACGGCGTATACTTATGATCTGGTGAATACTAACGCACTCCTGTAACCTGGCCCGCATGGGCAACAGCGAGGGCGCACCCGCCGCGATGAGCCGCAGGGAACGACTGCGGGCGGAGACGAGCCAGGAGATCAGGACCATCGCCCTGCGGCAGATGGCCGAGGAGGGTCCGGGATCGATATCGCTCCGCGGCATCGCCCGCGAGATGCGGATGACCCCGCGCGCGATCTACAGCTATTTCCCGACCCGGGACGACCTGGTCACGGCGCTGATCGACGAAATCTCCGACTCCCTCGCGGAAGCGGTGGAAACCGCCGACGCCGGTGTGCCCGAGTCCGATACCGGCGGCAGGCTGATGGCTTGGGGGCAGGCCCTGAGGGAATGGGCACTGGCCAACCCGGAGGGCTTCCGGCTCTTCTACGGCAGCCCCGTCCCCGGTTACCGTCCCCCCGAAGGCGGGCCGGTGGACCAGACGGCGCGCAGGGTGTGCCGCAACCTCACCGGGCTGGTGGCCGCCGCCTGGCCGCGGGCCCGACACCACCAGCCCGAGGACACCGCGTGGTCCGACCTGCACCCGGACTACGTCGCGAAGATCCGGAAGGACCTCCCTGACGCGCCCCCGGCCGCGGCTGCCCTCGCCCTGCGCGTCTGGGGCCGGATGCACGGGCTGGTGGCCCTGGAGATCGACGGCCATATCCGACCGGTCTCGAACAACCCGGCCGCCCTGTACCACGCGGAGATGCTCGACCTGGTCAGGTCGCTGAGCCTGGACTAGGCACCCCCTCCTGGCACCTGCTGCGGTGCCGGGTGGTCCTCGACGCCGGGTCCTGGCCGCTTGCTCCACGGCCCCGGACGGTGCGGGGTCAGCGCCCGGTCGCTCCGTCGACCAGTTCACGGAGGATGTCGGCGTGGCCGGCGTGGCGGCCGGTCTCCTCGATCAGGTGGACGAGTGCCCAGCGCGCGCTGGGGCCGGGGCGGTCCTCCCGCGGCCGGGGGACCGGTGCGCCGAGGTCGGCGCACCCGTCGAGGACCTCGTTCGCACGCTCGACCGTCTCCCGGTAGCGGGCGACGACATCGGCCGAGCTGTCAGCGGGCGCGGCCCGGAACGTCGCCTGCCAGTCGGGCACCCCTTCCCCGAGGAACGTCGCGCGCTCGACGAAGGTCAGGTGGCTGAGCAGGCCGAGCAGGTTCGTGCCGGAGGGCACTCCGGCTGTTCGGACCTGCGGTTCGGGGGCGCCGTCGACCTTCGCGGCGATCGAGGCCCGGAGGTAGTCGAGGAACGCGCGCAGGACCTCGGCCTCGCTGCCTCCGGTCCGGGGCGGCGGGGTGTCCCCGCGGTGGGAGGGGGTGGGCACGGTGGTCTCCTTCGTCGGCATGCTGCTCTCGGCTCCGGATCAGGCGGTGCGGCGGATGAGCAGGACGTGGTCGGTGACCTCGGCGGTGCTCCCGTCGGGGCCGGTCGCGATCCGGCGGGGTGCGTCGGCCCGCTCGACCGTCCACGTCGCCGGATCCAGACCGATGTCCGCGGCGAGCTCCTGCGGGGTCGGGTACCGGACGTCCGGATCCTGGTTCCACGACCACGGCGCGGTCGAGCCGTGGTCGACGACCAGCAGCAGTCCGCCCGGGCGCAGTGCGTGCGCGGCCCCGCGCAGGACGGCTGCCCGGTCCAGGTCGAAGGAGGTGTGGAGGTAGTGGGCGCAGATCAGGTCGAACCGGCCACGCGGGAAGGACGTGTGCAGGTCGTGCTGCTCGGTGGCGACCAGGTCTCCCAGGCCGTGTGAGCTGGCGAGGCCGGCGACCCGCTCGACCGCCACGGCCGAGATGTCGACGGTGGTGACGTGCCACCCCTGGCGGGCGAGCCACAGCGCGTCGCCGCCGTCGCCGCATCCGAGGTCCAGCACGTGACCGGGCGGCAGGCCCGTGACCGTCTCGGTGAGACGGGCGTTCGGCCGGGGGTCGGTCGCCGCAGGCCGGTCCGCGTGGACGCCGTCCCAGAATGTGACCGCATCGGTGGTGCTCATCGGGGCTCCTTCTGTCGGAAGGGGCTCAGTCTCTCCGGGGCCACCACGATCCGGCACGAAAACTTGCGGTTCTGGCAAGATGGGCTCGTGGATCGCGAAACTGAGGACGTACTCGACGAGGTGGGCCGGCGGCTGCGGGCACTGCGCCGCGCCCGGGGCATCACCCTCGCCGACCTCGCTGTGACGACCGGGGTGTCGGAGAGCACCCTTTCCCGGTTGGAGAGCGGTCAGCGCAGGGCGACCCTGGAGTTGCTCCTGCCGCTGGCCCGTACCTACGACGTCCCGTTGGACGACCTCGTCGGCGCACCGCGCACGGGCGACCCCCGGATCCACCTGAAGCCGATCCGGCGGTTCGGGATGGTCTTCGTTCCGCTGTCCAGGCGTCCGGGCGGCATGCAGGCGTTCAAGATGATCATCCCCGCTCGGCGGAGCCCGCTCGAACCGACCCCGCAGACCCACGACGGCTTCGAGTGGCTGTACGTGCTCAACGGCCGCCTGCGGCTCGTGCTCGGCGAACGCGACCTGACGCTGGCGCCCGGTGAGGCAGCCGAGTTCGACACGTCCCTGCCGCACTGGCTCGGCAGCGCCGACGGCGGCGTGGTCGAGCTCCTCATCCTGTTCGGCCTGCAGGGGGAGCGTGCGCACGTGCGCGCCGGCCCCGCGTCCACGTCCCGCTGACCGGACACGGGCGGGCCCGCTCCGGACCGCGATACGGGCCGGGGCACGACGTGGTCGGCGGTCTTCCCCCGGGGGACGCCCGCCCCCGGAACGAACGGCCCGTGCCGAGGTCTCCGGGGCGGGAGACCACGGCACGGGCCGGTGCTCGTACTCGGGAGGGAGCGGATCAGCGCGTGACCGCTCCGTCCTCCTCGGAGTCGTGGTCCAGACCCAGCACGGCCAGCAGCTGGGCCAGGTCCTCGGGGTCCGCCGCGTGGGTGTAGACCGCGCGGCGGGCGTGGTCGGCCTCGCCCTCACCGGTGGCGAAGCGCCGGGCGTTCATGCCCTCAGCCGTCACGAACCGGCCTTCGGGGCTGTCCGGGGTCACCCACTGGCGCTGCTCGGCGACACTCCAGGTCTGCCAGAGGTGTTCTCCGGTGATGACCCTGCCGGTGGCGTCGGCCGAGTTCAGGAGCCTGAGGAGCGCGGGGTTCATGAGTTCTCCAGTGGTGTGAGAGCGGGTTCGATGATGTGGCCGCGGACTGCCTCGAGAGGGCGCGCCGTCACCGTTCGACCGGTGGGCTGGTGCGGTTGTGGTCGCTGCGTGGGGTGCTCCGGGATCGGTGGTGCCACGTGGGGCGCCCGGGAACGGGCCGCCGATGGTGGTGTGCACGGGGTCTTCTCCCACCAGTATCGCACTCCGCCCCCGCCGCCACCGCCCCTGGACGACCCGGATGTCGCGCGGTCCCATTCCGTTCACGGGGCGGCCCCCGTCGACACTCCGGAGGGCGGACGGTCGACGGGGTCCGCCCCCGGGCGGGCGCCGGGTCGCGGGGCCTCGAAGGCCGGTGCCCGGGGCGCCGTGGGCTCCCGATCCCGGGCCGCGCGCGGTTGTCCCGCGTCCCCGGGGCGAGGCCGAGCGGTGGCCGACGGGAAGCGCGCCTACACGCGGATGAGGGTCAGGTAGGCGAACCCGATCGTCTCCCGGGTGCCGCGGATCCGGAACTCCCGGTGCCGATCGGCCCTGGAGCGGATCTCGCCGGCGTCGGGGGAGTCCGGGTTCTCCAGCAGCCAGTCCTCCCACCCCTGGGCGTGTCGGGACTCGAAATCGTCCCATTCCTCCAGGCTCGCCTGGGACAGCGCCCGGAGCCGGAACCCGTGGGAGAGGGCGAGGTCCACCAGGTCGCGGATCGACCGGTACCGGGCGAGCGGGATGTCCCGCATGACCTCCAGCTCCTCGACGGTCGGTTCGCGCAGCCAGAAGCCCTCGCCGAACAGGAGTCGGCCGCCGGGCTCCAGCAGGTCGCCGGCCGCCTCCAGGGCGTTCGCGGTGTGCACGACCGGATCGCCGCCCCACACGTGGGACGCCCCGTTGTTCACCACGACGTCCGCGTGGGTTCCGGACCACTCGCCGACGTCGCCCACCACCAGTTCGACGCGGTCGCCCAGGCCTCGGGCCTCGGCGAGTTCCAGGCCGTGCCGGACGGAGTCCTCACCCAGGTCGATCCCGAACCCGGTCGCGGTCGGCTCCGACTCCAGGGTGCGCAGCAGGAACTCCGCCCAGCCGCAGCCGATGTCGACGACCCGGCGCCCGCCCAGGGGGCCGAGCGTCCGGATCAGCCGCGCCGCGTGGGCGTCGGAGAGCGGCCCGTTGAAGTCGCAGTCGCGGTACAAGGGGGAAAGTGCGGGAGTGACCATCAGGGCAGGATGCCCGAACGGCCCCGGGGAGGCCACTGTATTTCTCCCGGACGCGCACTCGGCGGCCCGCCCAGCCCGGTGTCCGGCTGGCCCGGGAGGCAGTCGTGTGCCTCGCGCAGGGGCGCGCCGGTGAGGGGGCGACCACCGCGTCGAGGAACCGGACCGGGGCTCGGACCCGCACGTCGCAGACTTGCGTCGACCGGACGAGTCCGTCGTCCGGGCCGTGGATCCCCCGGTACGCACCTTCGGGTTCGCGTGCGCGCACGCCCGCCCCCTCCGTGTCGAGGGGATGCGCCCGGAACGTGTTCCGGTCCCGTCCCGGCGCGCTGGACGCGCTCCCGGGGGACGGGCCGGTTAGCGTGGACCATGGCCGTTTCACAGCAGAGCATCGAGGCCCACCTTCGCGCCTACGGCGCCGCCCAGGCCACTCTGGACGCCGAGCGCACGGCGTCGCTGTGGGGGCTTCCCGGCATGATCCTCGGGGACGACTTCGTCGGGGCGCTGGACTCCCGGGAGGAGATGGCCCGGGGGCTGCGTGGAGGACACCCGCTGTTGCGGCGGTTGGGGCTGGCCCGGGTCGCCCACGAGCTGGTGGAGCGCGTGGACCTGACCGACAGGCTGGTGCGCGTGCGCGTGAGGTGGCTGTTCTTCGACACGGTGGGGGACCTCCTCACGGACGGGCTGTACGAGTACCTGCTGCGCGAGGACGCCGAGGGACTGCGCGTCTACGTCGCCATCCCCCTGGACGAGCGGGAGAAGATGGCCGACCTGCTCCGCCGCAAGGGCATCGACCCCGCCGAGGCGGGCTGAGAGGGACGTCCGGGTCGGCCCGCGGGCGGCCCCCGCCGCGCGGAGGTCAGGAGCGCAGAGCGCAGTCGCCGCAGAAGCCGCCGCCCGGCAGCCGGTAGTACAGACAGCAGGTGGTGCGACGGAACACCCCCGCCCCCGTGGCGTCCACCCCCGTGTACCCGCCGGTCCCGGCCAGGGACGGGCGCGCCAACAGGTCCCCTGCCAGGGCCTCGGCCTGCGGGCGCCGCTCGGGGCGGTCGGCGCCCAGGGAGCGCACGGCTCCGGCCAGAGCCGAGGCGGTGTTGCCCCGCAGCAGCCCCGGCGCCACCCGGCCGGGCCCGGCCAGGGCCCTCTCGATCCCCGCCAGCGCACCGAGGACCACCGTCTCCTCGACCAGGTCGGCGACCCGGGCGATCCCGCCGGTCACCGTGGCGGCGGTCTCCTGCGGGGTGCGCAGTACCAGCGGCCCGTCCCGGCGGGGGTCCCACCGGAACTCCGCCGCGTCGAGCAGCACGCCGTGGCAGAGCGCCGCCGCCAGCACCGGGGACAGGAGCCGCGTCGCCATCCCCTGCTGGAAGAGCGATGCCGCCACCCTCCACTCCACCGTCCCGCCGGGGCCGCCCGACAGCGCGGCCAGTTGTGCGCGCACACGCTCCACCTCGGCCGACAGCACCGTCCGGGCGGTCTCGTCCGTCCCGCCGCCGGCCGCGGGCACGAAGACCCAGCCCGGCCCCGGGGGCTCACCCTCCAGCGCGAACAGCGGGTTGACCCGGCCGACGTCCTCCAGGACCGGCCGGACCGGGACACGGGCGCCTTCCACGCGTCCTCCTCTCCTCCGGGCGGTAGTGCCAGCACCACCCGCACTCCACGTGCTGCTGGCCTCGTACCCCCACGGCCGGGATCCCTAGATTTGGTGGGGTGACCGGTCAGAGCACTCACGGAGGCGGACGGGGCAGGCGGGGCCTGCTGCCCGTCCTCGCCGGGCTGCCCCGTGTCACAGAAGCCTACGGGCCCACCTGGCGGGCGCGCCTGGTGGAGGTCCTGCACCTGATGACCTCCCTCGCGCTGGCCCTGTTCTACCTGGTGCCCGCGTGCATGCTCGTCGTGTCCGCCACCTGGGTCGGCTTCGCGGTCACCCTGCCCTGGCGGCCCGAGGCGGTCGACCGCAGCGTCGGGGCGCTCGTCATGGACGTACTCGTGTTCCTGGTCGTCTTCCCGGCCGTCGCCGCCCTGCTGGCCCGCCTGGCCTGCCGGATCCAGCGCGAGCGCCTGGACGCGGTGTTCGGGATCGTGGAGACCAGCCCGCCCGACCCCCTCTCCGGTGACGGGCCGGCGGTCCGCGCCTGGAGGTTCCTGTTCGGGCGCGACTCCTGGTCGATGGTCGTCTACAGCACCGCCGCGGGGCTCCACGGCCTCCTCGCCGGGGGAGTCGTGATGGTCCTCGTGGTGTGCGGTGGCGCGGCGGCCGTCGGCGCCCTGTTCGGGATCGTGTTCGTCCTGGTCCAGGGCAGCCTCGACGACCTCGTCGGACCGCTCACACTGGTCGTCGTCGGTCCGCTCGCGGCCCTCGTCGGGTTGCGGCTGACCACCTCCCTGGTCGCCACCGAGGTCCTGTTGCACCGGATGCTCCTCTTCGAGGCCCCCGAGGTGCGTATCCGACGCCGTCTCGTCCACGTCCAGGACAGCCGGTTGCGCATGGTCGACGCGGCCGAGGCCGAGCGGCGCCGCATCGAACGCGACCTGCACGACGGCGCCCAGCAGCGCCTGCTCGCCCTCACCATGACCCTCACCCGCGCCCGTTCCCGCGTCACCGCTGACCCGCAGAAGGCCCTCGAGCTGATCACGGAGGCCCAGAGGGAGTCCCGCGAGGTGATGGACGAGCTGCGCCAGGTCGCGCGGGGCCTTCACCCCAGGGTCCTCACCGACCACGGGCTGGGAGCGGCGCTACCGGTGGCCGCGGGACGTGCGCCCGTTCCCGTCCGGGTGGACGTGGAGCTGGAGGACCGTCCCTCGCCGCGTGCCGAGGGGGTCGCCTACTACGTGGCGTGCGAGGCGCTGAACAACGTCGCCAAGCACGCCCGGGCCTCGCGGGTCACCGTGGCCGCCGAGCGGGTGGCGGTCTCCGCCCGCCCGACCGCGGACCTGCTGCGGCTCAGCGTCACCGACGACGGGGTCGGCGGGGCGGACCCCGAGGCGGGCACGGGCCTGTACGGCCTGTGGGACCGTGTGGACGCGGTCGACGGCGTCCTGACCGTCCACAGCCCCGCCGGTGAGGGCACCGTCCTGACCGCCGACATCCCCTGGGAGGCATGACCGTGTACAGCGGTGCGAACGCGGAGCGGGCCCCGGCGCCGGAGAGGGGGCCGCGGGTGATCATCGCCGAGGACTCGGTCCTCCTGCGCCGCGGCATGGCCCGGCTGCTGGAGGACGAGGGCGTGGAGGTCGTCGCCCAGGTCGGCGACGCCGACGCGCTCCTGCGCGCGGTGGAGGACCACCCCGACGTGGACCTGTGCCTGGTCGACATCCGGATGCCGCCCACCTTCTCCGAGGAGGGCATCCAGGCGGGCGTCACGATCCGGCGGACCCACCCGGAGGTGGCGGTGCTGCTCCTCTCCCAGCACGTGGTGAGCCGCTACGCCGCCGACCTGCTGGGTAGCGGGTCGAGCAAGGTCGGTTACCTGCTCAAGGACCGGGTCGCCGACATCGACGAGTTCCTGGCGGTGCTGCGCAGGGTCGCCGACGGCGGCGCCGCCATCGACCCCGAGGTGGTGTCACAACTGCTCAGCCGACACAGGGACAGCGCGATGGACCGGCTCACCCCCCGTGAGTCCGAGGTGCTGGAGGTGATGGCCCAGGGGTTGAACAACGCGGGGATCGCCTCACGGCTGACCGTCACCGAACGCGCCGTGGAGAAGCACATCCGCTCCATCTTCACCAAGCTCGACCTCGGACAGGACGACCACGACCACCGCAGGGTCCAGGCCGTACTGCACTACCTGCGCGGCACCGACCGCACCTGACCGCACCGACAACCCAGGGGGCGCGAGCCCACCCGGAAGGGAAGACAGTGACTTTCAAGGCACGGGGACTGTACGCCTCGTCGAGCAAGGAGCCCCGCCGCAGGTTCCGCGTGGGCCCGTGGCTCGTCATCGGCGGCGTGCTCGTGGTGATCATCGTGGCGGCGACCTCGTTCTCCGTCCTCGGCAACGTGGGCATGGACCGGGGCGACCGCAGCGACTCCTACGCCGGGATCAGGAGCCTGGACGTCGAGAACCGCACGGGCGGCGGCGTCACCCTCACCAGCGGCGGCGACGAGGTCCTGGTGGAGCGCACCCTGCGCGGCACCCCCCTCACCGAACCCCGGGACCGGGCCGAGGCGGACGGCGACAGCCTCGACGTGGAGGCCGCCTGCCAGGGGGTCCTGTTCTTCGGGGGGTGCGTCGTCGACTACGAGATCACCGTGCCCGAGGGGACCGAGGTGAACGTGGAGACCATCAGCGGCAGGATCAGCGCCGAGAACCTCGACGGCGAGCTGGAACTGTCCACCACCAGCGGCGAGGTGGAGGTGTCCGGCAACGTCGGCGGCGTGGTCGTGGAGACCACCAGCGGGCGGATCACCCTGGACGGGGTGGAGGGCTCGGTGGAGGCCGAGACCACCAGCGGCGAGATCAGCGCGTCGGGTTCCGGCGAGCGGTTGGAGGCGTCCTCCACGTCCGGGCGGGTGGACGTGTCCGGTTTCGAGGCCGAGACCGTCACGGCCGAGTCCACGAGCGGTGACGTGTCGGTGGGCGGCGGATTCACGACGGCGGAGGCCTCCACGGTCTCCGGGCGGATCGAGGTCACCACCCGGGACGCGTTCGGGACGCTGACCCTGGAGAGCACCAGCGGCAGCATCGACGTGCGGGTCCCCCGGGGGGCCTACGACGTCACCGGGGATTCCACGTCGGGGTCGCGGGACGTGGACGTGGACGTGGAGAGCGGGGCAGGGGCCCGCATCGACGCCAACACCGTCAGCGGCTCCCTCAGCGTCGAGCCGAACTGATCGGGCGGCGCTCCCTCAGCGTCGCTCGAAGCGCAGCGCCGCCCAGTCCGAGTCGATCGGCTCCTGGGCGGTGCGGTGCCACCCCGCGTCCACGAGGACGTCCCAGCCCTTGTCCGCGGTCAGGTCGGTGATGATGGTGCCGCCGCGCTGGGGGAAGCACACCCACAGGCGGGTTCGCGGACCCACCTCGGCGAGCAGGCGGGGGGTCTCCCGGTCCACGGTCCCCTTGTCCAGGGCGAACAGGTGGACGTCGTCGTAGGCGGCTCCCTCGATGGGGCCCAGGTCGATGTGGATGTCGAGGGGCGGCTCCAGGAGCCGTAGGTAGCGTTCGGGGGCGTTGAGGACGAGCAGCCGGTCGCCGGGCTGCACCCCCAGTCTCCGTGCGAGCGTCTCCGACATGTCCTCCTCCGTTCGTGGCCTGGCGGGCGCGCTCGCCCGTCTTCCAGGCCCCCACCGTACGGTTCCGGGACGCGGAATCCGAGGACCTTCCCCGCCTCGCCTCCGAGATGACCCTGTTTTTAGGATGAGCCCATGACAGATGAGAACGGTGGGCTGCGCTGGGGCGTGGTCGGCACCGGCGGTATCGCACACTCCTTCCTCGAAGGGCTCCGGGCCACCCCCTCGGCCACCGTCACCGCGGTCGGTTCCCGCACACGGGAACGGGCGGACGAGTTCGCGGACGTGTGGGACGTCCCGGAGCGCCACGGCAGCTACGAGGCGCTGGCCCAGAGCCCGAACGTGGACGCGGTGTACGTGGCCACCCCCCACCCCTGGCACCACCCCAACACCCTGACGTGCCTGAACGCGGGCAAGCACGTGCTGGTCGAGAAGCCCATGGCGATGAACGCCCTCCAGGTGTCGGAGATGGTCGCTGCGGCGCGCGCGAACGACCGCTTCCTCATGGAGGCGATGTGGACGCGCTACCTTCCCGTCTCCCGCCTGGTCCGCGAACTGGTGGACGACGGGGCGATCGGCGAGGTGTGCTGGCTGTCCGCGGAGTTCGGCAGCAACGTCCCCTACGACCCCGACCACCGGATCTTCAACGCGGCTCTGGGCGGCGGCGCGCTGCTCGACCTGGGCGTCTATCCGCTCGCCTTCGCCTCCTCGTACCTGGGCGAGCTGACGGTCGTGGGAGCCACCCGGCAACTGTCCCCCGACCGCATGGTGGACACCCACACGACCGTGCTCGTGCGCGGCGGGTCCGGAGCCACCGGCTCCCTGTCCTGTTCCTCGCGCACCACTCTCCCCAACCGGGCGGTGCTGGCCGGGTCGAAGGGCCGGCTGGAGATCCCGAACTTCTGGGCTGCGACCACCGCGGTGCTGCACCGCGACGGCCGCGAACCGGAGGAGTTCCACCGCCCCTTCCGCGCCAACGGCTACGAGTACGAGGCCGAGGAGGTCGCCAGGTGCGTGGCCGCGGGGGAGCGGGAGAGTCCGGACATGACGTGGGCGGAGAGCCTGAGCCTTGCACGGCTCACCGACCAGATCCGTGACGTCGGGGGACTGGTGTACAGCCCGGCCAACGTCAAGGCCGTCCCCCTGGGATGAGTCCGGCCGCGCCCGCTCCGGTGGGCGCGGCCCTGCCCGGCGGTTCGCAGGGGGCGGCCCCGCGCACGGGCCGGCCGCCGACCGCGGGCATGCTCCGGGCCCGCGCCCTGAGGACCTGGCCCGCCGTGATCCTGGCGAGGTCGGGGGCGCTCACGCGTCCGACGACGAGGACGGCGTCCTTGGGCCCCACCTCGTGGTCGAAGTAGTCGTCGAGCTGTGCGTGGCCGCTGCGCGGACGGACGCCGTAGATGTCGCCGTCGAACATGCGGTAGGCGTCGCGGACCAGCAGTGTGTCGGGGTCGAACCGGGGGCCGTCGCCCAGCCACTCCGCGGCCTCTCCTGCGATGCGCCGGACCAGTGCGGGGAGGGGCCGGTGCTCGTGGGGGTGGACGCGTGTGGTGCCCAGGCACTTGCGCCACCCCGCGTAGACGGCCGGGTGGCGGGTGCGCAGGACGACGTAGGTGCGGCGCAGCGGGTGGGAGAGGACCTCCCGCGCCAGGAAGTGGGTCATCAGGGTGGTGGAGAGGCCGAACCGGCGGTGGGCGGGGACCACGCCCGCGGCGTCCAGGTACAGGGCACGGCGCGAGGCGAACCTGCGACGGTGGTAGCCGCCCCAGCCGACGGGGACGCCGTCGGGCCCGAGGATGAGCGCGAGTGTGGAGATCTGGTCGAAGAACCCGGCGTCGACGCGGGCTCGCCAGTAGCCGGAGTGGTCGGCGCCGAAGGCGCGGGCCGCCAGTCCCCGCAGGGTCAGGTGGAGCCGTTCGCGGCAGTCGGGCGAGAGCGAGGCGGGGGAGTCCCAGCGGGCGACCCGGTAGTCGGTCCCCAGCGGGCGGATGGTGGGCGGTGCGCTGAGATCGCGCAGGTCGGGGCAGTGGAGTCGGGTTGGAGCGGGCACGTACACCCTACTTTCGTTACTCTTCGGAGGTAAATGACTCCTTAACGTAGTGGTTCTGGGGCGCGTGCGGGCGCACTTCGCGCATTCGGGGTGTCCGGCCGTGACGTCGGACGCCCCCACCGGGCCTCAGCGCCCGCTCCGAGTGTCAGTCCGAGGCCGCGCGGTTGAGCCGGACGGCCAGGGCGGCCATCTCCGCGCGCAGCTCGTCGGGTTCCTCCACCTCCATGTCGACGTCGAGCATGGCCAGGTAGCAGGCCATGAGCCGGAACGAGTCGCCGGCGCACACGAGCACGCACGAGTACGCGTCCGCGGGCTCGATCCGTCCGTAGTTCCCGATGCCCCTGCGGGTGGCCTCCTCGGCGGAGACGGCCAGCCTGATCCGGGCCTGGTGGGGCCACATGTGCACGTTCATCCGCTCCGCCAGGTAGGCGGCCACCCCCTGTTCGGGCGGCTCGCGCGGCGGCACACGGGGGCCGGTCGGCGTGAGCGGGCGCATCCGGTCGGCCCGGAAGGTCCGCCAGTCCTCGCGGGCGGTGTCCCAGGCCACCAGGTACCAGCGCCGCCCCTGGGAGACCAGCCTGTGGGGTTCGACGATCCTCCGCGAGACCGTCCCGTCATGGCGCTCGTAGTCGAAGCGCAACCGCTCGCTGTCCCTGCAGGCGGACGCCACCAGGGTCAGGACGTCGGAGTCGACCGTGGGCCCCGAGCCGGGCATGGGGACGGTGAAGGTTCCGAGTGCGTCCACCCTGCGGCGCAGCCGCGAGGGCAGCACCTGAAGCAGCTTGGCCAGGGCGCGCACGGACGTCTCCTCGATCCCCGACACCCCGCCCTGCGCGGCGGTGCGCAGCCCCACGGCGACGGCCACGGCCTCGTCGTCGTCCAACAGCAGAGGTGGCAGGGCGGCGCCCGCTCCCAGCTGGTATCCGCCGCCGGTGCCCATGGTCGCCAGGATCGGGTAACCCAGTTCGCGAAGCCGGTCCACGTCCCGGCGCACGGTGCGCGGGCTCACGTCCAGGCGGTCGGCCAGGTCGGCCCCCGGCCAGTCCTTGCGGGTCTGGAGAAGGGACAACAGGCGCAGCAGCCGCGCAGAGGTCGCTTTCATGCCCGCAGTCTGCCAGGAGTCCAGGACAGTCCCGGTCCTGGACTGCGGGGGTTCCACCTGCAGGGTTCGTCGACCGATCCGTCCGGCCGCCGGGGGTCGCGGTCGGTCACGGCGCCGCGGCGAGGACCGGGCCCGGCCGCCGCCCGACAAGCGCGGAAGCACGGCGGCCCGGACCCGAGGTGTGCGTTGCGGGACCGGGCCGCCGTCGTCCGGGGGCCGGTCGGGGTCGTGCGGCCGGCGGCGACCGCCGACCACGAGGGGGGCTCGGCGCCGGATCCTCGTCGCTGGTGCCCCGACCCGCACCCCCGGATCCGCGGCTCACTCGGCGGTGACCGCGATCGCCTCCACCTCGACGAGCTGGTCGTCGTAGCCGAGCGCCGCCACACCGAGCAGGGTGCTGGGCGCGTCGTGCTCGCCCATGTGGCCGCGCACCACCTCCCATGCCGCGACCAGGTCCTCCTGCCGTGCGGACGCCACGTACACCGTCGTGCGGACGACGTCGGTGAGGTCGGCCCCGGCGTCGTTCAGGGCGGTGCGCAGGTTGCGCATGACCTGGTGCGCCTGGCCCGCGTAGTCGCCCACGGCGACGGTCCCGCCGTCGTCGTCCAGGGGGCACGCGCCCGCCGTCCACACCACCCTGGCCGGTGTGCTCGCCGTGGCCGCGTACGCGTAGTCCACGTGCTCGGTCAGGGTCTGGCTGCGGATCAGCCTCACTGCGCTCATCGTGCTCCCGTGCAGTCGTTCGTCCGTGTGCACCGGACAACGGACGGCGCCGCACCGCGGTTTCCGGGTCCGCTCACGGCAGAACGGCCCGGGTCCGCCGGGCCGTCGTGTCCGCCGCAGCGCCGAGGCCGAGAACACCGTCGTCGGACGGACCGACGTGGAGGACCGGGGTGTGGAGGACAAGAGCGTGGAGGACGGCGCTCTCAGCCGCCCTCTCCCTGGTCCGGGATCAGGACGCTCAGGCAGGTCACGCACGCCTCCAGCTTCTCGAACTCCGAGATGTCCACCGGCAGCACCTTCCACCCCTCGGCTGCCAGCTCGTGGATGGTCTCGTGTGCGGCGGCGCTGACCAGCACCTCGCGTCCGCCCAGCGGCAGCACGTGCGCGCCCGGCTCCTCCGGGGGGCGGCGGATCGGCGGCAGGGCACCGGTGTCGACCAGGTCGGGGAGGCCGATCAGGGAGCCGTCCGGCAGGGCGGTCACCGCCGACTTCAGGTGCAGCGCGCGGCCCAGTTCGACCTTGGTGACCTCGCGCCCCAAGGGTTTGAGCAGCTGCTCGAGCTGGGCGGCGCCGTCGGCGTTGGTGCGCCCGCCCACCCCCACGTAGACGGTCGGCCCCACCTGGAGCACGTCGCCCCCGTCCAGTGTCCCGGGAGCCTCGATCCGGGCCACGTCCAGCCCCAGCAGGCGCACCGACGCCTCGACCCCGTCGACCTCGCCCCGGCGGACGTCGGCGCCGGAGCGGGTCAGGACCGCCAGGTTCTCGCACACCACCACCGGGTCCTCAACGAACACCGAGTCGGGCAGGTCCGGAGCCTTCTCGACCTCGTGCACCCGCCACCCGGCCGAGGCGACGGCCTCCTGGTAGATCGTGTACTGGCGTGCGGCCAGGACCGGGTCCACAGGGACGCGCGGGATATGGGTGACAATGCCCTGTGCCAGGTCAGGGCTGGGCCGGCGCATCAGGGCGACCCCGTAGTAGGTGTAGCCGTCCACGTACACGTCCTCCAGGGGATCAGGGGTCGGACTTTCGAGAGAGCACAACCTATCGCGCACCCTTACCCCTTTCCCGGTCACGGCACGCGGGTACATCGGCTTGTTCCGCGGGGGCCGGTCGGGGCAGGGTGGGGTCATGGACGTGATCGTTGTCGGTGGCGGGATCGTGGGAACGAGCGCGGCGTTCCACCTGACCAAGAAGGGTGTGTCCACCGCGCTCGTGGACGGCTCGCACCTGGGGCAGGCGACCGCGGCGGGGACGGGCATCATCTTCCCCTGGCCGTTCCCGTGGGACGCCGCACCGGTGCGGGACTTCAAGGCCCGCGCCTCGGAGCACTACCCCCTGCTGATGGCCGAGCTGTCCGAGGACGGCCACGCCCCCGGCTACGAGGTGGTCGGCGGGATGTCGGTGGACCTGGAGGGGGACGACTCCGGATTCGACCTGATGCGCACCCTGTCCGAGCTCCCGGAGTTCGCGACGATGGGGCGTGTGGAGCGGCTGGCGCCGGGGGAGCCGACCTCCCGCTTCCCCCTGGTGCCCGAGTCCTACGGCGGTGTGCACATCGAGGGCATGGCCAGGCTCAACGGCTGGGCTGCGCGTTCGGCCCTGTACAACGCGGCCGAGGAGCGGGGGCTGCACTACTTCAAGGGCGACTCGCGCCTGCTCTGGAACGGTCGGCGGGTCACCGGCGTGCGGGTGGGCGCCGACGACCTGGAGGCTCCCGTGGTGATCGTCGCGGCCGGCGCGTGGTCGGCGGGGCTGCTCGCGGCTACCGGGGTGGACCTTCCGGTGCACCCCGTGCGCGGCCAGGCGACCCACTTCGCGCTTCCCGGCCGGGACACCCGGTCGTGGCCGGTGGTGCGGTTCGGAGAACGCGACTACTTCGTGTCGGCTTTCGGCCCGGACCGGGTGGTCACCGGGGGCACGCGGGAGCCCGAGGCCGGGTTCGACCGGCGGGTGACGGCCTCGGGGCTGCTGCACAACCTCACGACGGCGCTGGAGGTGCTGCCCGGCCTGGCGGACGCGACGGTCGTGGAGACCCGGGTGGGGTTCCGGCCGGGCACGCACGACGGGCAGCAGTTGCTCGGCCCGGTGGAGCGGCTTCCGGGCGTCCTCGTGGCGACGGGCCTGGGCGGCGAGGGACTGACCTTCGGCCCCTACCAGGGCGTGGTCGCGGCCCGGTTGGCGATGGGGGAGGACCCGGGGCTCGACCTGGCCGCCTTCCGCCCCGACCGGTCGATGAACCCGGCCTGACCGGCGTATCCGGTCTGTCCAGGCCTCGGACCTGAGGCCGGCCTCCACCCGGGGGCGAACAAGGTGAGCCGGAAAGGGTCGACGGGGTCTTGCGTCGGGGGCCGGTCGGTTCCGGCGTCCCGGAACTCGGCGAACCCGGCCACCCGGAGCACGATGGTTGACCAGGCGGGTGGGCGTCCTGCGGCGCGGGTCCCACCGCCGCCGACATCTGGACGGGTGCTTCCATAAACGTCGGCGAGGTCTACGCCAGCCTGGCCCGCGACATCACGAACGGCACCCACCACACCCCGGGTTTCCAGCACGCCGCCCACAACAGCCGTCTCATCGCCCGAGTCGAACAAGCCGCCCGGACCGGCGTCCGGCAGTGACGCCACCGCACCTCGCGGCACCGTGCATTACTGCCGTGACGGATACGGCGACCGATCCGCGGGCACGGGCGGCCGACATAGGTTAGGACCCGCTGAAGGGTTCCTGAGGCCCACCCCCCTATCAGGGAGTCGTTGATGATTTCAGTCCCTCGTCACCATGGCCCTCGCGGCGCTTCGCGGCAGGCTCACGGCGTATGACCACCTCCGCGCGCGCCGCTGTTCTCGAAGCGCAGGACGGGCCCTTCGAATTCCGCGACATCGTGACCGGCACCGGCTGGAACAGGATCTTCGTCGGTACCGAGAACTGGATCAGCTCCATGGCGAACTACACCACCCGCCACGTCCTCGAGAAGGAGACGAGCGACGGCCGGCTCTGGTGGGAACGGCTGGCAGGAGCCACCACCCAGACCAAGTACCACGCGTACACCGTGCTGGAATCGATCCGCCTCGAACGGCCCCGGCCCGACTACCGCCTGCGGGGCGAGAATCCTCCGGTCTTCCTGACCTGACACCGTTCTGAACGGTGCGAGCAAATGACCCTTGTATATGAGAAGGATCATCATGAAAGCCGCCGTCATCACCTCGTTCGGCGAACCCTCCGTGTTGCGGGTTGCGGAGGCTCCGCGACCTGTGCCGGGTCCGGGTCAAGTACTGGTGCGGGTTCACGCCGCCGGTGTGAACCCGGCGGAGATCCTGGCACGCGCCGGAGCGTTCCGCCTGCGTGCTCCCGCCATCATCGGATTCGAGTTCGCCGGCGTCGTCGAGGCGGTCGGCCCGGGCGTCGACGAGGGCGTGGTCGGCGACCGCGTCGCCGGGTGGCCGGACTCCGCCACCCAGGGCTCCTACGCCGAGTACACGGTCAGCAGCAACTTCGCGACGATCCCCGACGGCGTTTCCTTCGAGGAGGCCGCGGCTACTGTCATCGGCGCCGACAACGCGGCGAGGGCTCTCGGGCTTCTGAACATTCGCCCGGGTAATACGCTCGTGGTCACCGGCGCGAGCGGTGCTCTGGGCGGCGCCGCCGTGCAGTTCGCGCGACAGCGCGGTGTGACGGTGATCGGCGTCGCCGGGACTGCCAACGCCGACTTCGTCAGGAGTCTCGGAGCGACCTCTGTCGCCCACGGCCCGGGCCTGGTCGATCGCATCCGTGCCGCCGCTCCGGGCGGGGTCGACGCCGCGCTCGACACCGCCGGCAAGGGGCTCCTTCCCGCCCTCGTCGATCTTCTCGGCGGCCCCGACCGGATCGTGACGCTCGCCGACCGCGATGCCGCACAATACGGCGTCGCATTCAGCCCCGGGGGCAGCGGGAACCGCGACCGCGGCCCTGTCCAGGAAGCCCTGAATCTGATCGCCGCCGGCGCATGGACCGCACGCATCGGCCGGAGCTTCCCACTCGACGAGGCCGCGGACGCTCATCGCCTCGTCGCCACGGGCCACACCCACGGCAAAGTCATCCTCCTTCCCTGACTCGGCCGACCGGCCATTCAACCACGACAACAAACAATTGGATAATCCAAAATGCCTGCAGTCCTCGTCCATGGTGTACCTGATACCCACCGGCTTTGGGACACCGTCCGTTCCCATCTTCAACGCGAAGATATTGTGACGATCGATCTTCCCGGGTTTGGCGTACCCCTACCAGCGGGATTCACGTCGACGAAAGAAGAGTATCTCGATTGGCTTATTAAGAAAATCGAAGAAATCGGCGAACCCGTCGACCTGGTCGGTCATGATTGGGGGTCTCTGCTCACGGGCCGTCTCGCTTCTATCCGACCAGATCTGGTGCGGACATGGACAGGCATCAGCGGACCAATCGATCCGGAGTATCCGTGGCACTATCTTGCCAAGATCTGGCAAACGCCAGGCGAGGGCGAGCAATGGATGGCGGACCTCGACCTCGAGGCGTTCGCAGCAAGCCTCAACGAGGCACAGATGCCGCGCGACGCGGCAAACGAATCGGTCCGGCATCTCGATGCCACTATGAGAGCAAGCATTCTCGCCCTTTACCGTTCGGCGATCGAGGTCGGGGCGGAGTGGAAGCCAGGTTTGAGCAACGTGACCGCACCAGCGTTAGTGATCTGGGGCCTGGACGATCCGTTTCTTCCTCACCGCTTCGCCGACGAGCTCGGTAATGCCACACGCGCACGTGCCGTCTTCAAGCTGCGCAGCTCGCACTGGCCGATGATAGAGCGTCCGGCCGATGTCGCGCGCGAACTCGAGGCCCACTGGGCTCACGTGTAAAACCTGCGCTTGGGTCACTCGGGCTCAAACCCCGCGGCCGCTACGCGAACGGCAATAATTGCTCGCTCGCCATGGTGAGCCCGAGTGCCCACGCATTTGTCCGGAAACGAATCATCGTGACGCAGCCCGGAGAGAGCGTTGCCGGGGCTGCACACGGCAGGAGCATCCTAATGAAGAATTCAGCAAATACCCGGATCGGCGTCGGCCTTATCGGGGCTAGTGCCGATCGGGGTTGGGGCGGAATTGCTCACGTCCCGGCGCTGCAGGCGCTCGACGCGTTCCAGATCCGCGCCGTCGGTACGACTCGTATGGAGAGCGCGAACGCGACCGCTCGTCGACTGGGCACCGATCTCGCCTTCGACACACATGAGGCTCTGGTCGTGCGACCAGAGGTCGACCTGGTGGTGGTTGCGGTCAAGGTGCCGGAGCACAAGCAGATTGTTTCCGACGCGCTGGCCGCGGGCAAGATGGTTTATTGCGAATGGCCGCTCGCAAGAAACCTATCGGAGGCCGAAGCGCTGGAGGGGTTTGCCCGCGAGCGACGGCTGCGGACGGTTGTCGGGTTGCAGGGCGGCCTGCACCCGCCGATCCTCTTCCTTCGCGACCTCATCGCGCAAGGCGTGATTGGCAAGCCGCTCAGCACGAGCATCCGAGCGCATTTGACCGACGACATGTGGGTCGGCCGATATGACCCGCCGGTCGAGTACATGGCTCACGCAAAGCATGGCGCCACGCTTCTGAGCATCATGCTCGGCCACGGGCTCGAACCGCTTGCGCGCGTGCTCGGCACGTTCGAGAGTCTGTCCGCCGTCGTCACCAATCAGCGCGGTGACGGCGTCCGCCTCTCCGATGGCGCGTCGCTGCCGAAGGACGCGCCGGATGAGATCGTCGTCGCCGGCGTTCTCGAAGGCGGGATCGTCACTTCGCTGCACTACAGTGCCGGGCAGTCTGCCGGCTCGGCGATGGTATGGGAGATCCAGGGCACCGAGGGCAGTGTGCGTGTGGAGTCGGCGTCGGGCTACATCCATTTCACCGATTTCACCGTCACGCTGCGCCGCGGCAGCGAGCCTGTCCAAGTGCTGCAGGTCCCCCCCGCTTATGCGGCTCCCGACCTGCAACTCGACGCACCCGCAGCGGGGGTCGCCCGCCTCTACGCCCAGTTCGCCGCCGACCTCCGCGACGGAACCGCCGATGCGCCGGATTTCGCGGTCGCACTCGATCGCCACCGGGTACTCGAGGCGATCACACGGGCCGCTGAAACAGGTCATCGGCAGCATCTGTCCCGCCCCGACCGAATGAACTCCAATCTTTGAACCCGGGAGAGGCACTGCCGCAGGACCCGAGGAGATGGCGATCCGCGAGCTAACCCTGACTTGATCACGGGGAGGTGGTGGCCAAGCGCATCCCGCACCCGGTGCGCGCCGAACCGGGCGCCCTGCTCCAGATCCCCGACCAGGCCCGCTTCTCCGAGCTGGAGCGGCTGCGCACCGAACCCGACCGGGTCTCCAGCCCCGGCCTGGTCCAGGCGCTGGACCGCACCAGCCAGATCGCCGGGATCGGCGCCGGGAAAGTGCAGGTGGACGACGTCCCCCAGGTCAAGCTGGAGACGCTGGCCCGACCGCCGGGAGGCCACGCTGTTGGCCACCGTCCGCCACCTGGAGACCGCATCGGTGGACGAGGCCCTGGACGTGCTCATCCACACCCCGCAGGCCACCGGCAGTCGGGTGGTCTCGCTGTCGGAGGTGTGGAACGCCATCGAGGAGGTGGTGCCGCGCGAGAAGTTGATGGAGACGGTCAAGACCATCACCCAGCGGACGCTGGCCAACCACATCCGCGACCTCGGTATCCCGGCCCAGGCCGCACGAACCGCGGCTCTGCGGCAACTCGTCCCCAGGCGCCCGCCCCGTCATCGCCCGCTCGCTGGGCTTCCTTGACGTGACCACCACCCGGATCGCCGCCGACGCGGGTGGCCCCTGGAACCGCTACGCCCCTGACCACGACTCTCCGTGATCTTTCAGCAGGAGCCTGGCCTCGAATAGGCGCTACTCGGATACGCCGCCCGGACCACGGGGAGACGGTGACCGACCCGGACCTGAACGCGGCGGTGAAGGCCGTCGAGGTCGACCTCATCGGCACCTGGCGGATGACCGTCGGGGCCCTGCGGCTGCTGGAGCGCGCGCCCCGGCCGCGTGTGGTCAACGTCGGCTCGGGTTCGGGATCCCGTACCGATCCCCGTTACGGGCTCGCCGTCTCCGGAGGGCGCCATGCCGGCCACGCCCTCGGCAAGGCCGCGGTCCACTCCCTCACCGCCGTCGTGGCGTCCGGACTCGCCGACACTCCCGTGATGGTCAACGCCGTGTGCCCCGGCTTCACCGCCACCGTCCCGGGTGCACGGGAGGCGGGGTCCCGGTCCGTCGCCGAGAGCGCTCCGGGCGTGCTGTGGGCGGCGACGCTGCCCGACGACGGGCCCCGGGGCGGTTTCTTCCGGGACGGGGAACCGCTGAGATGGTGACGGCACCACCGGGCGACCCCCTCGCGGACGTCTTCCACCACGTCGGGATCGACGGTGTGATCTCCGGGGGTTTCGCCGCCACCGCGCCCTGGGTGTCCTGCGGCGAGGTGGCCGAAGACGTCAAGATCATCGCGGTACTGAGCGGACGCGCCCTCCTCCGCACCGACGGGGCCTCGGCGGACCTGGGGGAGGGCGACGTCGCCGTCCTCGCGCGCCGCTCCCGACTCGCGCTCCACAGCGGGCCGCGACCGGGTGCGGCGCGCGAGATCCCGCCTCCGGTGGGGTGGACCGATCCCCTGGGCGAGGACGCCGCCGGACAGGCGGACACCGTCGTGGGCGCACACCTGCGGCTGAGCCCCACCGGGCGCGAGCTGCTGCTTCCGGGGCTTCCCCCGCTCACCCGGGTCGGCGGTACCCGGCCCGGGGCGCGGCGGCTGCGGACGGTGCTGGGGCTCCTGCTCGACGAGGCCCTCGGCGCGGAGGCCGGGGTCGCCTTCGCCTCCGCCCAGTACGCGCGGCTCCTCGCCCTGGAGTCCCTGCGCGCAGCCGCAGGGGAGACGGACCTGCCCCCGGGGTGGCTGCGGCTGCACGCGGACCGGCGGCTGCGGCCCGCCGTACAACTGATGCACGGCCACCCCGGCCGGGCCTGGCGGCTGGAACAGTTGGCGCGGGCGGCGGCGATGTCGCGGACCACGTTCGCGGAGCGCTTCCGGCGCACGAGCGGGCTCACACCCTTCGCCTACCTGCACCGCTGGCGCGTCCTCCTGGCCGAACAAGCCCTGCGGACCAGCGACACGAGCGTCGACGCGCTGTCCGCGCGGCTGGGCTACGCCTCCGCCGGCTCGTTCAGCACGGCCTTCCGCCGCACCACCGGCCTGTCGCCCTCGAGGTACCGGGGCTCGGGCAGCACCGGAACAGGATCCGGCGCGTAGCGCGGGTCTTCGTTCGGATGTTCCTCAACTCCCGTCCCGTGGCGGACCTCCTCGCCCTGGAGGCTGCCGCCGGGTTGCTTCTCCTGCTGCCGGGCGTTCGGGAGGACCACCCCTCGACGAGGGGCCGCTCTCCCGCTCGGGCCGGGGTCCGCCCGCTCGGGGCGAGGCGGGAGGGTCATCGGCCCGACCGGGAGGAAAGCCGTGGCGAGAGCATGCGTCCGACCGCGCGCAGCAGGGCCCGGAACTCGGCCCCGTTCGGGCGGACGCCCAGACCGGCGTACATGAGCGCGTTCCCGTACTCGGCCATGAGAACGATCCGACCGTTCTCGATGTCGAACCGTGTCACATAGGTGTTGCGGTAGGGCCGGCCCGTGCGCGCGACGACCATGTCGCCGACGCCGTGGAAGAAGATCTCACTGCCATCCGGGGAGACGATCCATGCGTGGTCGCGCCAGAGCAACGGGGTGAACTTGTCGAACAGGGCGCTCGTGTAGGCGAGGACCTCGCTCTTGCCCTTGACGTCTGCGACGCAGACGCCCCGCCTGCGACCCGCGATGATGTCCGCGACGCCGTCGGGGGTCGTGGCGCCCCGGGCGTGCATGAACAACTGCCGTGCGTCGTCGGCCAGGGTTCGGGCCACGGCTCCGATGTCCTTGGCCTCGACGGCGCGGATGAACTCCTGGGCGGCATCGAGCCCGGTGCGGCTGGCGGGTGTCGCGTTCTGGTCATTCATGAGGGTGTCCGATCGTTGCGTTCTGCGTGCGAGGATCCGGTTCAGGCGTCCCACGACAGCAAGGGCTCACCGAAGGCCCCGGGGAGCCCGAAGGACCCGAAACGGGGCGTCCACCAACGCGTGAACTCGGACTCGTAGGCGAGGAGCCGCTCGGAGAAGGCGGCCAGGTCGACGCCTTCGTCGAATTCGAGGTAGACGATGAACGCCGCGCTGCCGCCGTCATCGGGCTGGAGCCACATCCGTTCCCGGTGGTAACCGACCTCCCGGGCTCGGGCGTCCAGCCCGGAGAGGTGGTCCCTGTTCAGGGCGGTGAGGAGGTCTCGGAACTCCTGGACGCGGTTCTCGGGGACCGGAAGGGTCCACGCCGTACTGGTCATGCCGTCTCCTTGGCCGTGGGCGATCCGCCGCGCTCCGGGCGGTCCTGGTGAACCGGGTGCGTCTTCGATGATCCGGGAGGCCGAGCGGGGGAGGAAGGCCACGTGGAGGGTGGTACCGGCAAGGCCAGGCTCGCCCGCCGGTACAGGGCGTGGGGGCGGTGACAATGGGGGGTATGTCGAGCAGCGATCGGACCGAGTTCGGGGAGTACCTGAGGCGGCGCAGGGCCGCGATGAGCCCTCCGGCCCCACCGAGAGGTGTGCGGGCATCCCGTCGGCGGGTCCCGGGGCTTCGCCGCCAGGAGGTCTCCGATATCGCCGGTATCTCGGTGGAGTACTACACACGCCTCGAACAGGGGAGAGCGCCCCGTCCGTCGCGCGAGATCCTCACCTCGCTGGCACAGGCGTTCGGGCTCTCGGGCGCTGAACGCGATCACCTCTTCCGGCTGGGTGGCGAGTCCCCGCCGGAACCGGCCTCTCCCGCCTCCGTCATCCGACCGGGGTTGCTGCGTCTGCTGCGGGGCCTGGACGACACGATGCCGGTCACCGTGCATGACGGGCGGCTCGACCTCCTCGCTCGCAACAGGGCCGCGGAGGAGTTGCTCGGGACCTTTGCGAGCGACGGCCCTTTCGGGCGCAATATCGCCTACCAGGCCTTCACGACCGACGTGCTCGCGCACCTGCTCGGAGGCGAGGGTTCGGAGCGGTTCCTGCGGATCGCGGCCGCCGAACTCCGTATCGCACTGAGCCGCTACCCCGGCGACGCCTACCTTCGTGCCCTGGTCGCCGAGCTCGCCGCGACCAGCCGGAGCTTCCGCGACCATTGGGAGGAAGGGGAGGTCAGCGCTTCGAGATCCGCGATCAAACGGATGCACCACCCGGCCCACGGGTGGGGCCGCTTCGAGATCGAGGTGCTCCACGACCCCGAGCGGGACCACTGGATCATGCTCTACACGCCGCATGACGACGAGTAGTCCTGCGCACCGAAACGGCCCGGGGCCGTCCGGGCCGGTCCCGGCCGTTGAGTAGCGGTACTCAGGCGTGAGAGGGGCAGGCGGACCACCATGGGGACATGAGCACCTTCACCCCCCGGTCCACCTCCGCGTTCTACCTCCAGTCCGCGATCTCCTTCGGCGCCTCCTCGGTCGGCGTCGGCGCGGGCATCATCTACCTGCCCGTCGACCTCTGGATCCGCGCGTTCCTCGGGATCGGGCTGCTGTACGTCATCACGTCCACGTTCACGCTCGCCAAGTGCGTGCGCGACCGCCAGGAGGACGTGCTGGCCGCCGAGCTGGCCCAGAACTACCAGCAGGTCCCCCTCTGGAACGGCGTCGAGCAGCCCGTCCAGCGCTGAGGGCCCGGATCGCGGGCGTCCCGTCAGGTGTTGGGCGGAAGGGCGGTCCCCGCGCCCCGCAGCCGCGGCCTGAGCAGGTCGTGCCGTTCGGTGGGCAGGGTGGGCTCGCCCGCGCCCTGCACCACGAACCCGGCGTCCTCGATCATCTCCCGGTCGGCCCTGCCCGCCTGCCCCTCACTGGTGAGGTAGTCGCCCAGGAACACCGAGTTGGCGATGTGCAGCGCCAGCGGCTGGAGGGAGCGCAGGTGGATCTCCCTCCCGCCCGCGAGGCGCACCTCCACGTCGGGGAAGACGAACCGGGCCGCGGCCAGGATGCGCAGGCACCGCTGCGGTGTCAGTTCCCAGGTCCCCTCCAGAGGGGTGCCGTCGAAGGGCATGAGGAAGTTGACCGGTACCGAGTCCGGTTCCAGCTCCCGCAGCGCGAACAGGGCGTCGACCAGGTCGTCGTCACTCTCCCTCATGCCCGCGATCAGCCCGGAACAGGGGGAGAGGCCCGCGTGCTTGGCCTTCTCGACGGTGCCCACCCGGTCGGCGAACTCGTGGGTGGTGCAGATGTCGGCGTAGCGCTCCTCCGACGTGTTGAGGTTGTGGTTGTAGGCGTCGGCCCCCGCCTCTCGCAGGCGGTCGGCCTGACCCTCGGAGAGCAGACCGAGGCAGGCGCACACCTCGACACCGGGGTGCTCGGCCTTGATGCCCTCGATCGCGGGCGCGAGCCGGGCCACGTCCCGGTCGGTGGGGCCGCGACCGCTGGCCACCAGGCAGACGCGCGTCGCCCCGGCCCTGACCCCGGCGGCGACCGCCTCACGGGTCTCGTCGGGTTTGAGCCAGGTGTACTTGACGACGTCGGCCTGCGAGCCGAGCCGCTGGGAGCAGTAGAAGCAGTCCTCGGGGCACAGGCCGCTCTTCATGTTCACGAGGTAGTTGAGCTTGACGCGGCGTCCGAAGTAGCGGAGGCGGACCCGGAACGCCGCGGCGACCAGGTCCAGCAGGTCGTCGTCGAAACCGGACAGAACCGCGAGGAGTTCGTCCCGGGTGGGCCTCTGACGGCGGATGGCCTTCTCGGCCAGGGCGGGGAAAGTGGTCACGGTCCTGATCCTGGTGGGCCGGGCCGGGACGGCGCAGCCACCGGACGAGCCAAAAACACGGCGGAAGTCTTGTGCGGGACCGCCGTTTCCCTCCTGGCTCCGGCGGGGCGGCCGGTCCCGGAGGGGTAACCGGTCCCGGAGGGGTGACAGGGGTCCGTTCCCGCCGATCGCCGGGGGAGTCGGGTGCCGAGTGCGTCAAACGCCGGGCATTTTTTGGCCAGTGGGCGTTTTGTCCGTGACCTTCGTCGCGTGGTGTGCACACCCTGGAGGGCTATCGACCAACATGGCGCTGGGGGCAGTGGACGTGAGCGGAGCCAGTCAGTCCGGGGCGGGGAAGTCGCCCGCGGGGGAGAGCAACATCGTCCACGTGACGATGATCGCCGCGGCGGCGGCGATGGGCGGTTTCCTGTTCGGCTACGACAGCGCGGTCATCAACGGGGCCGTGGACGCCATCCAGCAGCGGTTCCAGGTCGGAGCGGCCACACTCGGCTTCACGGTCGCGTCCGCGCTCCTGGGCTGTGTGCTGGGCGCCGCGGTGGCGGGCGGTCTGGCCGACCGGTTCGGGCGCATCAGGGCCATGCAGGTCGCGGGCGTGCTGTTCGCGGTGAGCGCCGTCGGCTCCGCGCTTCCCTTCACGGTGTGGGACCTGACCGCGTGGCGCGTCGTGGGAGGCGCGGCCATCGGACTGGCGTCGGTGATCGCCCCGACCTACATCGCGGAGGTCTCTCCGGCCGCCTACCGCGGACGCCTGGCCTCGCTGCAGCAGCTGGCGATCGTCCTCGGCATCGCCGCCTCCCAGCTGGTCAACTTCGGGATCGCGCAGATGGCCGGCGGCAGTGCGCACAACACGCTCGGGCCGATCCAGGCCTGGCAGTGGATGCTGGGAGTCGAGATGCTTCCGGCCCTGGTCTACCTGGGGCTGAGCCTGCTCATCCCGGAGTCCCCGCGCTACCTGGTCCGGGTGGGGCGCGTGGACCGTGCCCGCAGCATCCTGACCGAGGTCGAGGGCGGCGGCACGAAGCAGGTGGAGCGCAGGATCGGGGAGATCCGCGAAGCCCTGGGCTCGGAGGTGCGGCCGCGGCTGCGCGACCTGACCGGACGCTACGGCCTGCTGCCGATCGTGTGGATCGGTATGGCGGTCTCGGCGTTCCAGCAGCTCGTCGGCATCAACGTGATCTTCTACTACTCCAGCTCCCTGTGGCAGTCGGTCGGCGTGGCCGAGACCGACTCGCTGCTGTTGAGCCTGTTCACCTCCGTCGTGAACATCGTGGGCACCTTCGTGGCGATCCTGCTGGTGGACCGGATCGGCCGCAAGCCCCTGCTGCTGGTGGGTTCCGCGGGCATGACGGTGTCGCTGGCCTTGGCGGCCTTCGCCTTCTCGAACGCGGTCGTGAACGGCGAGGAGGTCTCCCTGCCGTTCGTGTGGGGTGTGGTCGCTCTGACAGCGGCCAGCCTGTTCGTGCTGTTCTTCGCCCTGTCGTGGGGTGTGGTGGTGTGGGTGCTGCTGGGGGAGATGTTCCCGCTGCGCATCAGGGCTGCCGCGATGGGTGTGGCCACCGCGACCCAGTGGCTGGCCAACTGGCTGATCACCGTCACCTTCCCGAGCCTGCGCGACTGGAACCTGAGCGGCGCGTACCTGATCTACGCGTTCTTCGCGGCGGTGTCGTTCTTCCTCGTGTGGAAGTACGTCCAGGAGACCCGGGGCAAGACCCTGGAGGAGATGACCGGCTGACCGGTCGGCAGGCCTCTCCGGGCGGAGCCGGGCCACCGGGCCCCGCGCCGCCGGTTCGGACTTCCCCGTGCGGTCCTTCGCCCGGCGGGCCGGTCGACTGCGGGCCAAGCGTCGGACAACTTTGTCCCCGCGGGCGTTTTGTCCGTCCCCCCGGTCGGACGGCCCCCTTCACCCTGGCGGGATGACCGGCGGCAGTGTGCCACCGGGAAGGGAGCAGGGATGACGAGAGCAGGCGGACCCGGTGCCGGAGGGACGGAACAGGCGGGTGGGGGAGCCGGCCTCGCGCGGGTGACCATGATCGCCGCGGCGGCGGCGATGGGCGGTTTCCTGTTCGGCTACGACAGCGCGGTCATCAACGGGGCCGTGGACGCCATCCAGCAGCGGTTCGAGGTGGACTCCGCCGTCCTGGGCCTCACCGTGGCCTCCACCCTGCTCGGTTCGGTGGTGGGCGCGGCGATCACCGGATGGCTGGCCGACCGCCGGGGCCGGATCAGCACGATGCGGATCGCGGGCGTGCTGTTCGCCGTGAGCGCCCTCGGGATGGCGCTGCCGTTCTCCATCTGGGACCTCACCGCCTGGCGGGTGCTGAGCGGAGTGGCGATCGGCATCGCCTCGGTGGTCGCCCCGACCTACATCGCCGAGGTGTCGCCCGCCGCCTACCGCGGGCGCCTGGCCTCCATGCAGCAGCTGGCGATCGTCCTGGGCATCGCCGCCTCCCAGCTGGTGAACTTCCTCCTCGCGAGCCTGGCGGGCGGCAGCGCGCACAACATGCTCGGGCCGATCCAGGCCTGGCAGTGGATGCTGGCGGCCGAACTCGTGCCCGCCCTGGTGTACCTCCTGGTCAGCCTGGTCATCCCCGAGTCGCCGCGTTTCCTGGTGCGGGCCGGACGCGCCGACGAGGCCAGGGACGTCCTGTCCCGCGTGGAGGGCGGCGGCGACCGCCAGGTCACCCGGCGGATCTCGGAGATCCGGGAGGCCCTGGGCTCGGAGAAGCCCGCCCGTCTCCGCGACCTGCGGGGCCGCTTCGGCCTCCTGCCGATCGTGTGGATCGGCATGGCCCTCTCCGCGTTCCAGCAGCTCGTCGGCATCAACGTGATCTTCTACTACTCCAGCTCCCTGTGGCAGTCGGTGGGCGTCCCCGAGGAGGACTCCCTCCTGCTGAGCCTGTTCACCTCGGTGATCAACATCGTGGGCACCTTCGTGGCGATCCTGCTGGTGGACCGGATCGGCCGCAGGCCCCTGCTGCTGATGGGCTCGGCGGGCATGACGGTGACCCTGGCGGCGACGGCGTTCGCGTTCAGCCACGCCACGGTGGTGGGGGAGGAGGCCCAGCTGAGTTTCGGCTGGGGCCTGGTGGCGCTCACCGGGGCGAGTTCGTTCGTCCTCTTCTACGGCCTGTCGTGGGGTGTGGTGGTGTGGGTGCTGCTGGGGGAGATGTTCCCGCTGCGCTTCAGGGCGGCGGCGATGGGTGTGGCCACAGCGACCCAGTGGCTGGCCAACTGGCTGGTCACTGTGAGCTTCCCGAGCCTGCGTGACTGGAACCTGACCGGGTCCTACCTGATCTACGCGGCCTTCGCCGCGGTCTCGTTCGTCTTCGTGTGGAAGTACGTCCAGGAGACCCGGGGCAAGACCCTGGAGGAGATGACCGGCTGACCGGTCGCTCCCGCCGTCGACCGGGCGGTCAGCGCTCCAGGTCGATCTTGCGCTGGAGGAACTCCTCACGGTCGATCTCACCGCGCGCGTATCTCAGTCTCAGTTCTTCCTCCGCCGCGTCCAGGGCCTCGGGTCCGGGCGCGGCGGACTGCTGCCACCTCCCGGTCCGCGGGTGGTCGAAGCGCACGGAGCTCGACACCGAGGTCACCGCCCCGACGAGGAGGACGCCCAGCGCCACCATGATGAGGATCACGGCCATGGCCATCACGTAGGACATCGTCCACTCCCTGTCCGGTGGAGGAGCCGCCTTCCACCTCTGACTACCTGTCTACCCGGCCCGGGGCCCCGCCACCAGAGCCCTCTCGCGCCTGTGGACGGGGCACTCCCACCCGCCACCTCCGGGAGCCCGCAGCCCGGCCGGAGCGCGGTCCTCCGCCCATGCCCCCTGTCCTGAGGGAACGCCCCCGGGCGCCGAACGGACCACGGAGGTCGCGGACCTCGCGCCACGGGCCGGCACCGGACCCGTGAACCGCTGTGTCCCCCAGGGCCGTGAGGCGCCTGCCGGGGCCGGAGGTACGGGGATGCCCGGAGCCCGGGCGGTCAGCCCCGTCCCGGAAGCCGCCCCGGCGCAGGGCCCGCACAGCACTCACCGCGTTCCACCGTCTCGGAACCGCTGCCCCGGCGGGGCCGAGCGCGGGTGCAGCGCCGTAACCTGAGGTGTCAAAAATAGGACGGAAGGGGCGAAATGCGCGTTCTCCTCGTGGACAACCACGACTCTTACACGTACAACCTCGCCCAGCTGGTGGCGGGCGTCCTCGGGGAGTCCCCCCTGGTCCTCACCAACGACGACCCCCGCTGGGACGGTTTCGACGCGTCGGCGGTGGACGCCGTCGTCGTCTCGCCCGGCCCCGGCCGCCCCCAGAACCCACGCGACCTGGGCAGCGTCCCACGCCTCCTGGAGAACGAGCGCCTGCCGGTCCTGGGGGTGTGCCTGGGCCACCAGGCCATCGCCCACCTCGCCGGAGCCGACGTGGTCTCCGCGCCCCAGCCCCGCCACGGCCACCTGACGCGGGTCCGGCACACGGGCGGCGGCCTCTTCGCGGGAGTACCGCAGGACTTCACCGCCGTGCGGTACCACTCCCTCGCCGTCCCCTCGCCACTGCCCGATCCCCTGGTCGCGACCGCCTGGGCGGAGGACGACGTGGTCATGGCCCTGGAGCACCGCGATCTGCCCCGCTGGGGCGTGCAGTTCCACCCCGAGTCGGTGGCCAGCGACTTCGGCGCGACCCTGGTCGCAAACTTCCTGGACCTGGCCCGCGCGCGACGCACCGCGATCCGCCAGGGGGCCGCACCTCCGGGTGAGGCCGTGCCGAGCACCCCGCGAGTCGTGCCGACCGACGCCGGCGGGCGGGCGCCCGGGGCTCCGGAGACGACGGCGTCCCGGGCACACGCCGCGCCGCGGACCCGCGAGCTTCCCCGCGCGGTCGACACCGAGGCCGCCTACGCCCACCTGTACGGCGACGCCGAGTACGCGTTCTGGCTGGACAGCTCCCGTCCCCAGGGGCCCGCCCGCTTCTCCTTCCTCGGCTCGGCCACGGGCGAGGTCATCACCTACCGGGTCGGCGGCCCCGTCAGCGTGCGCGATGCCGACGGCACCGAGCACAGCGAGCCCGGAAGCGTCTTCGACGCCCTCGACCGCCGGATCGGCCGCCCCGAGCCCGGGGGCGCCCCGACCGCCGGCGCGGCCGGTCCCGGCCTGCCCTTCGATTTCACCGGGGGGTACGTCGGCTACCTGGGCTACGAGTGCAAGGCCGACACCGGAGGCGCCGCCGCGCACACGGCGTCCACCCCCGACGCCGTGTGGCTGCGTTGCGACCGCTTCGTCGCCGTCGACCACCTCCGCGGCCGTACCTACGCCGTCTGCGCCGACGACCTCCCGGACGGCGACGCCTGGCTGGCCGACACCCTGGCCTCCCTGGACGGACTCGCGCCGCTGGCCCCGCCCGCGTCCCCCGCGCCGACGGCCGACCTGGCCCCATTGCTGGACCGTCCGCGGGAGGGCTACGTCACCGACGTGAAGGAGTGCCTGGGTCAGCTCACGGCGGGGGAGAGCTACGAGATCTGCCTGACCAACCGGGTCCGGCTGCCCGGACACGGCGACGACCTGGACTTCTACCGCCGGATGCGCGCCGCCAGCCCCGCCCCCTACGCCGCCCTCCTGCGTCTGGGCGGTGTGAGCGTCCTCAGCGCCTCCCCCGAGCGCTTCCTGCGGGTGGACGCGGACCGCACGGCGGAGAGCCGCCCGATCAAGGGCACCGCAGCGCGCCACCCCGATCCGGCGACCGACGCGCGCGTGGCCGAGGAGCTGCGTACGGGATCCAAGACCCGCGCCGAGAACCTGATGATCGTCGACCTGCTCCGCAACGACCTGGGGAGGGTGTGCGAGGTCGGCAGCGTGGAGGTGCCCGCGTTCATGTACACGGAGTCCTACGCGACCGTGCACCAGCTCGTGTCCACGGTGCGGGGCAGGCTCCGCCCGGAGGTGTCCACCGTCGACGCGGTGCGCGCCTGCTTCCCCGGAGGGTCGATGACCGGTGCGCCCAAGGTGCGCACCATGGAGATCATCGACCGGCTGGAGTCCTCGGCGCGCGGTGTCTACTCCGGCGCACTGGGCTACCTGTCGCACACCGGCACGGCCGACCTGAACATCGTCATCCGCACGGCCGTGAGCGCCGACGGTGAGCTGACCATCGGGGCCGGGGGCGCGATCGTGCTGGACTCCGACCCGGAGGACGAGTACGAGGAGATGTTGCTCAAGGCCGCGGTCCCCGCCCACGGCCGCTGAACGCCGGCCCCGGCCGCGTCGGGCGATCGACGCAGAGGGCCTGCGGGCGCGGCGGAACCGACAGGCGGGACCCGCGTCCTGGACCCCCGTACCGTGGCGTCCATGCGCGAGAGGCAGGCGGACACTCCCGACAAGTGGTCCGTCGACTCCGACGGATGGGGCCTGGGCTGGACCCTGTACGACTGGGACGGCGTACCGGGCTTCGGGCACGACGGTGCAGCGACGGGCCAGTACTCCTACCTCCGCGTGGTGCCCGGCGCCGGGGTTGCCATCGCCCTGGTGACCAACGGAGGCGGGGCGCGGGCCCTCTACGCCGACCTGTTCCGCGAGCTGCTGGCCGCACTGGCCGACGTGCGCATGCCCGACCGGTTCGCCCCTCCGGAGCAGCCGCCCACCGTGGACACGGCTCCTCTCACCGGCACCTACCGCCGTCCGGGCGTCGTCATCACCGTCAGCGGGAGCGAGCGCGGACTGCGCATGGTCTACGAGTTCGTGGACGGCATGAGCCACTTCTCGCCGCCGGTGGTGGCGGACCTGGTGCCCGTGGCCGTGACGGCGACGGAGACCGTGTACGCGGCGTCCTCCGGCGGTCTCTCCTTCGGAGAGGACTGGATGCCGGTGGTCTTCGCGACACTGACCGACGGCACCCCGTGCGCCTACGTCGGTATGCGGGCCACACCCAAGGTCGCCTGAGGATCGGGGACGCCGAGGCCGCGGAAGCGCCCTCGTCCGAAAACCGCTTGCCCCGGCCGCGGCCGCGGCACCACCCTGGTCGGTCATGAACTCCCCCGACGTGCCCCGACACCAGATCCGCGCACTGCACACCGACACCACCGTCACCGTCTACCAGGCCTACACCCCCTCGATCGGGCTGCCCGCTGCCCGTGAGGGCCGCTTCCCCTCCTCCTGGAAGAGGGAGCGCATGACCTGGATCAAGCCTTCGTACCTGTGGATGATGTACCGCTGCGGGTGGGGACTCAAGAAGGACCAGGAGACCGTCCTGGCGGTGGAGATCAGCCGCGAGGGCTTCGAGTGGGCACTGCGCGACGCGTGCCTGTCGCACTTCAGGCCCGGCGTGCACACCGACCGGCAGACCTGGCGCCAGCGGCTGGCGGAGTCGTCCGCACGCGTGCAGTGGGACCCCGAACGCGATCTGCGCCTGGCCCCGCTGGAACACCGCTCCCTCCAGCTGGGACTGTCCGGGGAGGCCTCGCGGCGCTACGCCGACGAGTGGACCGTGTCGATCACGGACGTGACACCGCTGGTCCACCGGGTACACACACTGGTCCGGGAGGGCGACACGGCGGCGGCCTCCCGCCTGCTCCCCGACGAGCGCCCCTACCCGATCGCGCCGGAGGCGCTGGACCACCTGCGTCCGGCGACCGACGCCTGAGGGCGTCCGCCGCCACGCTCACGAGAAGGGCGAAGGCGCTGTCGCGCGGCAGCCGCGCCACCGGACCCGTGGGAGATCCGCCCGGGCCGGCGTCGCCGCCCCACGGCAGGGGCAGGCACCGGCGCACAAAAAAGGGAGGGAGTTCTGGGAACCCCTCTCCACTCTCAACTTATAGCGCACCCGGGGGCTTGCGGCAAGACCCCCGTCGTGCTGCAGAATCGTCGTCCGTGACCAGTACCAACGACATCGGAGACGGCGTGAACAGCCTCACCACCAGCGCGTTCGACCTCCCCGAGCACCTCGCCGCCAAGGCCGACCCGGCCCTGATCGCCGACGACGAGCGCCACTTCGCGTCCATCGCGCAGAGCCTCGAACAGTCGGTCTCCGACCTGTCCGACCGCCTCGACGCCAGGCGCAGCGCCCCCGTCGGCAAGGGCCGCGAGGTCCTCGACCGGGACCTGGAGATCCACCGGATGACGGCCCGCCTGCGCGCCCTGCGCCGCTTCGGTCTGGACCTGTGCCTGGGACACATCGTCGGCGACGACGGATCCGAGCCCGTCTACATCGGACGGCTCGGCCTCACCGACGACGAGGGGCGTCGGCTGCTGCTCGACTGGCGTTCCCCCGCGGCAGCACCGTTCTTCGCGGCCACCCACGCCAACCCGATGGGGCTGACGAGCCGCCGCAGGTACCGCTGGACCCGCGGCCGGATCAGCGACTACTGGGACGAGGTGTTCACCGCCGACGGGTTCGAGGGGCACGCCGCACTCGACGACCAGTCCGCCTTCATCGCCAGCCTGGGAAGCAACCGGTCGGCCCGGATGCGGGACGTCCTCGGCACCATCCAGGCCGACCAGGACGCCATCATCCGCGCGGGGTCACGCGGCGCCCTCGTCGTCGACGGCGGACCGGGCACCGGAAAGACCGTCGTCGCCCTGCACCGCACCGCCCACCTCCTCTACTCCGACCCCCGCCTCGGCCACCGTCGGGGCGGTGTGCTGTTCGTCGGCCCGCACCAGCCCTACCTGGCGTACGTCGCCGACGTCCTCCCCAGCCTCGGGGAGGAGGGTGTGCAGACCTGCACCCTGCGGGACCTCGTCCCCGAGGGCGCCTCGGCACCGGTCGAGGAGGACCCGGGCGTGGCCCACCTGAAGTCCTCCGCGAACCTGGTGAAGGCGATCGACGCGGCGGTCGGGTTCTACGAGAAGCCGCCCACCGAGGGGATGACGGTCTCGACGGACTGGTCGGACGTCTGGCTGGGCGCCGACGACTGGGCCGACGCGTTCGGAGCGCCCGGTACGGGTACCCCGCACAACGAGGCCCGCGAGGTGATCCTGGACGAACTGCTCGCGATCCTGGTCGACAAGCACGACGAGGACGACGTCTCGCCCGACCTCGTCCGGAGGTCGCTGCTGCGGGACACGGAACTGCTCACGACCCTGCACCGCGCGTGGCCGCTGATCGAGGCGACGGACCTCGTCGGGGACCTGTGGTCGGTTCCGGCCTACCTGCGCCTGTGCGCACCCTGGCTCAGCCCGGAGGAGGTCCGCAGGCTCCAGCGCGAGGACGCCCAGGCCTGGACGGTGTCCGACCTGCCGCTCCTGGACACGGCACGTCAGCGGCTCGGAGACCCGGAGGCGTCACGGCGCAAGCGTCGGCACGACGCCTCCGCGGCCGCCGAACGCGAGCGCATGTCCGGCGTCATCGACAACCTGCTCGCGGCCGACGACGACGGCGAGGGCATCGTGACGATGCTGCACGGACGGGACCTCCAGGACAGCCTGGTCGACGAGGCCGCACTGCCGGGCACCGCCCCGGACCTGCTCGCGGGCCCGTTCGCGCACATCGTCGTGGACGAGGCCCAGGAACTCACCGACGCGGAGTGGCACATGCTGCTGCTCCGCTGCCCGTCCCGGAGCTTCACCATCGTCGGGGACCGGGCCCAGGCCAGGCACGGGTTCACGGAGTCGTGGCATGAGCGCCTCGAACGGGTCGGGCTCGACCGGATCGACCTGGCCTCCCTGAGCATCAACTACCGGACACCGGAAGAGGTCATGGCGGAGGCCGAGCCGGTGATCCGGGCCGTGCTCCCGGACGCCAACGTGCCGACCTCGATCCGCAGCGGCGGCGTCCCCGTCCTGCACGGACCCGCCACGGACCTGGACGCCGTACTCGACGCCTGGCTCGACGGGAACGCCGAGGGGATCGCGTGCGTCATCGGCGACCCCGCGTTCCGGGCGACGTCGCGCGTCCGCTCGCTGCCCCCGGAACTGGCGAAGGGGTTGGAGTTCGCGACCTGGTCGTCCTCGTCGACCCGGAGAATTTCGGCGAGGGGACCGAGGGGGCGGTCGACCGCTACGTCGCGATGACCCGGGCGACCCAGCGGCTGGTTATCCTCACGAGCTCCTGAGGCCGGCCGGACGGTCAGTCGAAGAGGGGCACGCCCGCGCGGACCAACCGCCAGTTGACGGTGTGGAACTCCGCCGGGTCGATGGTTCCGCGGGCCGTGGCGTGGTCGATCAGTGCCTGGCGCACCTCGACCTGCTCGTTGTACAGCACCGGCGCGTCGGTGACGTGCGGGAAGCCGCCTCCGCCGGACTGGCGGTAGTTGTTCACCGCGAGCACGAACCGCCGGTCGTCAGCGATCTCCGCGCCCTCCAGGGTCAGCGAGGTGATCCTCTCCCCGGCGGGGCGGGAGACGTCGACCTCGTACTCCAGTCCGGCGATCTGGTCGAGGTTGTAGTCGGGGGTCCCGTCGGCGTTGGTGAGGTCCGCCGGGTCGACGGCGCCCGTGGACGGCACCTGCCGGTAGTACCGCACCGAGAACTCCAGGTAGTCCCGGATCTGCGCCCCGGTCACCTCGCTCGCCAGCAGCGTGTTGTCGTAGAGGTACAGTCCGGCGATGTCGCGGATGCTCACGTCTCCGGCGGGGAACACCGCCGAGCGGCTGAAGGGCGCCGCGATCGACAGGATCGGCAGGTCGGCCTCGGGGGTGCCCTGGAGGGCGGCGCGGACCGTCTCCATCTGCACGTACTGGATGAAGTCCACGATGGCGGTGTCCTTCCAGCAGGCCTCCGCCGCGCTCAGCTCCTCCACCGAGGTCGCCACCACCTGGTTGACGTACTCCACCGCCGTGGCGTGCTGGTCGGCGACCAGTGCCACGATCTCGGGGTCCTCCTCCACGGTGTTGCTGTTCAGGGTCAGTGCGCTTTTGGACGTCACCCGCCAGCGCCCCCTCTCGCGGCGCAGCGCCAGGTCCATCACCGACAGCCGGCGCCCCCAGAAGGAGGGCATGGTCATCAGGACCTCCTCCCCGGTGACCCTGTTGGTGACGAACCGTTCGGGAACGTCCTGGTGGGCGTGGCCGAAGAGGATCGCGTCGATCCCGGGCACCTCCTCGGCGACCATCGCCGAGGCGTTCTCCACGGGGAGGTCGCCACCGTAGGAGGAGGCGCCGCTGTCGCCGGCGTGGGCGCTGACGATGACGATGTCGGCGCCTTCACCGCGCATGATCGGCACCCAGTGGCGCGCGCTCTCCACCAGGTCGCGGAACTCCAGGCGCCCCTCGACGTGGTGGCGGTCCCAGATGGCGGTGCCCGGGTTGGTCAGTCCGAGCACGCCGACCACCAGGGGCTGGGTGCCGGGCTTGTCGAGGGTGTCGACCTTCATGCGCTTGAGCACGTAGGGGAGGTAGGCGGGTTCGTCGGTCCCCTCGCGGACGGCGTTGGCTCCCAGGACCGGGGCGTCCATCTGGTCGATCCAGGTGTCGAGGTGTTCGAGCCCGTAGTTGAACTCGTGGTTCCCCAGGGCGACGGCGTCGTAGCCGACGGCGTTCATCGCCCGCGCCATCGGGTGGGTCTCACCGGTCTCGGTGATGGGCTCGACGACGTTGTAGTAGGTGGCGAGCGGAGCGCCCTGGAGGGTGTCGCCGGAGTCGAACAGCAGGGTGTTGCCGAGCCCGCGTTCGGCCCGGATCTCCTTGATGAGGGCGGCGGCCTTGGCGATGCCGATGTGGTTGCCCTCGGCGTCCTCGAACTCGGCGTCTTTGAAGTAGTCCCAGTTCAGGCAGTATCCGTGCAGGTCGGATGTGCCCATGACGGTGATGAGGGCGTCTCGGGCGGACGAGGCCGCCGCCGTGCCGGGCCAGCCCGCGAGGGTGAGGGCCCCGGCGGCGCTCAGGCCGCCGATGACACCGCGTCGGGACATACCGGGATCCTCGGCCATGGGTTTCTCCTGGGGGAGCGGGGGTGTGCGAGCCCCCAGGGTAGTGAGACGTCCGGGGGAGGGGAACGGGGCGCGTGTTAACGATCGGTGCATGTTCACCCCCGGAGTCGGGCGAGGTGTACGGCCTGGGGATGACGGCGGCGTCGGGCGGTCGATCGGGGGGCAGCGGCGGATTCGTGCAGGGGCGAGCCCGGGCGCGGGGCGGGGACCTGGGATCACGACCTTGACCCCGGTGACCTGGATCACCTATGTTCGCTTTGAGCACACTTGTTCGCAAAACGTACATCCGTGGACTGTCGTGAGATCGGGTGCCGTGCACCCCGACCGGTTCCCCCGAACCGTCTGCGCGGTGAGCCCCCTTCCCGACCGCCGACCGACTCAGGAGACACAGATGCGCCGACAGTTGACGGCCCTCAGCGGAATCGCCGTACTCGTCCTCGCCACCGCCTGCTCAGGCGGCGGTGAGGAGGGCGGGGACGGCGAGCTGCGCCGGATCACCGCGGGAGCCATCCCCATCGTGGACGTCGCCCCCCTCCACCTCGGCGTCGACCAGGGCTTCTTCGCCGACCGCGGCATCGACCTGGAGATCCAGCCCGGCTCGGGCGGGGCCGCCGCCATCCCCGGTGTGGTCAGCGGGAACTTCGAGTTCGCGTTCGGCAACACCGTCTCCCTCCTCGTCGCCCGGGACCAGGGGCTGCCCCTGAAGGTCTTCGCCAACGGCGTCTCCAGCAACGGGGAACAAGGGGCGGACTTCAGCGCCGTCTTCGTCCGGGACGAGAGCCCCGTCGAGACCGCCGCCGATCTGGAGGGCATGACGGTCGCCGCCAACAACCTCCTCAACATCGGCGACACCACCGTCCGGGAGTCCGTCCGCGAGGCGGGCGGCGACCCCTCCGACATCGAGTTCGTCGAGATGGCGTTCCCCGACATGATCCCCGCACTGGAGAACGGCCAGATCGACGCCGCCTGGCTCGTCGAGCCCTTCACCACCGCGGCCCTCGACGCGGGCAACCGCGAGATCGCCTCCAACTTCGTGGACACCCACCCCGAGCTGTCCGTGGCTACCTACTTCACCTCCGAGGAGATGCTGGCCCAGGAGCCCGAGCTCATCGACGACATCGAGGCCGCCCTCCAGGAGTCCTTCGCCTACGCCGAGGCCAACCCGGACGAGGTGCGCCGCACCCTCGGCGAGTACACCGAGATCGACGCGGCCGCCCTGGCCGACATCCGACTGCCCCGCTGGCCCGAGGCGGTCAACGAGGAGTCCGTGGGCATCCTCGCCGACCTGATGCTGGAGGACGGCCTCATCGGGACCGAAGCCGACCTGGCCTCCCTGTACCGCTGACCGGCCCTCGCGCCGCTCAACCGGACCGACCAGTCACACCGACCGAGAGAAGGGGCACCGTGCCCGACCAGACGAGGCCGACCGTTCGCGAGCAGACGCTGGACGCCATGCGCGAACTGGACATGACCACGGTCTTCGCCAACCCCGGCTCCACCGAGGTCCCGTTCCTGGTGGACCTGCCCGACGACATCGACTTCGTCCTCGGGCTGCACGAGGGCTCCGTGGTCGGCATGGCCACCGGATGGGCCCTCGCCCACGACCGGCCCGCGATGGTGCAGCTGCACACCACCGCCGGGCTCGGCAACGCGGTCGGCGCCCTGGCCACGGCACGCGTCAACCGCGCACCGCTCGTGGTCCTGGTCGGCCAGCAGGACCGCCGCCATCTGGAGCACGAGCCCTTCCTGGCCGGACGCCTCGAAGGGCTCGCCGGGGACTACCCGGTCGCGGTCCACCAGCCCCTGCGGGCCCAGGACGTGCCCGGCGCGGTCGTGCGCGCCCACCACGAGGCGGCGCACGGCCGCGGCCCCGTCCTGGTCATCGTCTGCATGGACGACTGGTCGCAGCCGGTGGACCCCGAACAGCCCCGGGCCGCGGCGGTGCGGGTGGCCCGCCCCGCCCACGTGGCCCCCGACGACGGGGCGGCGGCCGAGGTCGCCGCACTCCTGGACGGCGCCGAACGCCCCGCGCTGGTGGTGGGGGCCGGGGCCGACAACGCCCCCGCGTGGGCGGCCCTGACCTCCCTGGCCGAACGCCTGGACGCCCCCGTCTACCAGGAGAGCTTCGGCGCCCGCGCCGGGTTCCCGCAGGACCACCCGCTGTTCGCCGGGCACCTGCCCGCCGAGCGCTCCCGTCTGCGCGAGGCGCTGCGCGGCCACGACGCGGTGTTCACGGCCGGCGCCCCCGTCTTCCGCCAGTACATCTACGCCGACGGCCCGCTCACGGACCCCGGCACCCGGCTGGCGATGGTCTCCGAGGACCCCGCCGAGGCCCACCGCGGGCCGGCGGAGCTCGCCGTCATCGCACCGGTCGCGGCCTTCACGGCCGTGGTCGCCGACCTGGTGCGCGAACGCCCCACGCCCCCTCCGACCCGTACCGCGGAGGCTCCCGAAGAGGGGGAGCTGCCGGCGGAGGGCGAACCCCTGCGCACCGCCCACGTCCTGCGGGCTCTCGCCGAGCGGATCACCCCGGACACGGTCGTGGTCGAGGAGACCCCCTCCAGCCGCCCCCTGCTGCACCGGCTGCTACCCGCCCGCTCCCCTCTGGGCTTCCTGTCGGCCGCCATGGGCGGACTCGGTTTCGCGCTGCCGGCCGCCACCGGGGTGCGCATGGCCTCCCCGGAACGCCCCGTGGTGGCGGTCGTCGGCGACGGGTCCGCTCTCTACCAGGTGCAGGCGCTGTGGAGCGCGTCCCGCTACAGCGCCGGCGTGCTCTTCGTCGTGCTGTCCAACGGCCGCTACGCGATCATGGACCGCCTCGCGGAGCACCGCGGAGGCAAGCCTCCCTGGCCCGCGTTCGGCGAGGTGTCCCTGGCGGCCCTGGCCCGAGGGCTGGGCTGCCCGGCGGTGGAGGTCGCCACCCACGACGACCTGGTGCGGGTCCTGGACGAGGTCGTCCCCGGGCTCGCCGACCGTGGCGAACCGCTGGTCCTGGACGTGACCGTGGTGCCGGATCCCACCTTCGCGCCCTGATCCCGGCCGCGACGGGACGGGCTCAGTCGCAGGACCGAGGAGGCGGGCCGCCGCCTCCGGCCGGAGCAGCCGTGCCCGTCCCCGCGGTGCGGGTTCTCCTCCACCGTCGTGGGTGACGCGCCGACCCGCGAGGAGCAGGCGGCGCAACCGCGGCTGGTCGCGGAGACCGCGGCGGAGGTCCGGCGCTGGTCATCGGCGGTCCAGGTCGCGGCGGTAGACGACGTTGGGCCGACCGGAGTCCGCGAACCGGCCCTCGCCCACCGCCCGCCACCCCGACGACTCGTAGAGGGCGCGGGCGGCCGTGTTGTCCGGAAGGACCTCCAGGACGACCGCGTCGGCCGTCCCCGACAGGCGCTCCAGGGTGGCGGCCAACAGGCGCCGCCCCCACCCGCGCCCCTGGCCGCCGGGGTCCAGCGCGAGGTAGGCCAGGTGCGCGGTGCGCGACGGCTCCGGGCCCGCGGGCGGGAAGCTCAGGGAGAAGCCCAGCGGATCGCCGTCCTGGTCGGGGCGCAGCACGAGGAGCAGGTGGGGTTCCTGGCCGAGCTTGCGCAGCACCCGCTCCCGGACGAGCGGGTCGGGCGGTGTCCCGTCGCGGTGGGCGAGGGCCCGGGACCACAGGTCGGCGCAGGCGGCGTACTCGTGCTCGGCGCCCGGGGCGACACCGGGCCCTGGATCGCGGTGGAGGGCCGTCATCTGCGGCATGCTAGCGGAGCCGTCCCCGACGGAGGCCGTACCCCGGTCGTGTTCGGGGCGGGAACGGGGCGCACTCGGACCCGGGGGCTGAAGTGTCAGCCGTTCTCATGATCCCGCTCGGGCGGCCGGGGCCACGTCTCTCCGGCGTCCTTCCGGCGTCCTCGGGTCAGGCCCCGGCGAGGAGGAACACCGGCACACGGCGACGGCGCCCGTGCTCCGCCGTCAGGCCGTGCGGGACCGCGGACGCGACACGGGCCCCGGGCCCGGGACGCCGGGTCACTCCTGCTGGGTGCGGACCCGCCCGAGGGTCTGCTCCAGGCTCTGCTCCATCCGGTCCAGCACGGTCAGGACCCCGTCGCGCTCGGCTCCGTCGAGGTCGCCGGCGACGCTGTGTTCGAGCTCCTCCCACACCCGCTCCACCTCGGCCCGCAGGCCCTGGCTGGCCGTGGTGGCCTCGACCATGGTGACCCGCCCGTCGGTCGGGCTGGGCGCGCGCTTGGCGAACCCGCCCTGTTCGAGCCGCTGGACGGTACGGGTCATGGTCGCGGCGTCCGTGCCGAGGAGCCGGGCGAGGTCGCTCAGCCTCTGCGGCCCCGCCTCCCACAGCTGCATCATGACCAGCTCCTGTGAGGGGTGCAGTCCGACGCGGCGCAGCAGTTGGCCCGCGAGCATGCGGTGCAGTCGCGCCACGCGCACGATCGCGTGGCTGACCGGCCCCGGCCGCTCGGTGACCGAGGGCCGGGGGGAGGGGCCGCACTCGTCGGAACGCCCTGCGGGTGTGCTGCACATGATGTCCCTCTCACGCGAACGCGTCGTCTTCCCGGTGCGGTTTCCTTGACCGGCCAGGTACTCGTGCAACCCTGCGTCACCACCATAGATTCCCTGGAGAGAAGACACATGCCCTGGAATAACCCGCCTCCGGGGGTGTTTTACTTGGCCGGACAACAAACCCCCCGGAGCAGGTTGTCCCGGCTCCGCGGCAGGAGAAGGCGAGAAGGACATGACCACGGCGTTCGAGGCCTACGACCTGGCGGGCACGAAACTGCGGAACCGGATCGTGATGGCGCCCATGACGCGCAGCCGCGCCCAGGAGCCGGAGCGCATCCCGACGGCGCTGACCGCCGAGTACTACGCCCAGCGCGCGAGCGCGGGCCTGATCATCACCGAGGGCATCCAGCCCTCGGCCGTCGGGCAGGGGTATCCGAACACCCCGGGGCTGCACTCGGCCGAACAGGTCGAGGCGTGGAGGACGGTCACCGACGCCGTCCACGCCGCAGGCGGGGTGATCTTCGCCCAGCTCATGCACACCGGCAGGATCGGCCACCCGGCCCTGCTGCCCGACGGGCTGGTACCGGTGGGGCCGTCGCCGGTCCGGGCCGAGGGCCGGGTCCACACCCACGACGGGATGGCGGAGTTCGTCACCCCGCGGGAACTGACCGAACAGGAGATCCTCCGGACGGTCCGGGACTTCGCCGACGCGGCGCGCAACGCGATCGCCGCGGGCTTCGACGGTGTCGAGGTCCACAGTGCCAACGGATACCTGCTCCACCAGTTCCTGGCGGTCAACAGCAACCGGCGCTCGGACCGGTGGGGCGGGTCCGTGGAGAACCGGATCAGACTCACCGTCGAGGTCGCCCGTGCGGTGGCCGCCGCCGTCGGCCCCCACCGGACCGGTGTCCGGCTCTCGCCCGGCGGCACCTTCAACGACGTCACCGATGACGCGGACCTGGCCGGGACCTACGTCCCGCTGGTGACCGAGCTCGCCTCGCTTGGCCTGGCCTACCTGCACCTGGTGGAGAAGGCCGGCCGGGAGCTCACCGGCCGGTTGCGCGCCGCGTGGCCGCACACGTTCCTCCTCAACCCCGGCACCGGCTCCCGCGTCCCGGCCGGCCCGGACGCGCTCGGCCTGGTGCGGAACGGTACCGCGGACCTGGTCTCCTACGGGGCCCTCTTCCTGGCCAACCCCGACCTCCCGGCACGTCTGGCCGCCGGGGAACCGCTCAACGAGCCGGACCGGGCCACCTTCTACGGCGGCGGCGCACGCGGGTATACCGACTACCCGGCCCTGGGCTGACCGCCGCAGGGGCAGGGCGATGATCCGGGCGGCGTCCGCACGCGCCCGACCGGGGGCCGCACCGACGGTCTCGACCACCTATCGAGAAGGAGTCACCATGGGCTTCGACACGCCCCAGGGCAGCCGCGGCGCGCAGCTGCCCCCCGCCGACCGGATGCGCCAGATGAACGAGGGCGTGATCGCCGACATCCGCGGGGGCGGCAGCGGGCCGACCGGGATGAACGCGCTCGTCCTGATCACCGTCGGCAGGAAGACCGGGCAGGAACGCGAGACACCGGTCGCCTACTTCCCTCTGGAGGACGGGAACTACGCGATCATCGCCTCCGCGGCCGGCGCCGCGAAGCACCCCGTCTGGTACCTCAACCTGGGCGCCCACCCCGACCGGGTGCGCGTGGTGGTCGCCGGGAGCGAGTTCCCGGTGACCGCCGAGGAAGTCACCGGTTCCGAACGCGACCGGATCTGGCAGCAGGTCATCACCGCCGCCCCGGGGTTCGCGCAGTACGAAGAGGCCACCGACCGCACGATCCCCGTCATCCGGCTCCGGCGCGGAGCCGGCGACGCCTGACGGCGGGGGCGAGGGACCACGGGTCGGGATCGGGGGCTCGCCCCGGCCCATGGCGGGCACAGGGCAGGGGGCCGCTCCGTGCGGAGCGGCCCCCTGCCGGTGTCCGCGGCCGGGGCCCGACGGCACTCCCCGGCGTCCGCCGTCAGGCGATCGCCGCGACAGCGGCGGGGGCTGTGGCTGTGGCTGTGGCTGTGGCGGCGAGCCTCTGGAGTTCGGTCCGGGCTGCGGCCACCGCGGGGTTCTGCCGCGAACCCTCGCGGATGCACGTGAGCAGCTTGCGCGCCGGGACGTAGGGGCCCTCCAGGGGGATGCGTGTGACCGGCAGGTCGGGGGAGATGTCCGCCATGCGGGGGATGAGCGCCACCCCCAGCCCGTGCGCGACCAGGCTGGCGACGGAGCCCCAGGCCAGGGCCTGGTGGGATCCGTCGGGGGTGAAGCCGACCGCCGCGCAGACCGTCATGGTGTGCGAGTGGCAGGTGGTGCCGGACGGGGGCAGGACCCACGACTCGGCGGCGGTCTCGGCGAGCGCGACGCTCGTGCGCTGCGCGAGCCGGTGGCGGTCGGACACCACGAGGTCGAAGACGTCGTCCAGGAGCGGGACCTGGTCGAAGCGGGCGTCGGTGACAGGCGGAGCGCCCGGGGCGGCCTCGATGACGGTCACGTCGATCCCGCCCCGGAAGAGCAGGTCCAGGCATTCGCCGGGTTCGGCCTCCAGGACGCGCACGTCCAGCCTGGGGTGTTCGGCGGTCAGGGCCGCGGCCATGGGTGCGAGCAGCCTGGACACGGCCATGGGGAACGCGGCCACCCGAAGGAGCCCGGAGGGCTCGGTGCCCAGTCCGCGCATCTCCGCCTCCGCCTGTTCCCACCGGGTGTGGATGGCGTCGGCGTGGTCGAGCAGGGTGCGCGCGGCGGGTGTGAGCCGCACGCCGCGGCCGTCGGGCTCCAGGAGCGTGACGTCGAGTTCCCTGCCCAGCTGGCGGATCTGCTGGGAGGCGGCGGAGGGGGTGAAGTGCAGGGCGTTGGCGGCGGCGGTCACCGTCCCGTAGTGGGCGACGGCCCGCAGGATACGGAGGCGCCTGAGGTCGATCATGTACTTGATTCTTCACATAACCATGCAGAAATTCAACCTGGACTTTAACAGTTCAGGGAGTGAGGCTGGTGTCAGACCCCGAAGGAGAAGGTGTGCGATGACCACTGTCTGCCCCCACTGCGGATGGCCCGACGATCAGCCGTTCCTGGTGATGTCCAAGCACGTCACGGTCCACGGACTCACGGTGTGGGTGCGCTGCGCCTGCGGCTCGGTGCAGATGCGCGAGATCGGCGCGGCCGGGACGCGGACCGTGTCGCGCGGACGCCCGGCACTGGGGCGGACCGGTCAGAGCTGCCCCGACTGAACCCGCCCTCGTTCCGCACCGGCACCGGCCACGGGACCGGTGCGGAAATCGTTGCCTGCGGGCGGTCCGCGATACGGTTGCGACCATGGGGAACACACCGACACGACCGTCCACGTCGGCTGAGGACTACGTGAAGGTCATCTACGACCTACAGGAGCGCGGCACCGGACCGGTGACGATCTCCGGGATGGCCGAACGCCTGTCGGTGTCCAACTCCTCGGTCTCGGGGATGTTGCGCAAGCTCACCGAACTCGGCCTCGTGGAGCACCAGCGCTACGGCGCGGTCAGCCTCACCGAGCCCGGAACCAGGGCCGCCCTGTCGGTACTGCGCCGCCACCGGCTGCTGGAGACGTACCTGGTCGCCGAGCTGGGCTACTCCTGGGACGAGGTCCACGACGAGGCCGAGATCCTCGAACACGTCGTGTCGGACAAGTTCGTGGACCGCATCGCCACTCACCTGGGCAACCCCGTGGTCGATCCGCACGGCGACCCCATCCCCACCCGTGAGGGGCACATCGTCGAGCGCGAGTCCGTGCTGCTGTCCAACGCCGACGAGGGTGTCAGCGGTGTCATCGTGCGCGTCAACGACACCGACCCCGAACTGCTCCGCTACCTGGCCGACATCGAGATCGGCATCGGGATGAACGTGGAGGTGGTCGAGCGCCAGCCCTTCGCCGGGTCCCTCCAGATCGCCGTGCGCCCCGGTGAGGGCGCTCCCGAGCGCGCCCAGGCCCTCGGCCTGGTGGCCGCCGAGGCGCTGTGGATCAGCCCCGACAGCAAGGGGCAGTGAGCGCAGGGAGAATGCGGCGCCGGCCGGTGCCGGCTCTCTCCATCCGTGGGTGGAGGGCGCCTGGGCGCGGGGAACGGCCCCGTGTCCGGGCGCCCACGCCAGACGCTCGGCCGGGACACCCCAGCCGTGCGTCTGGCCGAGCTCCTCACGGCGAACTACCGACTTTCCGTGTTGCGACGACCGCTGGAATCCGCCCTCACCGGCTCATCGCGACGACCACGCCGAGAGTTCGTCCCGACGGGGATCTCCGGACGAGGACGGCGGGACCTCGAGGATCTGGGTCACGCGTCGCCCGAGCGTGTACGGCTCCCAACCGGGTTCTCCCGAGGTGGCGAACAGCACCCAGCTTCCGTGCACGAAATCGACGAGCTCGACTGGGACGGGGCCTTCCCCCAGGAGTGCTCCCGCCCCGCGGACACCCGGGGCGTCGACTGTGTCGAACACGAAGGGAAGCTCCACGGTGTGTGCGCTTCCGAGTTCCCCGTCGAGGGTGTCCGGCCTCCAGGAGAACAGGGCAGCCCAGGTGCGTCCGCCCGGTCGTTCCGCGTGGGCGTCGGCCAGACGGCGCGATCCGTCTCCGAACAGCGCGTCGCCCAGGATGGCGGCACGTATTTCTCCCGCGCCGGCAGCGGGACGGTTGCGGCGGTACGCGGCTATCAGCCCCTCCGGGTCGGGGTGCACCCGAGCGGCGATCGAGAGGTCGGCGTCGGTCGAGGTCGTGAGGTTCCCCTGTGGGGCGAGGTAGAGGTTCCCCTCTTCGGCGTTCGTCGTGACGAACAGGTCGATGTGGTCCGCGGCTCCGCGCGCGATCGACATGGCGGGTTGCTCATCCAGGACGAGACCGATCGGGCTCAGGCCGGCCAGGGGATCGAACGCGGACGAGGTGGTCAGATCCAGCGCTCCCACGCTTCCGAGCACCTCGACCAGGTCTTCGTCCGGGACTCCGGCGAACCCGATCGGATCGGCCGCGACGCCCAGCCGGTCCGCGACGGCCGCCGTGACCCGGGCCGCCTGTTCTGGCGTGAACGCGCCCGTGCCGCTTCCGCTCTGGACGATCGCGCGCCGGAAGGTGCCTTCCGCCGCTCTCCGCGCGATCACTCCCGACACGATCGTGGCACCGGCGGATTGACCGAAGAGTGTGACGTTGTCCGGATCGCCGCCGAAGGCGGTGATGTTCCGCCGGACCCATTCCAGGGCTGCTGCGACGTCCAGGAGACCGCGATTTCGCTCAGCGCCGGGTAGATCGAGAAAACCGGTGACGCCGAGGCGGTAAGCGACCGTGACCAGCACCACGCCGTCCCGCGCGAAGGCCCTCCCGTCGTAGAGCGCCGCGTCGATCGCACCGGAGACGAACCCACCACCGTGGACGAATACCATGACCGGCAGCCCTCCCGCGGTCTGCGCCGGTGCCCACACGTTGAGCGTCAGGGAGTCCTCGCCACGGACCCATCCCGGTCCGAAGTAGGGACGCATGTCGAGCCCGCCGAAACCCTTCCGGTTCGCCTGCGGCGCGGTGGCCCCCGGGGACCTCGCGTCGCGGACACCCTGCCATCCCGGGTGGAGCTCGGGAGGGCGGAACCGTGCGGCCCCGGTCGGTGTCGCGGCGTAGGGGATTCCGCGGAACTCGAGCACGCCACCGACCGAGCTGCCTCGTGCCGCTCCGGATTCGGTGGTGACAATCGGGTCTGCCTGCGTGTCGCGGGAGGGGCTCATCGTTCGACGCTCACACGCTCGAACGGGGCCCACCCCTTGAGGGCGAAGGACTCGCCGTCGCGGACCAGTTCGGCCGCACCGTGGCCGCCGAGATGGGCGGGGAGAACGAGGGCGTTGTGGTCCGCCGCCCAGCCCAGGACGCGCCGACGCGTATGACGGGCCAGGACCGGATCCTCGCAGAAGCAGCTGTTGGTGTCGGGCTCCACGAACTGGAGGGCGCTGTGGACGAGGTCACCGATGAAGACGGCGCGGTCGGACCCGGATTCGAGCCTGATGACCGACGACCCCGGCGTGTGCCCCGGGGCGAGCTCAAGGGTGAGGTTCCCGTCGATCCGGTACGACCCGTCCCACAGCTCCACCAGCCCCGCCGCGGCGACGGGTGCGACGGAGTCCTCGTACACGTTCTGGTTGCCTCGGCCCAGATGGGGGCGGTGGGGTCCCTCGGGATCCCAGAACTCGAAGTCGCGCCTCGGCATCAGGTACGTGGCGTTGGGGAAGGTGGGCACCCATTCCCCGTCGCGCAGACGCGTGTTCCAGCCCACGTGGTCGACGTGCAGGTGGGTGTTCACGACGACGTCCACGTCCTCGGGGCGGACCCCGGCACGGGCCAGGTTCTGGAGGTAGGGGGAGTCGAGGTAGCTCCACACCGGAGAGTAGGGGCGGTACTTGCCGTTCCCGACCCCGGTGTCGATGAGGATCGTGCGCCCCTCACTGCGGATCAGCCAGGTCTGGATGGCGGAACGGCAGATGCCGCTCTCCGGGTCGAGGAAGTCGGGCGCCAGCCAGGACTCGTTGCGCTCCCACACCTCTGCGCTGCTCTGCGGAAAGAACTCCGTGGGCCTCAGCCCGACGGGTCCGTAGTACTCGTCGATCCTCGCGACCGTGACGTCGCCGAGGGTGATATCGGACATGTTGTGGCTCCCCATACCGTCGAACGTTCGATGACCTGCACTCTCCCGTGCTCACGGCCGTCGTATCCAGACCAGGCCGGAGGTACCACCGGCAGTGGTAGTCACGTGGAGGGATTCGGAGGCACACTCGACGCATGGACGGTGATACGAACACACTCGGCGAGTTCCTGTACGCCCGCCGCTCACGGCTGCGTCCCGAGGACATCGGTTATCCCAGGGACGAGCGGCGCCGGGTACGAGGTTTGCGGCGGGAGGAGGTGGCCTACTGCGCCGGGGTCAGCGTCTCCTACTACACCCGGCTCGAGCAGGGCACGCCGGTCAACGTGTCGGCATCCGTCCTCAACACGCTCGCGAACGCGCTGCAACTGGACTCCTTCGAACGCGAGCACCTCCTCCGCCTGGCCGGCCACCGTCCCACCACCGCGGCACCGGACGCCGCCCCCGCGGAACACGTGGACGAGGCGACGAACGAACTGCTGGATTCGTTCGGAACAACGCCGGCACTGGTGCTCGGCGCACGCACCGACGTGCTGGCCTGGAACCCCATGGGGCACGCCCTGCTGGCGCCCCACCTCGATCCCCTTTCTCCCGGCGACCCGCGAGCACGGCCGAACATGGCCCGCCTGGTCTTCCTGGAGGAGAGCACTCGTGTGCTCTACGCGGACTGGTATCGCAAGGCGCGGGCGGTGGTGGGGAATCTCCGTGCCGTGGCTGGACGGCGCCCGCACGATGCCGCCCTGGCGACGCTCGTCAGTGAGTTGTCGCTGCGAAGCCCGGACTTCGCCGAACTGTGGCACCAGCACGATGTCAGGCCGTGCGAGGCGAGCCGCTATGAGCTGCGTCATCCGCACGTGGGCCCGATCACGGTGGCCCAGCAGGTTCTCGTCGTCGCACGGGAGCCGGACCAGACCGTCGTGGTCGCGACCGTCGACCGACGTGACACGGCCAGCGCGGACGCGCTGACCCTCCTTGAGCGCTTGACCGCGGGCGACTGACAGGGGTTGTTGATCGAGTGACCTGTGTACTCCGCAGCTCCTGCCGTCCCGGGGTCACCGGGGGCTTACGGGGTTCCCCCGTGCGCGTGAGCGGATGTTCTCCGCCTGGGTCGAGCACGTGGGCACCATCGTCAGCGAGCCGCGGGTGCACAGGACACGTGCGAACTCCCGTAGGCGTCCACCGGCTCCTTCTCGGGAGAGGGCGAGATCGAGACCGGCTCGATCGGCAGCGGGTTCCCGGGCCTGCCGGGCAGTTTCAGCTCCGATGCGTGGACCGGTGCCCCCGACGGCCAGGAGACACCCCCTACCCCCGGTCGGTCCGCGGGGTGCGGGCGGTCTCCGCGCGGGTGCTTGCGCCGGACGGCTTCAGCGGCCTCGACCCCCCTCGATCCCGCGCGTCCGGCGGGCGGTGGCGGGTAGGGAACCGGTCATCGATCGCCGAGCGAGAGGATGCCGGGCATGGGTGGGGGCGACGTCGCCGACCAGGGCGCGGACAAGGTGCGGGTACGGCTGAGCAAGGTCGAGAAGACCCTGTTATGGACCGTCTACCACAAGGTTCTCGACTTCCGGAACGCCGAACCGGTCCTCGGCGACGTGTGGGCCGTGGACGTGATGGACCGCCTGGAGTTCGACCGCCGCGACCTCCTGGGCGTCGCGGGGGACCGCTACTTCGTCCTGCTCCGCGCCCGCCGGATCGACACGTGGGTCCGCGAGTGGATCTCCGCGAACCCGGGAGGGACGGTCCTCCAGCTGGCCTGCGGGCTGGACGCCCGCGCACTGCGGATCGGCGCCCCCGAACACGGCCGCTGGATCGACACGGACCTGCCGGACGTCGTCGCACTGCGCCGCCGGGTCCTGCCCGAACCCGCGCGCTACCGGCTCCTCGCCGGGTCGGCGACGGAGTCCGACTGGTTGGCGGAGATCCCCGCGGACGCGCCCGTCCTGGTGGTCGCGGAGGGCCTGCTGGAGTACCTGCGGCCGGAGGAGACCCGCGCGCTGCTCGGCCGTCTCCTGGAGCGCTTCCCCGCGGGCGGCGAGATGGTCTTCGACGTCGTCTCCCCGCCGGTGGGGCGCCTGGCGAAGGTGTTCGGCTATGACATGTACGCCGTGGAGGACCCCCGCATGCCCGAGCGCTGGTACCCGCGCCTGGCGCTCACCGGCGACTACGAGATGATCGGCGACCACGCGTCCGTGCCCGAGAAGGCCTTCCGCTCCCTGTACCGGGTGCTGTCCCGCTGGCCGTCGGTCCGGGGCATGATGCGGGTGCTGCGCTTCCGCTTCTGAGCGTCGGGGACCCCCCGGCACGAAAGTGACCGGGGTCACCCGCGTTCGCTGTTGAGTGTGCCGCGACGGCATCGATTGTCCTGGTCCTACCGCCTCACAGGAACGACGGAAGGACACCCGATGGCCATGCCCGGCCTCATCCCGGTCGAGGACCTGCTCGGATCTCCCGAGCGCTCCGGAGCGTCGATCTCGCCGGACGGGACCCGGATCGCCTACCTGGCGCCGTGGAGGAACCGGCTCAACGTCTGGGTGCAGGACCTCGACCCGTCCGGCCGCCCCGACGGCGAGCCGCGCTGCGTGACCGCCGACGAGACCCGCAGCGTGCTGCGCTACGAATGGACCCACGACGCGCGCCGGCTGATCTACTCCCAGGACACCGGCGGCGACGAGAACCACCACCTCTACCGGGTCGACCTGGACGTGCCGGCCGCGCCGGCCGTCGACCTGACGCCGTTCCCGGGAGCACGGGTGCTGAACCACAGTCAGCCGCACGGGCGGCCCGGGACGGTGCTGATGCAGATCAACCACCGCAAGGCCGACGAGATGGACCTGGTCGAGCTCGACATCGCCTCCGGCGAGCTCACCGTGCTCGCGGAGAACCCCGGCCATGTCCTGGACTGGCTGCTCACCCGGGAACGCGAACCGCTCTCCCTCACCATGGCCGACGACGGCGCCATCGTGCTGTCCCGCTGGAACGGGGGCGACCCGGACCCGATCGCGGTGTTCGACGGGGACGATCACCCGCTGGGCCTCTTCCCGATCGAACTCACCGCCGACGGGACCGGAGTCTGGGTCGGCTCCTTCACCGGCGGCGACCGGATGCGGCTGGCCCTGATCGACCTGGCCACCGGTGAGGAGACCGAGGTCGACAGCCACCCGGTCCACGACCTCGACGGCACGCGCCGCTCGGTCGCCCAGGCCGGGTCACCGCTGATCCGCAGCCGCCGGACCGGCGAACTGCTCGGCGTCCGCTACCTGGGTGAGAAGCAGGTGATCCGACCGCTGGACGCGGACTTCGCCGCCGTGCTGAAGGAGGTGGAGGCGCTGTCGGACGGCACCCCCGGCCACCTGTCCTCGGACGACGGCGGACAGCGGTGGGTCGTCTCGTTCACGCACGACCGCGATCCGGGTGCGACGTGGTTCTACGACCACGCCACCGGTGAGTCGCGGCTGCTGTTCCGGCCCTATCCCCGTCTGGACCCGGAGTCGCTGGCCCCGATGCGGCCGGTGACGATCACCGCCCGCGACGGGTTGGAGCTCCCCTCCTACCTGACGCTGCCCGTCGGGATCGATCCGACGGGGTTGCCGCTGGTCCTGCTGGTGCACGGAGGCCCGTGGTTCCGCGACGCGTGGGGTTTCGACCAGGCCGTACAGCTGCTGGCCAACCGCGGGTACGCGGTGCTCCAGGTCAACTTCCGCGGGTCCACCGGCTACGGCAGGGCGCACATGCGGGCCGCGATCGGCGAGTTCGCCGGGAAGATGCACGACGACCTGATCGACGCCGTGGACTGGGCTGTGGCGCAGGGCCACGCGGATCCCGAGCGGGTCGGAATCTTCGGCGGCTCCTACGGCGGCTACTCGACGCTGGTGGGGGTCACCTTCACACCGGACCGGTTCGCGGCGGCCGTCGACGTCGTCGGCATCTCCGACCTGGCGAACTTCATGCGGACCGTGCCGGAGTTCATCCGGCCTGCGCTGGTCAACAACTGGTACCGCTACGTCGGCGACCCCGCCGACCCGGATCAGGAGGCCGACATGCTGGCCCGCTCCCCGATCTCCCGCGTGGACGAGATCACCACCCCGCTGATGGTCGTCCAGGGCGCCAACGACACCCGCGTCGTGCAGGCCGAATCCGACAACATCGTCGCGGCGCTGCGCGAGCGCGGTGTCGACGTCGAGTACATGCTCAAGGCGGACGAGGGGCACGGCTTCCTCAATCCGGAGAACCAGATCGACCTGTACCGCGCGGCCGAGCGCTTCCTCGCCCGGCATCTGGGCGGGCGCTCCGGCGAAGCCTGATCCCGCGACGGCACCCGGCCCGGACCGGGGCCGCGACCACCTCCGGTCAGCGGCGCCCCCGCACGGTCCCGTCCGGGGAGACCAGGCCCCCGGCGAAGGGCATCGTCCGCCACTGGTCGACGGCCGGCGTCAGGTAGCCCACCAACGCGGGCAGTTGCGGCGCGAGCGTGAGGGTGGCGACGGCCCGCAGCATCCCCACCGCGTTCACGAAGGCCAGGACGTCCTCGTCCAACGCCCTCATACCGTTGCGGCGCGCGCCGCGGTCGTAGGCGGATTCGAGCTCCGGGCCGAGAGCTGCCAGGTCCCACTCGACGGGGCCCAGCGTGACCAGCTCGAAGTCGGAGTAGAGGTCCCCCGCCACCCCGGAGAAGATGTTCGCGGGCGGGGAGTCGCCGTGGACGGGCTGGAGGTCGATCCCCGGGAACACCTGCTCGAACGCCGTCCGTGAGCGCACGAGGGGTTCCAGGGTCCTCCACTCGCGGAGAGCGCGGTCCAGGTCGGCCGGCTCGATGAGGTCGGGGCGCTCTTCGAGTGTCGCGAGGTCGGCTGCGAGGGACTGGGGGTCGGCCGCGGACAGGAACGAGAGGCGGCCCGGGTAGTCGCGCATCGCGGCGTGCAGGTCGGCGATGATCTCGGCGTTCGCCGCGTAGTCGGGCTCCTTGGCCCGGTCCTCCTCGACGAACTCCCAGAACGTCATCGAGTGCCCGTCGCGCTGCACGGGTTCCCGCGGCACGAGGGGGCTGGGAGGGATCACGGGGGTCCCCCGGTCCGCCAGCCACCGCGTCACGTCCAGTTCGGAGCGCTGGCGGCGGGTGACGGAGTCGAGGTCCGACGTGTGCGGCAGGACGACGGGAATCCGGGCCACGACCGGTGAGGGAGCGAGGTGGACGACGACGGAGAACAGGTCGTGGAGCACCGTCGCGTCGTTCACGGTGAGTCCGAGGTCGCGTCCCGCTCCGACTGCCGCGTCGACTGCGGCGGCGGCGCGGCGGGCGATCTGTTGTGGAGTCATGAAATCGTTCACGGCCCGATCATCCCAGTCCGCGGGGCGGGTGAGCGGCCACGACCCCTTCACGTCCAGTTCCCCGCCTCTCCGGCCCCGGGTGGTCAGTCGCGGACGCGGAGGGCGGTGATGAGGTGGGCGATGCGCGCGGCTTCGGTGAGGGCCCCGGTGTCGGTGGCCAGGGTGTGGACGTCCTCGAGTGCGCGGATGATCTCGTTCTCCTCGGGATGGGCGGTGAGCAGGGCGGTGATCTGGGATGTGGGGTAGCGGCGGTGGCCGCCGAGGGTCTTGAGGGAGGTGAGGCGTCCGTGCTTCTCCCAACGGGTGACGGTCTTGGGATCGACGCGGAACAGGCGGGCGACCTCGCCGGGGGTGAGCAGGTCCCCGGTGGTTTCCAGGAGTCCGGTGGTGGCGGAAGGGGCGGGCACGATCGGTTCTCCTCGTGAACGTGTGGGTGTGCGGGTTGTACCGCGGGTGCGGGCTCGGTGAGCGGCGGGTCCGGCGGGGGAGCAGGGGTGGGGTCGGGCCGGGGAAGTACGCCCGACCCCGGTTCGTGGGCTGTCCCTCGTGGCGCGGTGCGCGAGATGAGGGGTCGGGCAGGTCAGGGCGGTCGACCTCTGGCCAGGGCTCGGGCCACGTAGCGTGCGTGGTCGGTGAGGTGGGCGGGGTCGCTGTGGCGTAGCGGGGTGATCCTGGCCGGGCCTCGGTAGAAGGCGATGTAGAGCCTCAGGGAGGGTGACCACATCACCCACCAGTACGGGGCGCAGGTGCGGTTCAGGGTCTCCGCCTGTTGGTAGTGGGTCCGGTCGTGGGCGGGCGTCCAGCGGCTCATGGGAGCTCGAACATCGCCCGCACGGTCAGGGGTCCTCCGCCGGTTCCTTCCCAGTCCCAGTAGATGGTGAGGTGTTCGACCAGGCGCAGGCCGGTGCGGTCGGGGCGGGTGCGCGGGAGGGGGTAGCGCGCCTGTCCTGGGCGGGGGCCGTCGTCGGTGACCTCCAACGCCAGCAGGAAGGGACCCCGGGTCAGGACGAGGCGTACACCGCCGCCGGGCAGGCCGCTGCGGGTGTGGGTGTGGGCGTTCTCCACCAGGACCACGGCGGCGGTGGCCACGGCGGAGTTGGTGCGGTCCCCGCTGCGGGCTGCGTGGTAGGCCCACCGTTGCGCGAAGGCCACATGGGCGGGGGTGTGGTTCAGCTCTATGCCGGATTTGGCGGAATCGGCGAGGCTTATCCTGCGGGGGAGTTCTGGCGCGGGTGTACGGGGAACGGTATCCTGCATTCGTCTCACCTCTTGTCATTTGCGGACATGTGGGGCATTTCGCCTCGGCGGTCGCTCTCTACTTCGACCGTCGAGGCTTTTCTTGCACTGGAAATCATCCACCAGAGAAGAATTGAGTCTTCTCGCCAAGCAGGCCCACCGTCCGGGGTGGAAAATATGACCCCCTGGGACCAGCCCGGCTTGCAAGCGGCCTGGGACTAGATTGCACCCCCACGTGGGGATCCCACAGCATTCGCATCAATCATGGGATCCCCCGCGTTCAGATGAGACAGGATTGCTAATCTGCCCTACATGACTCAAACCCCCTTTCAGGAATGCCTTGCGAAGTTCCGCGAGCTGGCCGGACTTACCCAGCAACAGCTCGCAGACCGCAGTCGGACTTCACATTCCAGCGTAAATCGATGGAAAGGGGGATCAGGTACGCCAAAAAAGGACAACGTTGCGCTCTTGGACGAAGCCCTTGGGGCCCAGGGGGCACTCTTGGCTGCTTGGCGGAGAACAACAGAGGGAACAGGGCTGCCAGAATGGGCCCGGGACCTCGTTTCGATCGAGCGTTCCGCGCGACACCTCACGCTTGTCACACCCGCTTTGGTGCCGGGGTACCTGCAAAGCTCAGAGGTCTCTCGCGGCGTGTTCCGGACGGCGCATCCACTCGCAACAGCGGAAGACCTCGCGCGTCTGGTCAAGCTGCGCACGGAGCGACTCGGCGAACTATCCGACCTCGAAGTGATCGCCGTGTTTCCTGTGGCAGCTGTGTCCGGCCTCCCGGCATCACTTCGCCGCACTCAAGCGGCTTACCTTTTGGAGTGGGTTGAGACGGGGCGCGTCGCAGTGCATCTCGTACCGGAGGGGACCATCCTGCTTGGCCCCACGTCCCCACTGATGCTCTTCCGCCTACGCACTGGGGAACTGGCTGTTGTCAGCGACCACGCTGACGGTAACGTGATTCACGAGGAGCCTACGCATGACAGGCTCTCCAGCCAAGCTACTTCCGCGCTAGCCGCCTCCCTGCCACTCGCACTCTCGCTAGACGTACTGAGGACACTCACATGAATACCGACACGCCCAGATGGCACAAGTCCAGCTACAGCGCCAACGGGGGCAACTGCGTAGAGGTCACAGAGGGCCTGGTGACCGGTATCCGTGACACTCAGAACCGGGAACTGGGACACCTCGCGGTGCCCGCCCCCGAGTGGACCGCGCTCATGAGTGCCCTACGCGGGAGAGCCGCCTAGTGGACAAGCGTTGGCACAAGTCCAGTCACAGTGCTAACGGTGGGGAGTGCGTAGAGGTGTCAGAAGGCGAGGCGGTCCGAGTCCGCGACACCCAGAACCGGGACCTCGGCTACCTAACGGTGCCCGCCCCGGAGTGGAGCGCCCTGGTGGGCGCACTGCGCGGGCGCTAGCCCAGTACACGGAGAACCGGACCCCGCCAGGCGAATTGGCGGGGTCCGGTTCTCTGTTCTCCTCGACCAGGCTATCCGGAAGACCGCGAAGCGCGCGGGCCGACGCCCCGGACCATGGCGGCGTCCCGGCCGGGGCCGACAACGCCTGCCACACAGGTGGAACGCGCTCTCCCGCAACCCCGAAGTCACGATTGTCGGAAGTCGGGGGGCGACGGGAAGAACAGTTTCGGGATTCCCCGTACAACGAGCCCTCGACCATGGCACCCTGCGCAGTGCCACACCGGAAACAACCGCTAGGACCTGCGTGAACGACGAATCCGAGAACGACCCCCTGACGGAGGCCGCGCGCTCCGAGAGCGCACCCGCACACAGCCATGACAGCGACCTTTCCCCCGAGGACGCTGTCCGGCGGCGGTGGCCGTACAGGGACCTCCCTCCGTGGATCGGACCCAGCGAGAACTGACCGGCCCGCGGTGGAGACTTCCACCGCACAGCCCGGTCCGGGCACGGGAAGGGCCCCGGGCGAAGACCGCTGGAACGTGAGTTCCGGTGCCCGGGGCCCGTCGTCGCCCCACGGTGCCCCAGCGGCCCGCAGAACGGGGCCGCAACCGTCCCTCAACGGCGGTCAGGCAGTTTCCGAAACCAGTTCCTCCAGCAGTTCCTCGACGTGGCGTCGGATCCGGTCGCGGATGGGCCGCACGGCCTCCACCCCCTGCCCGGCGGGGTCGGGCAGGACCCAGTCGAGGTAGCGCCTACCGGGGAAGAACGGGCAGGCGTCACCGCACCCCATCGTGATCACCACGTCCGAGGCCCGCACGGCCTCCCCGGTGAGGACCTTGGGGGTGTTGGCGGCGATGTCGATGCCGACCTCGGCCATCGCCTCCACCACCGCGGGGTTGACCTCCCCGGCCGGAGCCGAGCCCGCGGATCGCACCCGCACCCGGCCCGCACCCAGGTCCTCCAGGAACGCGGCTGCCATCTGCGAGCGTCCGGCGTTGTGCACGCACACGAACAACACCGAGGGTGTCTCAGACATCTGCGGGCCTTTCGTCGACGGGCCTCCTGCCGGTGGAGCCCTCGTCCGGGAAGAAGCGCCGGGCGGCCAGCGCGACGTAGACCAGGCCGATGAGCACGGGGACCTCGATGAGCGGGCCGACCACTCCGGCCAGGGCCTGACCGGAGGCGGCGCCGAAGGAGGCGATGGCGACAGCGATCGCCAGTTCGAAGTTGTTGCCCGCAGCGGTGAAGGCCAACGTGACCGCACGCGGGTAGCCCATGCCCAGCACGCGGCCCAGCGCGAGCGACCCGGCCCACATCAGCACGAAGTAGACGAGCAGGGGCAGCGCGATCCGGGCGACGTCCCAGGGGCGGGAGGTGATCGCCTCGCCCTGGAGGGCGAAGAGCATCACGATGGTGAACAGCAGCCCGTACAGGGCCCAGGGGCCCAGCCTCGGCAGCAGGCGGGACTCGTACCAGTCCCGCCCCCTGGCCTTCTCGCCCAGGCGGCGGGTCAGGTACCCGGCCAGCAGCGGGACGCCGAGGAAGACCACGACCGAGACGGAGATGCCGACGAACGACACCTCCAGAGCGGCCTGTTCCAGGCCCAGCCACCCGGGCAGGGCCACGAGGTAGAACCAGCCCAGGGCTCCGAAGGCGATGACCTGGAACAGGGAGTTGAGCGCGACCAGCACCGCGGCTGCCTCACGGTCCCCGCAGGCCAGGTCGTTCCAGATGATGACCATCGCGATGCACCGGGCCAGTCCGACGATGATCAGCCCCGTGCGGTACTCGGGCAGGTCGGGCAGCAGAAGCCAGGCCAGGGCGAACATCACCGCCGGGCCCGCCAGCCAGTTCACCGCCAACGAGGCCACGAGCAGCCGCCGGTCACCGGTGACCGCGCCCAGGCGGTCGTAGCGGACCTTGGCCAGCGCCGGGTACATCATGACCAGCAGCCCCACCGCGATCGGCAGCGGGACACCGGCGACACCGAACCCGGCCAGGGCCTCGCCCAGACCGGGGACCAGGCGCCCCAGGGCCAGACCGAACGCCATCGCCGCCAGGATCCACACCGTCAGGAACCGGTCCAGGGTCGGAAGGCGCCCGACAACCGCTGTGGCCGCGCCGGTGCGGGCGGGGGCGCTCACGTGCCCGCCGGGACGGAGCGGCGGGTCAGGATCGCTGCCAGGCGGTCGGTGGCGGCGGGCAGCAGCCGGTAGTACACCCACGTGCCGCGCCGCTCGGAGGCGATGAGGCCGGCCTCGCGCAGCAGTTTGAGGTGGTGGGAGATCGTGGGTTGGGCCAGGTCGAAGGCGGGGGTCAGGTCGCACACGCACACCTCGCCGCCGTCGCGGGAAGCAATCATCGACAGCAGCCGCAGCCGCACCGGGTCGCCCAGGGCTTTGAACACGCGGGCCAGTTCGACGGACTCGTCCTCGCCCAGAGGGGCGGTCAGCAGCCCCGGGCAGCAGTCCGCGACCGCGCCCGGGGACACGGGGGTATCGCTCTCTTGATTCGGCATACGTCTATGTTGACAAACTTCGATGCAAGGCGCAACGTTACATAGACAGATTTCGATCCAAGGCCTGTGGAGGTCCTCATGTCCCGCGCCCAGCTCGCCCTCAACGTCGCCGACCTCGAAGGATCGGTGGCTTTCTACTCCACGCTGTTCGGCGTCGAACCCGCCAAGCGCCGCCCCGGCTACGCCAACTTCGCCATCACCGAGCCCCCGCTCAAGCTCGTCCTCATCGAGGGCGAGCCCGGACAGGAGACCCGCCTGGACCACCTGGGCGTCGAAGTCGAGACCACCGAGCAGGTCGACGCCGCCGCAGGCCGCCTGAAGGAGGCGGGCCTGGCCACCTTCGCCGAGAACGACACCTCCTGCTGCTACGCCGTGCAGGACAAGGTGTGGGTCCACGGCCCCGGTCGCGAGCCCTGGGAGGTCTACGTGGTCAAGGGCGACAGCGACACCAGGGGCAGGGCCGAGGACGTCCCCGCCCCCGAGGCCGTCACCGGGACCGCTGTCCCGACCGGAGCCTCTGGCTGCTGCGCGGGCGGGCGGACCTCGTAGCCGACGAGGATCCCTCCGGCGGGGTGGGTCGGCAACGGGCCCACCCCGACCGGGGGCCGGTCACGCTCGGGCGATGGCGATGACGGGTGCCTCGACCCGCTCGGCCCTGAACGGGGCCCGTCCCCGGCAACGCCGCCCGGTGATCAGTGGAAGAACCCGGCGACGCCCCGTCCGGCCGCCACAGCGGTCCTGCACCACTCCATGCACGACTCCGCAGCCTCGAGGACGTAGGGGTCGAGGGCGGCCTTGCGCTCGTCGGTGACCGCCTCCCACTGATCGAGGGCCTTCCGGCACTCGGCGAGGCTCCACTCCCCGTAGCACGGCAGGAAGTCGGGCGCCGGAATCGGCGACGGCGCCCGGCCGTAGTTGAACTCCGCGACGCTGACCGCGGTCACGCCCAGTTCCGCCAGGCCCTCGTCGACCGTCTCCAGCCACCCGGACCTCATCGGGGAGAAGTGGTTATTGAACAGTGCGCGGCCGTGGAACTCGCAGATCCACTTGTAGGCGTAGCCGTACACGCTTCCGTGCTGGTCGTCGAAGGGGCCTCCCTCGATGACCGCGCGGATCGCGTCGCGGATGGAGGGCCCCTCGGTGTGGTCGAACTGGGAGTCGAAGTGGGCCAGGTGCTGCTTGAACCGGCCGCCGATCATCCGGCGCAGCTTGTCGTCCTTCGAACCGACGGAGCTGTTCAGGGTGTCGAGGTCGACCACATAGGTCATCAGGGCGTAACTCATGGCGGGAACGCTATCGGCGGCCGACGACATCGGGACGCGGCCGGGGCCGCGGGATTCCGCAGGGGGAGGACCGGGGCGCATTCCTCCTGCGCGAAGTGGTGCTCGGCGTCCTCCGGGGGCTGGACGTGCGGGCCCGCCTCCTGGACGCGGGGGTCAGGGCGGACGACATCGACCGGGTCCGGGGACGGCTCCTGTCCTGACCGCGTGCGCGGAGAGCCGCCCCCGACGAACCCTCCCCGCCCCGCCTGTCCCGGGCGCGTAGAGCCGGGGACAGGCGGAGCCCGTGCCCCCGCGCAGACATCCGCGGGAGCACGGCTCCGGGGGGCGGGCGCTCAGGCCTGGGGACGCACGCCCGGGACACCGTCGCCGATGACGAACCGCGCCCGGTCCTTGAGGGGAGCGCCCGGCGTGGACACGTAGTCCACCGTCCGGTAGTCGGCCGTCCACTCGGTCGGGGTCACGACGTTGCGGACGTAGCCGCGCCTGCGGTTGATGAACCTGATGTGCGGATTCTCGCTCAGCTGCACCGCGTCGCCCGGGTTCTGCTCGGCCCCGTCGCCACCGCTGGTGAACGAGGTGCCCACCAACTCCGTGGCGACCGTCGCCGACCCCGGGTCGTCGAAGTCCGCCTTCACGTCGCAGACGTAACCGGCGTGCACGTCGCCGGTGAGCACCACCGGGTTGCGCACCCGGGCGAGCGCGTCCCGGACGGAGTCCCGCTCGACCTGGTAGTTGTCCCAGGCGTCGTCGCTGAAGAGGGTGGCCGCGCCGTCCGCGAAGTCACGCTGGGAGAAGAACACCTGCTGTGCCAGCACGTTCCAGCGGGCCCGGGAGGACGACAGCCCGTCGAGCAGCCACCGCTTCTGGTCTGCCCCCAGGAGCGTGCGCGAGGGGTCTCCGCGCTCGGAGTCGGTGACCTGCACGTCCCGGTACTGGCGGGTGTCGAGCAGGTGCACGTCCACGAGGTCGCCGAAGGTCAACCGCCGGTACAGGTGCATGTCAGGACCGGCGGGGAGCTGGGAACGGCGCAGCGGCATGTGCTCGTAGTAGGCCTTGAGCGCATCGGCCCGGCGCTGGAGGAACCCCTCCGAGGGCTCGCCGCCGTACGGTGTCCCGTCGGCCCAGTTGTTCTCCAGCTCGTGGTCGTCGAAGACCACCGCCCACGGGAAGGCCGCGTGCGCCGCCTGGAGACCCCCGTCGGTCTTGTACTGGGCGTGCCGGACACGGTAGTCGGCCAGGGTCTGGACCTCGCGGGCGGGCAGATGTGGGCGGCCGGCGCTGCCGGCCTCCCCGGTCTCGTAGATGTAGTCGCCGAGGAAGACGACCAGGTCCAGGTCCTCCTGCGCCAGGTGGGCCTGCGCCGTGTAGTGCCCGTGGGTGTAGCTCTGGCAGCTGGCGAACGCGAACGCGAACCGGTCCGCCCGTGCGCCGGGGGCGGGGGTGGTCTTCGTCCGGCCGACGGGGCTGATCTCGGTGCCGTGCCGGAACCGGTAGTAGTAGGGCGTTCCGGGCCGCAGCCCCTGGACCTCCACGTGCACGGCGTGGGCGCCTCGGGGACCGGTCTCGATGATGCCGGAGCTGGTGATCCGTCCGAAGTTCTCGTCCCTGGAGACCTGCCACTCGACCTCCGTGCGCCGGTCGGGCATGCCGCCGAGGCCGTTCTCGGCCAGGGGGTCGGGGGCCAGCCGGGTCCACAGGACGACGCCGTTGTGGCGGGGTTCCCCGGAGGCGACGCCGAGGGTGAAGGGGGCCACGACCCGCCCCGACCGGGAGGCGGTGTCGGCGAGGGCCGCAGGCGCCCAGGACGAGGAGAGGGCGACGGCTCCCAGGGTGGCCGCGCCACCCACCAGGAGCTGGCGGCGGGTGGTACGGGCGGTCTCTCCGGCGGGGGAGGGGGAGCCCGCTGCGAGCGCCCGCGGCCCCGGCTGAGCGGTCGGCGGGGTCACCGTGGTGACGAGGGCGGGGGTGGGAGCGGGGGTGGTGGTGCAGGGGATTACCGGCATTCGCGGTCTCCTGAGGTTCGTGGAGCGCCCGACCCCGGTCGGGGGCGGGCGGGGACCGTGCTCTATCCGGCCACGGGAAACGGAACCTCCCAACCACCGCACGGTGAACATTGAGTCCACATGGGTGACCGGGAGGTGACGCACAGCTCCGAGGTCTACGTGCCCTGGGAGAACACCGATGCCACGGTTCCCCTTGCCTAGCTTGCGTATGGTTCGCGCAATCGAACTGTAAAAACAGGCGCCCATCGGAGAGTAATTTCCACGAGGGCAACTGAAAACTCCAAATACCCCAAAGTGCAATTTCGTGACACTTCTCCGCCCGGTGGTCCCCACCCCGGGTTCTCGGCCTTCGCCCCCCCGCACTTCGACCCAGGACCGCCTCCCCGGCGCGCGTTGGAGGCGGCACCCCCACCCACCCCAGGGGTCCGGTGCTCATGCGCCGACCGGTCCCGCCGACCGCACACCGGGGCCGCGCCGCACCGGAAAGGGACAGAACGGAAAACAGGTTGCGCGAAATCAGCGACGGGGCCAGGATCGGACCGTCAACCGACAGCCGCAGAGAGGAAAAACGGGATGCGCCGGTCCTACGGAGTTTTCGAGCCCATCATCCGGAAACGAATTCCCGAGGACACTTCCGCTCTTGTCATCCCTTCCAGCCACACTGAACATCGGTATCGTCGCGCACGTCGACGCCGGTAAGACCAGTCTCACCGAGCGCCTGCTCTTCGACGCCGGCGCCGTCGACCGGCTCGGCAGCGTCGACGCCGGGGACACCCGCACCGACTCCGGGCGCATCGAACGCGAGCGCGGCATCACCGTGCGCACGGCGGTCGCGTCCTTTCGTGCGGGCCCCGTCCAGGTCAACCTCATCGACACCCCGGGCCACACCGACTTCGTGGCCGAGGTCGAACGCGCCCTGTCCGTGCTCGACGGCGCGGTCCTCGTCCTGTCCGCGGTCGAAGGCGTCCAGGCCCACACCCGGGTCCTGATGCGCACCCTGCGGGGCGCGGGTCTGCCCGTGGCGCTCTTCGTCAACAAGACCGACCGTCGGGGCGCGCGCCCCGACGGGGTGTTCGCGGACGTGCGACGGCTGCTCTCCCCGGACGCGGTCGCGCTCAACCGCGTCTCCGGCGCGGGCACGCGCGACGCGCGCACCCTGCCCCTGGACCGGGACGACCCGGCGGTCGCCGCGGGGATCGCCGAGGTCCTGGCCGCGCATGACGACGTCCTGCTGGCCCGCCTGGTCGACGGCCTCCCGGCCCCGCCCCCGGCCCGGCTCGACTCCCTGCTGGCGGCTCGGGTGTCGGAAGGGCTCGTGCACCCGGTCCTGTTCGGTTCGGCCATCACCGGAGAGGGCGCCCCCGAGCTGGTCCGCGTCCTCACCGCCCTGTTCCCCGTCAACGCCCCCGACCCGGGGGACACCGGCCGGGAGCCGCAGGGCACGGTGTTCGCGATCGAGCGCTCGGCTTCCGGCGAGAAGACCGGGTACCTGCGGCTGCGGTCCGGCCGCCTCGCCAACCGCGACCACGTCGTCCTCCACCGAGACGGCTCCGACGGCTCCGACGACCGGGACACCACGCACCGGGGCCGCGTCACCCGCCTGGAGGTGGTGGGCTCCGAGTCCGACCGGGGACGCGCGCTGACGGCGGGCCACATCGGCCGCGTCCGGGGGCTGCCCGGCCTGCGCGTGGGCGACCGGCTGGGCCCGCCCGCGCCGGGAGGCCCCGGTCCCCGCTTCGCGCGGCCCTCCCTGGAGGCGCTCGCCCGGCCGGAGGACAGTGGCGACGGGCCCCGCCTGCACGCCGCATTGGTGGCCCTCGCCGAACAGGACCCGCTGATCAGCGTGCGGACCGTACCGGGGGAGGGGGTCTCGGTCCTGCTGTACGGGGAGGTGCAGAAGGAGGTCGTGGCCGCCACCCTGGCCGACGACTTCGGCGTGGGCGCGGTGTTCGACCGCAGCACCATCGTGCACGTCGAGCGCCCGAGCGGTGTCGGCGAGGCGGTCGAGACGGTCGGCTCGCAGCCCGCGGACGGGTTCGTGGCCACGGTGGGACTGCGGGTGGAGCCGGGGGAGGAGGGGAGCGGTGTGGCCTTCCGCCGCGAGGTGGAGCTGGGCGCCCTGCTGCCGTCGTTCGACCGCGCCGTGGTGGAGACCGTCCACGACACCCTGGCCCAGGGCCTGTACGGGTGGCAGGTCACCGACTGCGTGGTGACCCTGGTCCGCAGCGGTTTCGTGGCCCCGACCAGCACGGCGCGGGACTTTCGCTGCCTGACTCCGCTGGTGCTCATGCGGGCGCTGCACCGTGCGGGCACCCGGGTGATGGAGCCCGTGCACGCCTTCGAGTTGGAGGTGCCCGCCGACGCGTTGAGCGCGGTCCTGGCGGCGCTGGGCGGCGCGGGCGGCCACGTGCACGAGTCCCGTCCCCGGGGCGGTGTGTGGGTGCTGGAGGGGGAGCTGCCCGCCCGTGCGGTCCACGGGTTCCGGTCGGCGCTGCCCGGCCTGACGCGGGGCGAGGGATTCCTGGTGAGCCGCCGCACCCGGGTACGGCCCGTGGTCGGGACACCTCCGCGCCGGGCCCGTACCGACGGCAACCCGTTGAACAGGGAGGAGTACCTGATCCACCTCGGTCGGTCCGGTCCGGGCGGGCGCGCCTGACCAGCTCGGGCCCGGGAACCCCGGCGCCACCGGGGTTCCCGGCACCACCTGCCGTATAGTTTGTGTATACGAACTGTTTGGCGCCCTGGAAGAGGAAACCGGCCATGAACGACGAGAGCTCCGCCCGCATCACCGTCCTCGGCGCCACCGGAGGCACCGGGCGCCAGGTCGTCCACCAGGCCCTGGACGCCGGACACCCGGTCACAGCCCTCGTGCGCGACCCCGCCCGACTGCCGATCACCCACGAACGCCTGCACGTCGTCCGGATGGCGGCCCCCGACCCCGCCGCGCTGCGCGACCTCCTGGACGGGACCGGCGCCGTGATCTCGGGCCTCGCCGCCTCGGCCGGGGCAGGATCACCGGCCACGACCTGGATCGGCGCGGTCCTGACCGCGCTCGGGGGCCGTCCGGACACGCGCCTGGTCGCGGTGAGCGCGGCCCCGGTCGGGCCCCACGCACCGGGGAGCCCGCTGTTCTACCGGGCGGTGCTCTCGCCCTTGATCGGCCGGATCTTCCGGGACTCCTACCAGGACCTGGCGCGGATGGAGGCGGCGATGTCCGCCGGCGACACCCCGTGGACCGTGGTCAGGCCGCCCCGGCTGACCGACGAGCCCGCCACCGGCACGTACCGGCTCGTGGTCGGCGGGAACGTGCCCTCCGGATACAGGATCGGCCGCGCAGACCTGGCACACGCCCTCCTGCGAGTCCTGGACGACCCGGCGACCGTGCGCCGTGCCGTCGGCGTCGCGTACTGACCCGCGTCCGCCTCCCCGGCCGTCGCCCCTTCCCACGACGGCCCGCCCACCTGGGGCCGGCCCGCCCCGCCGGGTCGGTAGCATCGGTCCATGAGCCAGGACGCGGTCGGGGATGATGTCGGAACGCCGGACCGCGAGCTGTTCGAGGCGGCCCTGAGATTCGTGCCCCTGCTGGAGACGTATTACCGCCGCGCCCACTCCGAGATGCCCGACGAGCTGCGGCAGCTCTTCCAGGAGAACCGCCTCACCGCCCGGCACGGCTCGGTCCTCGCCCAGCTCACCCGCGGCCAGGAGCTCAGCGTGGGCGAGCTCGCCGCCCGCCTGGAGGTGGGTCTGCCCACCACCAGCGAACTGGTCGGCGACCTGTCCAGAGTGGGCCTCCTGGCGAGACGGCAGGACCCCGCCAACCGGCGGCGCGTCCTGGTGTCGCTGTCCGGGGAGCACCGGGCGCTCATGCGCGACTTCGCGAACCGGCGGGCCCAACCCCTGCGGAGGGCGTTCGAGCGGCTCTCGCCCGCCGAGCGGGAGGGGTTCGCCGCAGGGCTGCGGGCCTGGGCCCACGAGGTGCACTCCGCCTGACCGGCTCCGCGGCCGAGGCACGCCCCGCCGGTCCCTGCCCGAACCGCTCCCCTCCGGACACGTCCCCCCCGCCCTGATCGGCCGCCACTGGCGCCCGCCCGCCATGCCCCGGCACCCTTCCACCGGGCCTGAGCGCAGAGCGGCACGGAGCGAAGGGCCGGGCAACCGGCAGGACCGTCAAAGCACTGGCCCGCACCGGTACCGAGGCCTATCCTGGGTCCATGCGCAAGCGATATTGAGTTTCAGCCAGGTCTTCGGGCCGAACACGCGGACCACCGGGCGACCACGTCCCCGGTGCCCTGTTCCGCTCGACCGAAAGACCTTCCATGGCCACTCCGCCAACGCGCGCCCCCGGCGCGAGCCTGTCACGCCTGACCCGGCCCCTGTACGCCTACGCGGTCTTCGAGGAGTTCATCCTCCTCTATCCGCTGTACGCGATCCTCTTCGACGAGACCGGGCTGACCGTCGCCCAGATCAGCTCGCTGTTCGTGATCTGGTCCCTGACCTCCGTCGTCGCGTCCGTGCCCGCCGGGGCCTGGGCCGACGTGGTGCCCCGCCGCTACCTGCTGGCCGCCGCACCGCTCTTCGCCGCCGCGGCGTTCTCGCTGTGGCTCCTCCTGCCCGGGTACTGGGCGTTCGCGCTCGGCTTCGTCCTGTGGGGGCTCGGCGGCGCGCTCTCCTCCGGGGCCTTCGAGGCCCTGGTCTACACCGAACTCGGCCACCGGGACGCGGTCGACCGCTACGCCCGGGTCATGGGTGTGACCCGCGCGCTGGGGGTCGCCGCCGTCGGCGCCGCCACCCTGCTGGCGATCCCCGTCATGGCCCACGGCGGCTACGCCGCGATCGGTGCGGCGAGCGTGGCCGCGTGCCTGCTGTGCGCCGCGGCCGCGCTGGCCCTGCCCGAGCACCGGGGGGCCACCGCGGACGGCGACCCCGGCGACGGGCCCGCCGGCTACCTCGCCACCCTGCGCGAGGGGCTGTCCGAGGCGCGGGCGAGCCGGAGCGTGCGCGGCGCGATCGTGCTCGTCGTCGTGGTCACCGCGTTCTGGGACATGCTGGAGGAGTTCGTCCCGCTGCTGGCGGGAGAGGCCGGGGTTCCCACCGCCACCATCCCCTTCGTGGTGCTGGTGGTGTGGGTGTTCATCACCCTCGGCGGCCTGCTCGCAGGGCCCGCGTCGCGCCTCCCGGTACGCGTCCTCGCCGTCCTGCTGGCACTGGCGGCGTTCGCCATCGGGGCCGGCGCCCTGCTCGGCGGCCTCCTCGGCTGGGTGCTGATCGGAGCGGGATTCGGTGTCTGCCAGACCACGGGCGTGGTCGCCGACGCCCGGCTCCAGGACCGCATCACCGGTCCCAGCCGTGCCACGGTCACCTCGCTCGCCGGGCTGGGCACCGACGCGTTCACCGGCGCCTCCTACCTGCTGTACGCGGCGGTCTTCGCCCTGACGGGCCACGCCCTCGCCTTCGCCCTCTTCGCCACCCCCTACCTGGCCGTCGCCCTCGTCCTGGGACGGCACCGGGGCAGGAGCGTGCCGACCGCCGGTCCGGAGAACACGGACCGGCACCCCGCCGAGCCCTCCGTCCCGGAGCCCGCGGGGCACCTCCCCGACCAGGGAGGAACCCGGTGAACCGGGTGGAGGGCAAGGCCGAACCCGACGGCGCCCCGGGGCGTCTCCTCCTGTAGCCGGGCGCTCCGCGCCCCGGCACCCGTGGCAGGCGGCTCCGCCCGCCACGGGGCACCGTGCCCGAGGACGGCGGGCGCGGCGCACGGCGGGCCGCAGGTGCCGAGGGACCACCTGCGGCCCGTTCACCCCCCACCGCCCGATCCGCCGCGACGGGGCGGGCGCCGTCCCGGCTCCCGCAGCCGGGGGCGCCGCGTCCGTGCCGGATCGGCGCGCACACCCGCAGCGGCGGCGCCCTCAGCCGGCCGGACACACCTCCTCCGGCCCCTCCCGGTGAAACGGCGTCTTGCGCCGATGAATAGCATCGGTTCTTGTGGCACACGAGACGACGAACACCGCGAACAGTGACGCCCCGGACACCGCCTCCGTGCGCGGGATCGACGTGAGTTACACCGACCGCGGAGCCGGATACCCGATCCTGTTCATCCACGGCCACCCCTTCGACCGGACGATGTGGGATCCGCAGGTCAGAGCGTTCGCAGGGCGCGGATACAGGGTGATCGTCCCGGACCTGCGCGGGTACGGCCGCAGCAGCGTCGTCCCCGGGACGACCTCCCTGAGCGTGTTCGCCCGCGACCTGGCCGCCCTCCTGGACCACCTGGGCCTGGACGTGGTGGGCGTGGTGGGGCTGTCCATGGGCGGGCAGGTCGCCCTGGAGCTGTACCGGCTCTTCCCGGACCGCGTGGACTCACTGACCCTGGCCGCCACCAACCCGCGCGCCGAGACGGACGAGGGCCGCGTCTCGCGCCTCGCGATGGCGGAGCGGCTGCGCGAGGAGGGGATGAGGGGCTACACCGAGGAGATGCTGGTCGGCATGATGACCGCCGACAACGTGCGCGACCTGCCCGCCGTGGCCGACCACGTGCGCGCCATGATGTACGCCGCCCCGCCCGAGGGGGCCGCCGCCGCCCAGCGCGGACGCGCGCAGCGCCCCGACTACGTCCCCCTGCTCCGGCGCGTCTCCGCGCCGACCCTGCTCGTGGGGGGCCGACAGGACGGGTTCACGCCGCCGGACTTCACCGAGTCCATGCACGTGATGATCCCCGACTCCGTGGTGGAGATCATCGAGGGCGCCGGGCACCTGCCCAACCTGGAGCGCCCCGACCGCTTCAACGAGGTGCTGCGCCGCTTCCTGGACCGCTGCCGCACCCGCGTCTGACCCCGGGAGGACGGGCCGCGGGGAGCCGCCTCTCCCGGGGGACGCGGTGACGCCCGGCACCGCGTCGGGAGCGGTCCCCCGTCCGCCGGTCGCGTCCTCCACCGGGGGCGGTGTCCCGCCGCCGTGCCGCACCGCCCCCTCGGGGGTGCCCGCCCCGCGGACGGGGATCAACCGGCCAGGGACGGGTAGTCGGTGTAGCCGGTGGCGCCTCCCACGTACATCAGGTACTTGTCGCGGACGGCGTTGACCGGCGCCCCCGTGCGGATCCGTTCCGGCAGGTCGGGGTTGGCCAGGAAGGGCCGTCCCAGTGAGACCAGGTCGGCTCCGGCGTCCAGCATCCGCTCGCCCGCGGCCCGACCGCCGTCGGCGGGGATGCGGTCGGTGGGCAGGACGGGGTTGCCGATGAGGGTGCGCGACCAGCGGTCGCGGATCACCTTCCAGACCTGGTCGTCGGGGTCGGCGAAGGCGACGTGCAGGTAGGCCGGGCCCAGGGCGTCCAGGCGCTCGGTCAGCGCGGGGTACAGGGCGGCGATGTCCTCGGCGGTCTCGGCGATGCCGTTGGCGGTGTGGCCGGGGGAGACGCGCACGCCGACGCGGTCCGGGCCGATCTCGGCGACAACGGCCTCGACGACCTCCAGGACGAAGCGCATCCGGTTCTCGGGGGCGCCCCCGTAGGCGTCGCCGCGCCGATTGGTGCCGGGCGCCAGGAACTGGTGGAGGAGATAGCCGTTGGCGGCGTGGACCTCCACCCCGAGGAAACCGGCCTCCACGGCGCGGCGGGCGGTGGCGGCGAAGTCCGCGACGGTGCGGTCGATCTCGTCCTGGTCCATCTCCCGGGGGGTCACGGCCGGTTGGCGCCCGCTAGGGGTGTGGATGGGGTCGGGCAGGGCCACGGGGGAGGGCGCCACCGGTGTCAGCCCGCTGGTGTCGGGGTGGCCGACGCGGCCTCCGTGCTGGATCTGGAGGAACATGCGACCGCCCGCCTCCTCCACGCGGCGGGTGACCGCGCGCCAGCCCTCGACGTGCTCGGGGCGGTGCAGTGCGGCGATGTTCGGGTAGGTCTGGCCGACGGGGTTGGGGGTGGAGGCCTCGGCGATGATGAGGCCGGCCGAGGCGCGCTGGGCGTAGTACTCGGCCATCAGCGCGCTGGCGGCCCCCGACGGCTCGGCCCGGTTGCGGGTCATCGGGGCGATCACGAGGCGGTTGGGCAGGTCGACGCCGGCCAGGTGGGCGGGTGCGAGCAGCGGCGAGGTTCCAGATGCGGTGTTCATGGGGATACCGTAGGAGTTGACGCCAATGTCAACTTCAAGTGCTGAGAGTGTGAGGTAGCCCATGCGGATCGGTGAGCTGGCCCGGCGCAGCGGGGTGAGCACGAGGTCCCTGCGCTACTACGAACAGCAGGGCCTGTTGTCGTCGGAGCGCACACCGGGCGGTCAACGCGAGTACGGCGAGACGGCGCGGGACCGGGTGGTGCGCATCCAGGAGCTGTACGCGGCGGGGTTGTGCAGTGCCAAGATCGCCACGCTGCTGCCGTGCATGCGCGACGCCGACGGCGGCCCGGCGGAACCCGACAGCTCCCTGGTGGCGGACCTGATGGTGGAGCGCGACCGCATCGACCGGATGATCGGGGACCTGCAACGCTCCCGCGAGCTGCTCGACGGCGTCATCAAGGCCGCCTCCGCCGAGGGGGCGGCAGTGTAGGGCGGGTCCCGCACGTGCTCCCGATCCGGTGGCGGCGCGGATCACGCCCCGGCGGGCCCGAGCGCTCCCCGGGCCGACCGACGGCTTCTGCGGGGAGCAGATCCCGGCCGCCACAGGTCCTCACCGTGACAGGCTGACCGCGTTCCCCGAACGTGAGGCTCCCCCTTGGCGACCGAAGAGCACACCGCGCACCCGCGTTCCGCGCGCGAACCCCTGGGTCCCGGCTACTGGCGCCTGCTGTCCGCGAGCGCCCTGGGAAACCTGGGCGACGGCATCGCCCTGGTCGCCCTGCCCTGGTACGCGTCCACCCTGACCGACGACCCCCTGGCCGTGTCCGCCGTCGGCGTGGCCACCCGCCTGCCCTGGCTGCTGTTCGCCCTCCTGGCCGGGGTGGCGGGGGACAGGGTGGACCGCCGCCGCCTCATGGTCCTCTCCGGGAGCGGCAAGGCGCTCGTGCTCGCCGCCCTGACCGCCCTGGTGGCGCTGGACGTGGCCGGAATCCCCGTCGTGGTGGCGGCCGCACTGCTGGTGGGCGTGTGCGAGGTGTTCTTCGACAACACCGCGCAGACGCTGCTGCCCGCCGTCGTCCCCAGGGAACGGCTCGAACGCGCCAACGGCACCCTGTGGAGCGTGGAGGAGATCGCCGGCAGGTTCGTGGGCGCTCCGGCCGCCGGACTACTGATCGCGCTCTCCATGCCCCTGGCGTTCGGCGCCCAGTCCGCACTCATGGCGTGCGCCGTCCTGTTCCTGCTCTCCCTGCGCGGCGACTTCCGCCCCGGCCCGCCCGCCGGGGACGTCCCCCGCGCGTCCGTCCGGGACATGCTCGTGGAGGGGGTGCGGTGGCTGTGGGGGCACCGCCTGCTGCGCGCCCTCGCCGTCATCCTGGCCCTGTCGAACCTGGCCGCGTCGATGAACGGCGTCATCCTGGTGCTGTTCGCCCAGGACGTGCTGGGACTGGGATCCAGGGGCTACGGCCTGCTGCTCACCGCCGTCGCCGCCGGGATGGTCGTCGGCGCCCAGGTCGTGCCGTGGCTCATCCCGCGCTTCCCTCCCGGAGCCACCCTCACCGTGGTCCTCGCCGTGCAGGCCGCCGCCTACACCGCCGTCGCGGTGGTGCCCGGGATCGCCGTGTTCGCGGTCCTGTGGATGCTGGTCGGCTTCAGCACCGTGTGGTGGAACGTGCTCACGGTGTCCCTGCGCCAGCGCATCATCCCCGACCGGCTCCTCTCCCGTGTCCTGTCCGCCTACCGCACGATCGGTTGGGGGACCGCGCCCGTGGGGATGGCGCTCGCCGGGGTGATCGCCTCCGGGCTCGAACCGGCGCTGGGCCGCGCGGCCGCCCTGTCCGCGCCGTTCCTGGTCGCGGGAGGCATCAGCGCCGTGCTGGTGCTGTTCTCCGCCAGGTACCTGACCACCGCGCGGATCCGCGCGGCCCTGGCCGAGGCCGAAGGGGACCGCGCGGACCGAGGGGCCTAGATCGTCACCGGGCCCCGGACGGGCGTCAGCGCGCCCGTTCGACGGGAAGCCACAGCTCCCCCTCGGCGGCCGTGGGGTCCTCCCCGTACTCCACCCGCAGGAGCTCCGGCCCCTCAGCGGTCCGGTAGGACGGGTGGGACGGGAACCAGTGGGCGAACGCGTCCGCCCACATCCGCTGCAACGACTCCGGGAAACTGCCCGAGGGACCCGAGAACGGGAAGACCACCCAGGTCCCGGCGGGCACCTCCAGGACCTCCATGCCCTCAGGCGCGGGGGCGGACGTGGCCGCCGCCTGGTAGTAGTCCAGCTCACTGCCCTCCTCACGGGAGGGGTCGACGTGGGCGCTCACCGACAGGACGCCGTGCGGCTCCTGGTCGGACAGCCGCCCCACCTCCTCCAGCGCGGCCCGGCCCAACCCCTTCGTGAACGCGACGACGGCCGGGTTGGGCCCCTCGTGCACGAGGGGGACCCGGGCCCTGTGCCCCACGAGGCGGAACGCCTCCTTCTCCACGATCCGGTAACGCATGGTGGTGCTCCCTTCGACGGTCAAACGGAACGTCATCCGCGGTTGGGAGGCGAGGACCGCACCGGTCCTGCGGGCCTCGCCCGGGCCCACGCCGTGCAGGGCCCGGAACGCCCGTGCGAACGCCTCCGCCGACCCGTAGCCGTGGCGGACGGCGATGTCGAGCAGGGGGGCGTCGCCGTGGATCACCTCGGCGCCGGCCAGCGTCAGCCTGCGCCGCCGCGCGTACTCCGACAGCGACATCCCCGCCAGCGCCGAGAACAGCCGGCGCAGGTGGTGCTCCGAGGTCAGCGCGTCCCGCGCCATCCCCGCCACGTCCAGCGGCGTGCCGGGGTCCTCCTCGACCCGCTCCAGGGCCCTGTTCAACCGGTCCAGCACGGCCTCTCCTCCCTCTCGCGTTCCGACTCCACCGACGTTAGGGACGGGAACCCCTTCCGCGCCCGACACTTCCCGTGCCTCTCCGGTCGGGGGACCACCGTTCCGTTCCGGGGCAATTCGAGGGAATTCTTCGACAAGGAGCGTGTCGTCCTCGACGTCTCGTACGTACGGTTAGCACCATTGGCCCGAGGATGGCCCGCAGACCGACTCCCGAGAAGGAGGTGGGCGGGGCGGGGGGAACCACGCCCCGCGGATACATGGACATGGGTTTTCTGCGACCTCTGTACGAGAGCGGCGCTCCTGTGGCTTCGGTTCACATGGACACCAGCCGCGACACCACCGACGCCGACAAAAAGATCGAACTGCGCTGGCGGCACCTGCGTGAGGAACTCGCAGCGCTGGGCACGGACGAGACCACCCTGGACGTCCTGGAGCAGGCCGTCGGGGAGGGGTCGTCCCGTTCCTACGGCGACCACGGCCAGGCCCTCTTCGCCTCCGAGGGGAACCTCCTCGGAGCGCACACCCTGAGCGAGGCCCCCGTCCAGGACCGGGCCTCGTACCTTCCCATCCCGGACGTGCTCCCCCTGGCCGTCGACCGGGGCCGACGCCTGCCCTACGTGCTGGTGGCCCTGGACCGGGTCAACGCCAAGGTCACGGCCTACGCCTCCCATCCCACCGCGGAGCCGGTCCTGGAGGCCGACTCCACCGGTGAGTCCCTCCGCAACATCGACGGCCTGGGCGGACGAGGCGGCCGCGGCCGGCGCAACAACCCCGGCGGCCCCGGCGCCGACTCGCAGGCCGCCCAGGAGCTGTGGCGGGAGAACACCGCGAAGGTCGCCGAGCACGTGCGCTCGGCCGTACGGAAGGTCGGCGCCGAGCTGATCATCGTCGGCGGTGACGAGGAGGCCATCGCCTACCTGCGCGACAACCTGGGCCCGCGCCAGCTCACGACCCCGATCCGGATCGTCCCGGGAGGGCGCGGCGGAACCGACGCCGAGGAGCGGCTGCACAAGGCCGCGGAGGACGCCCTGCGCGAGTTCGTCGTGGAGAGGCACGACGCGTTCCTGGACGACTACCAGCGCAAGCTCGCCCACGACCAGGCGGTGCGCGGAACCACGCCCCTCCTGCCCATGCTGTCGGAGGCGCGGGTGGAGACCCTGCTCCTGGGCGCGGAGCGCGACGGTGAGCCCGAGCTGTGGGGGTCGTTCACCGAGCCTCTGCTCGTGGACACCGATCCCAAGGGCCTGGACGACCCGAACGGGGCGTTCCGCGCCCCGGCCAGCGCCCTGATGCTGCGCTCGGCGGTGATGGCGGACGCGGCGTTCACCGAACTCCTCGACCACGGCCGGACCAGTGCCGAGAGCGGGGCCACCCTGCGCTTCCCGAAGCAGTAGGCGGCCTCTGGCCGGAGCCGCCCGCGTCCCCTCCGGGGGTGCGGGCGGCTCCGGCGTTTCCACGGGTCCCACGACGGGCCACGTCCCCGGTCAGGGGCCGGTGGTGGTCATCCCCAGCAGGGCCAGGAGTTCGGCCTCGGTGACGAGATCGATGCGCTGGCCGCGCTCGCGGTACGTCTCGGCCTGGCGGTGCTTGGAGGTCTTGCCGGCGCCGTCGTGGCCGCCGAGCACGAGAACGTCGGTCTTCTTGGTGACGTTCTTGGCCGGATGCCCGCCCGCCTCGGCCACGCGCCGCCACACCTCGGGTTTGTCCATGGAGGCCAGGTCGCCGGAGACGCACACGGTACGTCCGTACAGGGGTCCGGCCGGGTCGGCGTCGGGGGAGGGATCGGGGAGCGGGGTCTGAGCGACCCGCTGCCACCTGCTGAAACGGTCCTCCCCCGACGCGGGGGCGGGAGCCGTCATGGTGCGGGCCGGGGCGGACGGGCCGACCGCGGCCCGCTCGGAGACGGCCGGGGCGGCGGCCCCTTGCGCCACGGGCAGCGCCTCCTGGACCGGGAGCGCACGAGCCGCCTCCATCCGGCGCAGGTTCAGGCCGGCGGCACGGGCGAGGTCGGTGAGGGAGGACGTGCCGTAACGGGTCATGGCGGCGATCATGATGCTCGCGGCGGCCTCGGCGTCGGCGTCGGCCCGGTGGTGGTGTGTCACCAGGTGGCCGATGTGGGCGCACACCGTGGGCAGCTTGTGGTCGGGCAGGTCCGCCCAGGTGCGCCGGGACAGTGCCAGGGTGCACGCGTACTGCCACGCCGGTCGGGCCAGTCCGGTGTGCTCGCAGGCCTGGCGCAGCACGCCGACGTCGAAGGCCGCGTTGTGCGCGACCAGCGGGTCCCCGTCGGCGAACTCCACGATGCGGGCGTGCACCTCGGGCCAGGCGGGGGCGTCGGCGACGTCGGCGGGGGTGATGCCGTGGACGGCGATGTTGTGCCGGGAGAAGAAGTCCACCTGCCGGGGCGGCCGGATCAGGGTGGTGAACCGGTCCGCGACCGCGCCGTCACGGACGCGCACCAGGCCGACCGCGCACGCGCTGCCGCGGTCGTGGTTGGCGGTCTCGAAGTCGATCGCGGTCCAGGTGTGGGACACCACGTGCCTCCTGCAACGTACGGGGAATCGGGTCGAGGTTACCCGCGCCGGGGCCCCGCCGGGGACCGAACGGTCGCCCCGGGCGCCCCTGCCGGTCCCGTGCGCCTCCCACCGCCGGCGGCCCGGGCCGGGCGATGGGAGGCATCGGGGCACGCCACCGGGGTATTCCGGCCTCCGGGCCCCGTCGGGGGCCCTGAGGCCGTGCGGCGGCGGGTGCGGTCAGGCGGTCCCGTCCCACAGGTCGGTGCTGTGGGCGCCCACCAGCGCCCGGATCCGCTCCAGGACCTCTCCTGCCGGGAGCGGGTCGAGGCGGCGGCCGTCGCGCAGGCGCAGGGCCACCTTGCCGTCGACGGCCTCCTTCGCCCCGATGACCGCCTGGTAGGGCACCAGCCGGGCGGCGCGGATCCGCGCCCCCAGGCTGCCCCTCTCCGGGCCGCTCACCCGGACGCGCAGGTCCGGTTCCCCGCACCTGCGGGCGAACTCCTCCGCGGCGGGCACCTGGTCGCCGCTGACAGGAAGGACCTCCATCTGGGTGGGGGCGAGCCAGGCGGGGAACGCCCCTCCGTGCTGTTCGATCAGGTGGGCCACCGCCCGCTCCACGCTGCCGACGATGCTGCGGTGGACCATGACCGGCCGGTGCCCGGCGCCGTCCGCGCCCACGTAGCGCAGGTCGAACCGCTCGGGCTGGTGGAAGTCGACCTGAACGGTGGACAGGGTGGATTCGCGCCCCGCCGCGTCGGCGACCTGGACGTCGATCTTGGGCCCGTAGAACGCGGCCTCCCCCTCGGCCGCCTCGTAGGCCAGCCCCGAGCCGTCCAGGACGTCGGTGAGCAGGGCGGTGGAGCGCCGCCACAGGTCAGGGGAGCCGACGTACTTGCCACCCGGGCCGGGCAGGGACAGCCGGTACCGGGCCGGGACGATCCCCAGCGCACGGTAGGCCCGGACGATCAGCTCCAGCGCCGCGCCGACCTCCTCGGCGACCTGGTCCGGGGTGCAGAAGACGTGCGCGTCGTTGAGCTGGATGGCGCGGACACGGGTGAGTCCGCCGAGCACGCCCGACGGCTCGGACCTGTACATGCCGCCCAGTTCGGCCATGCGCAGGGGGAGTTCCCTGTGGCTGCGGGAGCGGGACCTGAAGATCACCGCGTGGTGGGGGCACAGGCTCGGCCGCAGGACGACCTGCTCGGAGCCGTCCCGACCGGCGTCCCCCGCCTCCGGGGCCATGGGCGGGAACATGTCCCCGCGGTAGTGGGACCAGTGTCCGGAGATCTCGTACAGCTCCCGTTTGCCCAGGACGGGGGAGTAGACGTGCTGGTAGCCCGCTCGCCTCTCGACGGTGCGGACGTACTCCTCCAGTGAGTGCCGGACGGCGGCGCCGTCCGGGAGCCAGTAGGGAAGGCCCGCGCCGATCAGCGGGTCGGTGCCGAACAGCTCCAGCTCACGGCCGAGCCTGCGGTGGTCGTACATGGCGGTCTCCTCGCGTGGGTGGAGCGAGTGACCGTACGACGAAGCCCCGGGGCACTCGCCCCGGGGCTTCGAACAAGACAGATGTCAGCGCGCCGGGACACTCTCCGGCGTCGTCGTCATGGCAGCGCGCTTCATGGGGCCGACGTTAGCAGAACCTTCGCGGGTGCGCCCGGGGCGTCCTGGGCGGGGCGGGAGCCACGCACCGGGCGCGGGGGCTCCCTCGTCCACGCGGCGCCGACCGGTCACCCGGTGGTGAGCGGTCCGCCGGCGGCGCGCCAGTCCACGAGGCCGCGGCTCATGTTGACCGCCTCGAAGCCGTACTCGACCAGCAGGTTCGCCGCCCCCGCGGACCGGATGCCGCCGGTGCAGAAGGTGATGAGCAGACGGTCCTCGGGGAGCTCCGGGCAACGTTCGGGCAGGACCTCCAGCGGCACGTGCACGGCGCCGGGGATGCGCACCCGGTTCCACTCGAAATCGCGTCGCACGTCCACGACGAGCGCGCCCTCCGCGACGAGGCGGACCGCCTCGGCTGCGCCGACGGCCGGTGGCCGGCGCAGGTAGTGCCGCAGGCTCATGCGCTCCGCGCCTCCCGTCGCACGTTGACCATGGTGAGGGGGCCGCTCAGAAGCGGCAGGAGCGCGCCGATGCGGGTCCGCGCCGTCAGGCCGCGGCCCAGAAGTGCCGTGACGGCGACGGCCAGGTAGAGCGCGCCGTGGGTCGGGCCGAGGAGGCTCGTGAGAGTGGCGTCGTGCACGGTGGCGAGGTTGACCAGCAGCCCGAGGACACTGACGAGTTCGAGGGTCGAGAGCACGGACAGTGTGCGCAGCAGTGCGTTCATGAGTAGCTCGATCCGGGGCGCACGATCATGAGCACGACGACGGCCGCCCACAGCAGGTTGAAGACGCCGACCACCATGGCGAGGCGCCGCAGCTGGGCCCCGTCGTCGGGGGTGTCGAGCGCCTCCCGCTGTCGCGGCGTGATCTGCAGGGCGAGCAGCGCGCCGGCGACGGCGGTGAGCACCATGGCGACGACGACCCAGACCTCGGTGGTGCGGTCTTGGACGAGGGCGAGCACGAGGCCGACGACCGGGACCACGATCGCCAGGGCGCCGTAGACGCGGGTGATGCGGTGCAGCAGGCGTGCGGTGTCGAGGCTCCGCTCGACCCGCGGTGGGCCTGCGGGCGCGGCGGTCACCGGCGCGTACCGGGGAAAGAGGCTGGTGCTCACGGCGACGGGGCCGACGAAGAGGATGCCCGCCACGACATGGACGGACAGCAGTAGGGCTTCCATAACCTTCAGGCTAACTGAAGGTCAGTCGGCGCCCGACACCACCCGGGTCAAGTGGATACGCAACGCCTCGGTCAGCTCGGGGTGCTGCTCGGCGAACTCCGCGTCGAGGCGGGCCACCACCTCGGCGGCCCGCGCCAGCAGCGACTCGCCCTCGGCCGTGACCCGCAGGCTCGACGCGGCCCCCGCGTGCGCGGTCCCGTCGTCGACGAGCCCCGCCGCGACGAACGCCGCCACGGCGGTGTGCGCGCTCTGCACGGTGATGCGGGAGCGTCGGGCGAGCTCGCTGAACGAGATGCCCGGGGTGCCGCGGACGTGCCCCAGCAGCCCGTACTTGCGGGTGGTCAACCCGAGGGGTTTCAAGGCCGCGTTGAACGCGGCCTCCCACACACGGCCCACGGTGAGCAGCGTGACGGTGGGGCTGAAGGGAGGCGGCTCGGACATGGGGCCAGGCTATCCGTCGAAGGGCCGGGGTTCGCGGGGGAGTCCGACGCGCAGCCGCCGCGCGAGGCGGGCCCGGGTCCGCCGGCGCGGAGCAGCTCCTCCGCGCCCCGACTCCCCGCCGGCCCCGCCGGCCCTGCGGAAAACCGCACCCCCGGCGGGGGTGCGCGCCCCCTCCCGGCCGACGGCGCACCCCATGGCCCGGGGAGGCCCCCGGTTCCTACCGTTGTCCTGCCGCCGAAAGCCGACAGCCGACACGACAGGACGACCATGATCACCTTGCGGGGACTGACCAAACGCTACGGGGACACCCTCGCCGTGGACTCCCTGGACCTGGAGGTCCGGCCCGGCATGGTCACCGGGTTCCTCGGCCCCAACGGCGCGGGCAAGACCACGACCATGCGGATGGTCCTCGGCCTGGACCGGCCCACGTCCGGGGAGGCCCTGGTCGACGGGCGCCCCTACCGGGAACTGGACCGGCCCCTGCACCGCGTGGGCGCCCTCCTGGACGCCCGCGCCGTGCACCCGGGGCGCAGCGCCCGCTCCCACCTGCTGTCCCTGGCCCGCACGCACCGCATCCCCGACCGCCGGGTGGACGAGGTCCTGGACGCCGTGGGGCTCACCGAGGCGGCGCGCAGACGCGCGGGCGCCTTCTCGCTGGGCATGGGCCAGCGGCTGGGCATCGCCGCCGCGCTGCTGGGCGACCCGCACCTGCTCGTCCTCGACGAACCGGTCAACGGCCTGGACCCGGACGGGGTGCGCTGGGTGCGCGGCCTCATGCGCTCGCTGGCCGACGAGGGGCGCACCGTGTTCGTCTCCAGCCACCTGATGAGCGAGATGCAGCTGACCGCCGACCACCTGGTGGTCATCGGACGGGGGCGGCTCATCACCGACGCGCCCCTGGCCGAGGTGCTCGGCAACAGTGCGTGGAGCGCCGTGCTGGTGCGCGCCCCCCACCCCGAGGACCTGGTCACCGCCCTGGAGTCGGAGGGGGCCGGGGTCGAGCGCCCCGACGCGGGCGAACTGGTCGTCACCGGCGTGCCCATCGAAAGGGTCGGGGAGCTGGCCCACCGGGCGGGGGTGGCGCTGCACGAGCTGAGCCCCCGCGAGGCCTCCCTGGAACAGGCCTACCGGGAACTGACCGCCGACAGTGTGCAGTACGCGACGCCGACTGGGAGCCGACGGTGACGACCTCCACGAACACGACCGCCGCCCGGACCGGGGCCGCGCCGCCGCCGGCCGCCCGGACCGCCGGCCCCGCACGCGTCCTGTCCGACCTGGCCGCCACCGCCTCCGCCGAGTGGGTCAAGCTCCGCTCGGTGAGGTCCACCTGGTGGGGGACGGCCCTCGCCCTGGCCCTGACGGCCGCGGTCGCCCCCCTCACGGCGGTGGCCACCATCGGCAACATGCAGCGTGACCTCATCGCCTCCGCCGACGTGCCCGCCTCGGAGATGGCGGTCTACGCGGCGGTGTGGGGGGCACAGTTCGCCGTGATCGCCCTCGCCCTGCCGGTGATGACCGCCGAGTACTCCTCACGCTCCATCCATCCCACCCTCCAGGCGGTCCCCGCGCGGGTGCGCCTCCTGGCGGCGAAGACGGTCACCCTGACCGCGTTCGTCTTCGTGTCCGGACTGGTCATGGGCGCCGTCGGCACCCTGGCCGCCCACCTCGTGATGCTGCACCCGCTGATCGAGGGCTACGGAACCCTGCGCCCGGCGCAGGCGGCCGCGGACGTGGTGCGCATGTCGGTGTACCTGGCGCTGGTCGCGGCGCTCACCCTGGGGGCGGGCGCCGCGCTGCGTTCGACGGCGGGAACCCTGACCGCGGTGTTCGCCCTGCTCTTCGGCCTGCCGGTCCTGCTCCTGCTGCTGGGCGGCGGAGCGGGAGCCCACCTCGCCGACCGGCTGCCGCTCCTCGCAGGCGTGTCCTTCCTGGACAGCGTGTTCGTGGTGGGACGGACCGGGGACGCCCTCTCGCCCGGGGCCGGGGGGATGGTACTCCTGTGCTGGACGGCCGCGTCCCTGGTGGCGGGGGCGCTGGTGCTCACGCGCCGGGACGCGTGAGGCCGGGCGAACGGGGGCGAGGAGCGCGGATGGTCGAGTCGGACGGAGCACGGGAGGCGGGCGGCCCGCGTGCCCGGGCGGGGACCGTACCGCTCAGGCGGGCGGCGGGGGAGTTCGTCGGGGCGGTCCTGGGGCTGTTCACCGCCGCCCTCACCCTCGTGTGGGGCGCGGCGGCCGTTCTGCTCCTGGGGGCGGCCCTGATCCTGCCCTCCGCCCGCGGGCGGGCGCGGGCTGCCGTCGCCCGCTGGGCGGTACGCCTGTGCGATCTGGACCTGGCCCGCCTGGAGCGGTGGACGGGGTGCGCGGTCGAACCCCGGTCGGGAGTCTCGGCCCGCGTCGCCTACCTGCTCCTACGGCTGCCGCTGGCCCTGGTGTGCGGCTACCTGGCACCGTCGACGGCGTTGCTGGTGGCGGTGTTCCTGGGCGGTGCGGCACTGGAGGCCGCCACGGGCACAGGCAGCAGTGTCGCCGTCGTCCTGCCCGGCGCCCGGCTGTTCGTCTCCAGCGTCAACCTGGGGCTGACCATGGGGCTGGTCGTCCTCGCCGCGGCGTGGCTCGTGGCGGCCCTGTCCGCCACCGCCGACCGTGCCCTGGCCCGCCGCCTCCTGGGACCCAGCCGCGAGGACCTGCTGAACCGCCGGATCGACGAGCTCACCCAGACCAGGTCCGGGATCGTCCGCGCCGTGGACGAGGAGCGCCGCCGCATCGAACGCGACCTGCACGACGGGGTGCAGCAGCGGGTCGTGGCGCTGGCGATGCTGCTGGGCCGGGCCCAGCGCGGCGCCGATCCCGAACGGACGGCGCGGCTGGTCCGCGAGGCGCACACCGAGTCCCGGGTGCTGTTGGACGAGCTCCGCGACGTCGCCTGGCGGGTCTACCCGACCGCCCTGGACACCTTGGGACTGGAGGCGGCGCTGACCGAGGTGGCCAGGCGCAGCCCGCTCCCGGTGTCGGTGCGCTCGGACCTGCCCGCGCCGCCGCCGGGCGAGCTTGCCACGGCCGTGTACTTCGTGGCGCGCGAGTCCATCACCAACGCCGTCAAGCACGCCGGGGCCGGTGAGGTGATCGTGCACGTGGACGGCCACGGCGGGGTGTTGGACCTTCGGGTCCTCGACGACGGCCGGGGTGGCGCGGACCCGTCCGGGAGCGGACTGACCGGTCTGGCGCGGCGGGTGCAGGCGCTGGACGGGACACTGTCGGTACACAGTCCCGAGGGCGGGCCGACCACGGTGCGCGCCACCCTGCCCCTGCCCGACGAGCAATGGATACGGAGCCCCCATGCGCCTGGTGATCGCTGACGACTCGGTTCTCCTCCGGGAGGGCCTGGTGCGGCTGCTGGAGGAGGAGGGCCACCAGGTGGTGGCGGCCGTGGGCGATGCCGAGGCCCTGCTGGAGGAGGTCGCGAAGCACACGCCGGACGCGGCCGTGGTGGACGTGCGGATGCCGCCGACCCACACCGACGAGGGGTTGCGCGCCGCCCTGCGCATCCGGGCCGAGCACGAGGCGGTGGCGGTGCTGGTGTTGTCGCAGTACGTGGAACAGCGCTACGCCGCCGAACTGCTCGCCGGTTCGCCGGGCGGGGTCGGCTACCTGCTCAAGGACCGTGTCTCGGAGGTGGGGGAGTTCCTGGACGCCCTGGAGCGGGTGCGCGGGGGCGGGGCCGCGTTCGACCCCGAGGTGGTGCGCCAGCTGCTGGCCCGCACCACCCACGCGGATCCGCTGGCGCGGCTGACCCCGCGTGAGCGCGCCGTGCTGGAGCTCATGGCCCAGGGGTTGAGCAACGCGCTGATCGCCGAGCGCCTGTTCGTGTCGTTGAGCGCGGTGGAGAAGCACGTGAACGCGATCTTCGACAAGCTGGACCTGGGGCACACCGCCGGGTACAGCCGCCGGGTGCTGGCGGTGCTGCGCTACCTGGGCTCCTGAGGGGAGGCGCGGGACCGCCCGCGCGGGGCCGACGGCGCCCGCCACGGCCTCCCCGTCCGGAGGAGCGCGCGGGGCGGTCCGCCCGGTCTCAGGCCGGAGGTTCGGCCAGGAACTCCCGGACCAGGACGTTGACCCGGTCCGGCGACTGCCTGTTGACCCAGTGGCCGTTGCCCTCCAGGATCTCCAGGCGGGCCCCGGGCACCCTGCGGGCCGCCTCCACGGTTCTGCCGGGACGGACACCGACGTCCTTGTCACCCTGGATGAACAGGGTCGGGCAGGAGATCTCCGCCAGGCGCGGACGCAGGTCCACCCTCATCCGCCAGGGGCCGATGGAGGCGTTCTGCCAGTCGGAGGAGCCGGTCCCGCTCACGCGCGCCTCCTCCAGGACCTCCTCGACGATCGAGTCGAAGTCCTCGACCGGCCCGGCGAACAGGCCGCGCCGGAGGAAGCCCGCCACGCTCTCGCGGGTCCGGAACATCCGCTCGGGCAGGGTGCTGTTGAGGAACCTGCTCCGCGCGATCAGCCACAGCAGCTGGTGCACCCCGGGAGGGAAGGCGATGATCCCGGCGGGGGCCATGGCGACGAGCCGCTCCACCCGTTCGGGGTGGTCGATGGCGTAGGACAGTGCCATGGCCCCGCCCTGGGACATGCCCACGAGGGTCACCCGGTCCAGGTCGAAGTAGTCCAGGACGCGGGTGACGACGGCCGTCAGGGCGTCGTGGTCGGCGAGGCCGTTCCACGGTCTGCTGTGCCCCTGCTTGGGCCAGTCGGGTGCGAACACGCGGTGTTCGGCGGCCAGGGCGGGGAGGAGGTGGCGCCAGCTGAGCAGGGCGTTGTCCTGGCCGGCGCCGCTCAGCAGGACGACGGGACTGCCGTGGTCGCCCGCGGTCACCACGCTCAGCCGCCCTTCGGGGAGGTCGACGGCGGTGCGCTCGAAGGGGGTCGGGGGGTGGTTCATCGGTCGTGGTCCTCCTCTTCGTGCCGCCAGCGCCGGAGCACGGCGGGGAGTTCGGCCTCCAGGAAGCCGTAGAGACGGTTGACGTTGGCCAGGCGTTCGCGGCGCTGGGGGGAGGAGTCCTCCAGAACCCTCAGCCCCCGCTCGGTGACCTCGCGGAACCCGGCGGCCTGGGCGTAGCGGCGCTCCAGCATCCGGCTCCAGCCGTCGGCCGCGATGCGCAGGTACTCCTGGCGCTCCCCGCGGCGGCGCACCCCCTCGACCAGTCCGCTGGGGGTGAGGAGCCGGGCGGCGGTGCTGATGGAGCTGCGGCTGACCTGGAGCGCCTCGGCGATCTGGGCGGCGCTCTGCTCGGGAGGGTCGCTGATCAGCAGCCAGCCGATGACACGGCCGGAGATCAGGGGCAGACCCTCGCGCGCGAAGAACCCCGCGACGTCGTCGACGAAGGCGAGTTCGTCCTCGGTGGGTTCACTCATGGCCTCACATTACAGTCATTGCAGTAGTTACTGCAATGACTGTAATGACAGGGGTGCAAGCCTCGGGTCCCCCCGCCGCCGGGGGGCCGGTCGGCGGGGCGGGCCCCGTCAGCGGCCGGCCGTCTCCAGGCAGGCGATGTAGGCGTCCATGAAGTGGTCGGTGATCCCGTCGGCGTCGAGCTTGAACGCGGCGGCGTCCAGCGCGTAGCCCCTGGCCCGGTCCGAGAGCCCTCCCAGCAGCCCCGGCGCCTGGGAGCGCAGGCGTCCGTCGGCGTCGAAGTAGCGCTCCTCGGCCACGTGCGCGTACAGCGGCCCCGGGGGCACCTGCGCGACGATGTCGTTGTTGTTGACGAAGCGGAACGTGCGCCCCCTGAGCGCCTCGTCGTAGGCCGCGGCCAGTTCGCGGTCACAGGTGCGCGGCTGCCCGAAGGTGTACACGCCGTCGGCGAGCTGGGACGGGGTGTCGAAGTACGCGCGCGCGGCGGCGAGCATGGCCAGCGCGCCGCCCAGGCTGTGGCCGGTGAACCACAGCGACTGGCCTTCGGTGCGGAACTCCTCGACGGCCCGGCTCATCTGCGGGTGGACGGCGTCCACGGCGGTGCTGAACCCCCAGTGCACCCTTCCCTGGGCGGAGGAGTGCCTGACCATGGGGGCCTTGCTGTCGGAGAGCCAGTCCATGATCTGGGTGGGCTCGGTTCCGCGGAAGGCCGTGACGACCATGGTGTCGCTGGCCATGGTGTAGCCCTGGGTGTGGTCCAGGGCGAAGGGCGGGGCGAAGTCGGCCTCGAAGAAGCGGAAGCGGTCGAACCCCCACTCGGCGGCCTGACGCCGCGCCGTGTCCGGGTCGGCGTAGGCGAGTTTGGACGCGTGCGCCAGGCACAGGGCGTGCGGCACCCGGTAGTCGGTGGTGGTGTGGTCGAAGGCGACCGTCGTCATCGTGTGATCTCCCTGAGGCGGAACGCGGAGGCGACGCGGCTCCGGTGGAGGCCGGGCCCCGCGCCGCGCGGAGGAGGGGGCTCGCGGTGAGCCCTCTCCTCCGCGCGGCCGGTCACGTCGCGTGCCTGATCGTTTCCGAAAGACGCGCGTCACCAACGCCCGGCGCGGAGTTTCGCACAGAAGGAGGGGGCGTATCGGGTCCAGGCGGGAGAACTGCCGTGGCCGAAAAACGGTATCGGCCGCACGGGACGGGCCTTGGCGGTCGGACCCCAGCCCGCCCCGGGGAGGAGCCTCGGTCCGTCCATGACCGCTCGGAGGGGCGGGGACCGCCGGCCGTCACCCGCCGGCAGTGCTCGGCGAACCGGCGTCGGCCCCCTCTCCGCAGCCCGCGTCCGGGGCCGTGCCGGGCGCGAGGCCTCCGGCCTCCGCCACCAGCCGCGCACCGGGCCTGCGACCGCCGCCCCGGAGTCCCCGTGTCCGTGGCCGCGTCAGCGCTCCTCCCGGTACTCCTTGTCGAACTCCTGCGACACAGCGCTGTCCTCGCGTTGTTCACAGGCCATGGTTGCGGTCGCCCGTCACCAGTGCGCTCACACGTGCCTCGGACGCGGCCGAGAACGCGTCCCTGGCGGCGTCGACCGCCCGGCCGGTCTCCTCGGTGATCAGCTCCATGTTGATCTGGGCTCCCGCGCCCGCACCCGCCGCGGCGGAAGCGCCCACCTGGGCGGACAGGTCGGTCACGTTGCCCGCGACCCACACCCCTGGCACGCTCGTGCGCCCGGCGGCGTCGGCGGGGACGAGTTCGCCGACCCCCGACGGGTGCTCCACCGCCCGCAGACCGAGGTCCGCGAGGAAGCCTGCGCGCGCCACCATCCGCGAGGAGACCGCCACCGCGTCACGGTCGACGACCGTGCCGTCGGCCAGCCGCACTCCCGTGAGGCGGTCGTCGGCGACCTCCAGCGCCGCCACCTCGCCGGCCACGACCCTGATGCCCCGGGCGGCGAACTGCTCCACCTGCTCCTCGGTCAGCGGCTCCGCCGTGTGGGAGAAGAACGTGACGTCCTCGCTCCACTGGCGGAACAGCAGCGCCTGGTGCACCGACATCGGCCCGACGGCCAGCACGCCGATGGCCCGGTCGCGGATCTCCCAGCCGTGGCAGTACGGGCAGTGCACCACGTCGCGCCCCCACCGGTCCCGCACCCCCGCGATGTCGGGGAGCTCGTCGACCAGCCCCGTGGTCACCAGCAGCCGACGCGCGCGCACCGTCCGGCCGTCGGCGAGCGCCACCGTGAACCGATCTCCGTCGCGGGTCACCCCGTCGACCCGGCCGGACACCACCTGGCCGCCGTAGCGGCGCACGTCCGCCCGGCCGCGCTCCAGCAGTTCGCCGGGCGCCGTCCCGTCCAGGGCCAGCAGCCCGTGGACCCCCTCGGCGGGAGCGTTGCGCGGAGCTCCCGCGTCGACCACCACCACCGACCGGCGCGCCCGCGCCAGCATCAGCGCCCCGCTCAAACCGGCGGCGCCACCTCCCACAACGACCACGTCATAGCGGTCCTTCAACTGATCGGTCACCGCGATCACCTCCACGTCCACCATGCGCGACCTCAGGCCATAACCACAACTTCCGTTGCCGTTATGGCAAAACTACGGAGAGAGGGTCCTCGGCTAGCAGGGCGGTGCGGCCGGGGACGCCGGAACGAGAGCCCGCGCCCCCGCCCCGCCAGTCCCACGGGGTCCGCACGCCCGCCGCCGACCGTCGACCGCCGCCTCTCACCGTCGCCCAGTTTGGCGCAGTTGTGATAAAAAGTTAGGTGTGCCGAACTCTAGAGGTTGGTCCCCTTCAACATCCTGGTCGGTGGTGCTTCCCGCCGCCGCTCTGGCCCTCGTTCTGCCCCTCACCGCCTGCTCCTCCACGGCCGGACAGACCCGTGACGACACACGGCCCCTGGTCCTGACCACGTTCACCGTCCTGGCCGACATGGTCGAGAACGTCGCGGGCGACCGGGTCGAGGTCGCCTCCCTCACCCGGCCCGGCGCCGAGATCCACGGCTACGAGCCCACCCCCGACGACCTCGTCCGAGGACAGGACGCCGACCTCATCATGGAGAACGGGCTCGGCCTGGAAGCCTGGTTCCAGCAGTTCACCGAACGGGTGGACGCCCCCACCGCCCTGCTCAGCGACGGCATCGAGACCATCCCCATCTCCTCGGGGGAGTACGAGGGCGAACCCAACCCCCACGCCTGGATGTCACCCGACAACGCCCTGGTCTACGTCGACAACATCCGCGACGCCCTCACCGACCTCGACCCGGAGGGCGAGGACGCCTACGCCGAGGCCGCCGAGGCCTACAAGGCGCAGATCGGCGAGGTCGGCGACTACCTGGACACCGAGCTCGCCGAGGTCCCCGAGGACTCCCGCGCGCTCGTCACCTGCGAGGGCGCCTTCTCCTACCTGGCCCGCGACGCCGGACTGACCGAGCGCTACCTGTGGCCGGTCAACGCCGAGACCGAGGGCACCCCCCAGCAGATCGCCGCCGTCACCGGGTTCGTGCGCGACAACGGCGTGCCCACGGTGTTCTGCGAGAGCACCGTCAACGACGGCACCCAGCGGTCCGTGGCGCGCGAGACCGGAGCCGCGATGGGCGGCACCCTCTACGTCGACTCCCTGTCCGAGGACGACGGCCCCGTCCCCACCTACCTCGACCTGCTCCGGCACGACGCCGAGACGATCGTCGCCGGACTGAGGGGGTGAGCACCGTGACGGCCGCCATCGAGGTCACCGGAGCCACCGTGCGCTACGGCGACGTCCTCGCCCTGGACGACGTCTCCCTGCATGTCGCCCCGGGCCGCGTCTGCGGGCTGCTCGGCACCAACGGCTCGGGCAAGTCCACCCTGTTCAAGACCGTCCTCGGACTGGTCCCCACCGACCACGGCAGCGTGCGCCTCCTCGGCAGGGCCAGCGCCGACGCCCGCCGCGCCGGCCTGGTCGGCTACGTGCCCCAGTCCGAACAGGTCGACTGGGCCTTTCCGGTGCGCGTGCGCGACGTGGTGATGATGGGCCGCTACGGACACATGGGGCGCCGCCGCCGACCCCGGCCCGCCGACCGGGAGGCCGTCGAGCACGCACTGGAGCGCACCCACCTGAGCGACCTGGCCGACCGCCAGATCGGCGCCCTCTCCGGCGGCCAGCGCAAACGCGCCTTCGTCGCCCGCGCCATCGCGCAGGGCTCCTCCGTGCTGCTCCTCGACGAGCCCTTCGCCGGGGTCGACAAGCGCTCGGAGGCCACCATCGTCGAACTCCTCCGCGCACTGCGCGGGGAGGGGCACACCCTGCTCGTCTCCACCCACGACCTCGCCCAGGTGCCCGCCCTGTGCGACGAGGCGGTCCTGCTCCAGCGCCGCGTCATCGCCCACGGCACCCCGGCCGAGGTCCTGCGCCCGGAGGTCCTGATGGAGGCCTTCGGCATCCACTCCGACGAGGAGGGACCCGTATGGACGCGCTGATCACCGGCGTCACCGAGTGGTTCACCGTGCCCCTGCAGTTCGAGTTCGTCCAGCGCGCCCTCCTGGTCAGCGTCGTCGCGGGGGTGGTCTGCGCCGTCCTGTCCTGCTGGATGACCCTCGTGGGATGGTCGCTGATGGGCGACGCCGTCTCCCACGCGGTCCTGCCCGGGGTGGTGCTGTCCTTCATGTTCGGGCTGCCCTTCGCGGTGGGCGCGCTGGTGTTCGGCGCGGGGTCGGTCGCCCTGATCGGGGTGGTCAACCGCACCTCCCGGGTCAAGGAGGACGCCGTCATCGGTGTCGTGTTCACCGCCATGTTCGCGCTGGGCCTCGTGCTCGTCTCCAGGGTGCCCAGCCAGACCGACCTCGGCCACATCCTGTTCGGCAACGTGCTCGGGGTGTCCGACACCGACATCTGGCAGGTGCTGGTGCTGGCCGCCGTGGTCCTGGCCGTGGTCTGGTACAAGCACCGCGACCTGACCCTGTACGCCTTCGACCCCGTCCACGCGCACGCCCTGGGCATCAACCCGCGTCTGCTGGAGACCCTGCTGCTGGGGCTGCTCTCGGTCACCGTCGTCGTGGCGCTGCAGGCGGTCGGGATCATCCTGGTCGTGGCCATGGTCATCATCCCCGGGGCCACCGCCTACCTGCTCACGGACCGGTTCGAGCGCATGCTCCTCATCTCGGCGTCGATCGCGGTGGCGGCGGCCGTGGCCGGGGTGTTCACCAGCTTCCACCTCAACGTGTCCACCGGCGGGTCGATCGTGCTCGCGCAGGCCGCGGCGTTCGCCCTGGCCTACCTCCTCGCACCCCGCCAGGGCGTGCTCTGGCGCGGACGGGCCGCCCGCCGCTACCGCGCGCGCCAGAGCTCCGCCGTCGCACCCGCCCCCTAGGCCGCGTTCCGCGGATCATTCCGGGCTCGCGTCCCCCAGGCTGCCTCTCGCTGAGCCGACTGCGCTCGGACAGCCAAACCCGGGCTGACCTGCGCTATTCGCCTTGCGAGAGATGACCTGGAAGCCGCTCGCGTCGATCGGCGCAAGCGCCGAGTCAACCGAAAGCATCCACAGAACACGCCCTAGGTTCGGTGGGCGTCGGCCGCCGACGAACGCCGCATGTCGATGACGTACTTTCCGCGGACGCCGCCCGCCTCGAGCCTGCGGTGCGCCTCCGCGATGTCGGCCATCGGGAAGGCCGTGTCGACCACGGGTCGGATCATTCCCGTCTCGACGGCCCGGGTGAGCTCGGCGATGCGCTCCGCCGAGGGGTCGTTGCTGAAGATCTTGACCTGGCGGGGCCGCACGGCGGCCCTGAGCGCGGTGCCGAGCAAGGACCCGACGACGCGGTCCGGGTCGAAGGCGAGGGCGACCATGCGACCCCGCGGGGTGAGCAGTGCCTGGTAGGCGCCCAGGTCGGTGCCGACCACGTCGACGATGACATCGAAGCGGCCGAGGTCCTCCGGCCGGGTCGTGCGGTAGTCCAGGGCGGTGTCGGCTCCGAGTTCCCGGACCCAGTCGAGGTTGCGGGCGCCGGCGAGGGCGGTGACCTCGGCCCCGAGCGCCTTGCCCAGCTGCACGGTGAGGCTGCCGACGCCCCCGGCTGCACCGCGCACCAGGAGGTGCTCACCGGCGGCGAGGTGCGTCTTGTCCGTCAGCGCGGTGAGGGCGGTGGTGCCCGACGAGGGGAGGGAGGCGGCCTCCACCGGGCTCAGGTTCTCGGGCGCCCCGGCCAGTTTCTGCTCGGGAACGGCGACGTAGTCGGCGATGGCTCCGAAGGCGAAGTGCGGCATCAGGCCCCACACCGCGTCTCCGGACCGCCACGTGCTCACACCGGCGCCCACCGACGCCACGCGTCCCGAGAAGTCGCCGCCGGTGCGACGGGGGAACCCGCCGCGGGCGATCCCCCTCATCCTTCCCGCGCGGAAGGAGGTCTCCGCCCCGTTCACGCTCGCGGCGTGCACCTCGACGAGGACCTCGCCCGGCTCCGGCTGGGGCGTCGGCACGTCGTGGACGGACAGCACCTCGGGCGGGCCGTAACGGTCGTACTGCACTGCACGCATGGTCGGTCTCTCCGGGATCTCTGGTCTCAATAAATGGGGTGGCCCCCCACTTATATGCGCCACTATAATCGGAGAGGCACCCCGTTCAGCAACAGCAGGAGGTCCCGGTGGTCGGCAGCGCAACGCGACGACCCTTGCGCGCGGACGCCCGGCGCAACTACGCACGCATCGTCGCCGCAGCCGAGGAGGCGTTCGCGACCCACGGCGCCGCCGCCTCCCTGGAGGAGATCGCCCGCCGGGCCGGGGTGGGCTCGGCGACCCTGCACCGGCACTTCCCCTCACGGCGGTCCCTGCTCGAAGTCGTCTCCCGCGACCGTGTCGAAGCGGTCTGCGCGAGCGCCCGCGAGCACGCCCGGACGAGCGAACCGGGCGCCGCGCTCTTCTCCTGGCTTCGAGAACTCACCGCCTACGCGGTGACCAGCCGCGGGCTGGCCTCCTCGCTGCTGCGGGACGGCCGTGACGCCGACATGCTGGAGGACGGGGGCTGCGGGGCGATCCTCACCGCCACGGCGGGTGAACTCCTGGACCGTGCCCAACAGGTGGACGCGGTACGCCCGGACGTGCGCGCCGAGGACCTGGTCGCGTTCGTCAACGCCATCTCACTGGCCGTGGAGGGCCGGGACGACGGCGTCCAGGCGGACCGACTGCTGGACATCGCGATCGCGGGCGTGCGCTCGCAGTCCTGTCAGCACGCGGCCACGGCGCCCGGGGCGCCCTGAGCCCGCGCGGGGCCGTCGGCGTTCGCGGCCCTCGCAGCAGACCGCACACGGGCGCGGGCGCGCTGCCCGCAGCCCGCGCCCGCCGGCGCTCCTCCGTCGCACCCGCCCCCTAGGATCGGTGGGCGCCGGCCGGGGAGCGGCCTCGGGGCGCGGGGCGAGGGGCGGGGCACGTGAGCGGGAACAGCGCGGTGGACGACGAGACCGCCTTCTCCGAACTGGCCGAACGCCACCGGCACGAGCTGCGCGTGCACTGCTACCGCATGCTCGGCTCCTTCACCGAGGCCGAGGACATGGTGCAGGAGACGCTGCTCAAGGCCTGGCGCCGCCGCGCCTCCTTCGAGGGGCGCTCCACGTTCCGGGCGTGGCTGTACAAGATCGCCACCAACACCTGCCTGGACGCCCTCGAACGGCGCCGCACCCGGGACAGGCCCGTGGCCGAGGGGACGGGCGCCTCGCCCTTCTCCGAGGTCCCCTGGCTCCAGCCGTACCCGGACGAACTCCTGGACCTGGCCGCACCTGTCGAGGGGGAGCCGGAGGCGGTGGCCATCGCCCGCGAGACCGTCGAACTTGCCTTCCTCGCCGCCATCCAGCACCTGCCGCCCCGCCAGCGGGCCGTCCTCATCCTGCGCGACGTCCTCGGCCGGCCTGCCGAGGAGACCGCGAACGTCCTGGAGGTGTCGGTCCCCGCGGTCAAGAGCGCCCTCCAGCGCGCCCGGGCGACACTGCGCGAGGCGCTGCCCCCGCGCAGGGCGGACTGGGGGCCGGTCACGGCGCCCAGCGAGGAGGAGCGCACCGTCCTGAGGCGCTACGTCGAGGCGTCCCGCAACGCCGACCTGGACGGTCTGGCCGCCCTGCTGCGCGAGGACGCACGCCAGACGATGCCCCCCGCCTCGCTGGTGTACGAGGGCCGCGAAGCCGTCCTGGACCTGTGGCGACCGGTCCTGTCCGGCGCGCGGGCCTGGGGGGAGTGGATGCCGGTACCCGTGGACGCCAACCGCCGGCCGGCCGTCGCCAACTACGTGCGCATGCCGGGGGAGGCGTCGTACACCGCCGTCAACATCGACGTGCTGCGGATCGAGGACGGCCTCGTCGCGGAGATCACCACGTTCGGCCCCGAGACCCTGCCCGCGTTCGGCCTCCCGCCGACCCGCCGGTAGCGCGGCGACCGGAGGGGACCACGGCCCCGCCCCTCCGCCGTGATCCCCTGCTCGGCGAGGCAGAGCGTCGACACCGGCTCCGGGGATGAGGAACATCGGGTCAGGAACCCTCGTGTCCCTTCGGCGCTGCTCCCGACCCACCGGCCCCGGCGGCCCGTGCCCGCGCGAACTCCCGGAGGACGCCGTGGCCGACGCGGCCGGGAGGCCCCCGACGCCCCGGACCGATTCCTTCCGCCGCGCGGTCCGGTCATACGGGTGAGAGCGACGCGGCGCCGCCGCGTACCGGACCCGGAAGAGGGCACGACATGACCGCGTACGGACAGAACACCACCGCCCCCGACCCCGCCCTGGCCGCCCTGGACCGCCTCACGGGCACCTGGAAGGTCACCGGCGGGGCCGAGGGCACCGTCACCTACCGCTGGATGGAGGGACGGTACTTCCTCCTCCAGGACATCGCACTCGTCCAGGACGGCCAGAACGTCGTCGGCCTGGAGGTGATCGGCCGGGACAGGCCGTTCGGCGCCGAACGGCCCGGCGAGGACGTCCGGTCGCGCTTCTACGACAGCGTGGGCAACACCTTCGACTACGTCTACGAACTGGTCGGCGACACGCTCACCATCTGGGCGGGGGAGAAGGGCTCGCCCGCCCGCTACACGGGCACGTTCAGCGCCGACGGGAACACCGTGACCGGGCCGTGGACCTACCCGGGTGGCGGCGGCTACGACTCCACGATGGTCCGGACCGCCTGAGGCCCGGTACGGGCCAGGACCTGGCGCTCGTAGTGCCGTGCGGCCCTAGCCCGGTTGCCGCACGCGGTCCCGCACCACTGCTGGCGGCCGTGGGCCTGCACGAAGTAGCGCACGCAGCGCGGCGCGGTGCAGGCCCGCAGCCGCTCCCGGTCGGGTCCGTCGAGGAAGGCGATGGCGGCACGGGCCAGCGCCGCCACGACCCGGGTGTCGGAGGCTCCCCCGCAGGACCGGAGCTCGACCACGGGCACGTCCCCCTCGTCCCAGCGCAGGTGCGGCACGACGGGCTCGCGCGCGGCCGACGCGTTGAGCCGGTCCAGGGCCTGCTCCGCGGGCAGGAGCCGGTGGGAGTCTGCCGGACTGGGCGGCCCGGGGAGCACGGCACGGGCGAACAGCGCCCTCACCGCCCCGCGCAGCGCCAGGACCTGGTCCCGCAGGTCCTCACCGATCCCGGCCTCGAACCCGCCCGTCCCGGGCAGCAGGTCGGCGACCGACGCCAGCCACCGGGCCGTGTCGGGAACGGTGTCCAGATCGTCTGCGACGCCGCCCGAACCGTCGTGGCGGATCGTACTGGCCAGTTCGAGCGCCAGGTGGCGTTGCATGGCTTCCCCGTCCTCATCCCGTTTGCCCGTTGTCTTGCCCACGGGCTAACGTTCTAACGCTTAAAGCTAACTTATCCGTTAGAAGTGCGGGGCGGGAACGTGCCCGCGAGAGGACGACCATGACGGTTCTGCTCGCCCACATCAGTGACCTGCACCTGGACGGGTCCGAGCGCGCCACCGAGCGCGCCACCCGGACTGTCGAGTACCTGCGGGGACTTTCCCAGGCGCCCGACGCCCTCCTGGTCAGCGGGGACACCGCCGACCACGGGGCGCACGAGGAGTACGCGGAGGCGGCCGGGCTGCTGGACCTGCCCTTCCCGGTGCTGAACTGCCCGGGAAACCACGACGACCGCGCGGCGTACCGCGAGGTGCTGCTGGGGGAGCCGGCGTCGACAGAACCCGTCAACCAGGTTCACCACGTGGCCGGTGCGGCCGTGCTGGCCTGCGACTCCACGATCCCCGGAGAGGACGGCGGCCACCTGGACGCGGCCACCCTGGTCTGGATCAACGACACGCTGAACGGGCTGCCCGGAGACACCCCCGCACTCCTGGCCCTGCACCACCCGCCGGTGCGCGTCCACCACCCGCTGCCCGACTCGATGCGGCTCGACAACGCCGACGACCTCGCCGGTCTCCTCGCGGCCCACCCCCGGGTGGCGGGGATCCTGGTCGGGCACGCGCACACCGGAGGGGCGACGACCTTCGCCGGCCGGCCCCTGCTGCTGGCACCCGGCGTGACGTGGACGCTGCGCATGCCGTGGGAGGGCGAGCCGGTCGCCAACCGCGACCAGCCGCCCGGTGTGGCCTTCCACGTCCTTGACGAGGACCACCGGCTGACCACGCACTTCCGCGCGGTGGTGTGAACGCGGTCGCGGTGTGGAGGACACGGCACACCGGTGGTCGCTCCGGGCGGCCCACGGGGGACCGCGCCGTCACGGGCGTCAGCCGGGCCGGGCAGCGCCCCTCGGGACGTCCGCGACGGCGTTGCTCGGGCGGGGGGAGCGCCCCCGCCCGAGGAGGCCTACAGCCAGCCGTTCTTGCGGAGCTGGCGGTACGCCAGCGCCGAGGCTCCGACCATCACGCCCATGACGATCGGGTAGCCGAAGAGCCAGTGGAGCTCGGGCATGTGGTCGAAGTTCATGCCGTAGAACCCGGCGATCATGGTGGGGATCGCGATGACGGCCGCCCAGGAGGAGATCTTGCGGACGTCCTCGTTCTGCTGCTTGCCCAGGAGGGCCAGGTGGGCGGTGAGGGCGCTGGTGAGCAGTTCGTTGTGGTCGTCGACCTGGTCGTCCACCCGCAACAGGTGGTCCAGGACGTCGCGGAAGTACTCCTTGGTGTCCTCGAACTGGCGGATCCGCCCCTTGGCGATCTCCTCCAGGACCGGGATGAGCGGGCTCTCAGCGCTCCGGAACTCCAGGACCTCGCGTTTGAGGTGGTGGATGTCCTCGGTGACGTCGCCTCCGCGCGGCCGGAAGACCGCCCGCTCCAGTTCGATGATGTCGGACTCGATCTGGTGGACCACCGTGCCGTAGTGGTCGACGGCCTCGTCGACCACGCCGTACAGCACCGCGGCGGGACCCGCGGACAGCAGGTCGGGGTCGGCCTCCAGGCGCCTGCGGACGGTCCCCAACGGGTTGCCCGTGCCGTGCCGGACGCTGACCACGAAGTCGGCGCCGACGAACAGCATGGCCTCGCCGACCTCCACGTCGGAGGTCGCCTCGTGGTAGGTCAGCGTTTTGACCACGACGAAGAGGGTGTCGTCGTAGCGCTCGATCTTGGGGCGCTGGTGGGCGGTGAGGGCGTCCTCGACCGCCAGGGGGTGGAGGGAGAGTTCCTCCTCGATGAGGGCGAACTCCTCCTGGGTGGGCTCGTGGAGCCCGATCCACACGAAGCAGCCGTCCTTGTCCCGGCGGGCCTCGTCGAAGGCGTCACTGATGTCGCCGTCGATGTCCTGCCGCTGACCGGCGTGGTAGATCGCCTTGTCTATGATCACGGAGCCCAATTATGGGTGCGCCGTCACGCTCCCGGGACCCTTCCCGACCGCGGGCGCACTCCTGCGGACGGCCTCCGCGGGGGAGGCGGGGACACCGTGGCGTCGACCCACGGGACGCCCGGGTCCGGACCCGGCGGGCCCCTCCCCGTCCTCGTGTCGGCGGACCGCCCGCACGCCGCCCCGGGGCCCGTGCACCGTGTTTGAAGGTTCGGACCCGTCGGCAGGCGGAAACGCCGCCAAAGTCTCCACCAGGGGTTCAGAGATACGTTGGAAGGGACCCCGCCCCCGACAGAAAAGTGACGCCATGGCGGACGACCCCGCGACGATCGGACTGCCCCGGAGCGAACTCCGCGAGATCACCGGCTACGCGGTGGCGTGCGCGCGGCCGGCACTGGAGATCTTCGAACGCGAACGCCCCGACGACCGGCGGCCACGGGCCGCGATCGACGCCGCGCAGGCGTTCGCGGACGGAGCCGAGCGGACCAGGCTGCTGCGCGACAACGCGTGGGCGGCGCACCGGGCGGCCCAGGAGACCCGTGACGCGGGGCAGGCCGCGGCGAGCGACGCCGCACGGGCTGCCGCCAACGCGTGCGGTGCGGCGTTCCTCCATCCCCTGCCGAAGGCCACGCAGGTCAAGCACATCCTCGGGTCGGCCGCCCATGCCGCGCGGGCGTTCGAACTCTTCGCGGGGGACGATCCCGCCGTCGCAGCCGACCGCGTCGCGCGGTCGCGTGACCTCGCGGCTCCCGTCGTGGTCGACGTCCTGAGCCGCTACCCGGTCGCCCCGGCCGGTGGCGGGCGGGTCGGGGAACTGATCCGCCTGTTGGACGCGTCGCTCCGGTGATCCCCGCCGGGGGCGCCCCACCGGTCGAACCAGGTGCGGACACGCTGGAGCATGTCGATCTGGTTGTCCCGTCCGGAAATGGAGTGCCCCTCGCCGGGGTAGGTCACGAACTCGTTCTCGACGCCGAACCAGCGCAGTGCCCTGTGCAGGTAGACGGCTTGGCCCACGGGCACGTTGGTGTCCTCCTCGCCGTGCAGGATCAGCACCGGCGTGCGGACCCGGTCGGGCAGTGTCGCACACCGTTGCGCGCACCCTCCTGGCACACACGCCGCGTGTAAAGCTATACTTTACAAGTGCAAGAAAAGTTGACAGATGCGCTGCGGGCCTTGAAGGGGCACATGGAGGCGTTCCTCGCGTCGCGCGTCCTGACGAGCAGCGACGACTGGGCCGGCTCGATCGAACGCGCCGTGAGCATGCAGGCGGCTGCCGACGACGTCGTGCGTGCTGTCGTGCAGCAGGCGCGCCAGAACGGCGCCACGTGGCAGGTCGTCGGCGATGCGCTCGGCGTGAGCCGGCAGGCGGCGTTTCAGCGCTATGGCAAACCGATGGATCCAAGAACGGGAGAACCCATGAACACCACGCCGCTACCCGGCGCTGCAGAACTGGCCGCCTCGGTGATCGAAGATCTCGTGGCCGGGCAATGGCCACGAGTCGCCGAGCGGTTCGATCCGGCCATGCGCGACGGTCTGTCCGAGGACGCGCTCGCCGCAGCGTGGGCGCAGATCGTCGGCCTGGCGGGAGCCTTCGAGGGGCATGGAGAGCCGGAGGTCACCCGGGCCGGCGACGTGACGATCACGAACACGCCGCTCTCGCTGGAGGCAGGCGACTACACGGCACGGATCGCGTTCCGCGACGACCGCACCATCGCCGGTCTGCACATCCTCGAAAGGCAAGCGTCGTGACCCTCGAATCCCCGAGCGGAACGAACACGACCACGACCCGAGGCGGACCCCGCATGAGCGGCCGCGATCTGCGATCCGTCGGCGTGTTCACCGCCCTCGCGTTCGCGCTCGCCTGGCTCCTCGCGCTCCCGCTCTGGTTCGGTGACGGGCTCGCCAGCTCCTGGTTCACCCTCATGGCCACCGCCACGATGATGACCCCCGCGATCGCCGCCCTCGTCGTCGTGTTCTTCGTGGAGCGGCCGAAGCAGAAGGCGTGGACGCTCGGACTGTGGCCGCTGAGACCGGTGCGCAGACTGCTCGGCTACGGGGCGCTGGGGATCATCGTGCCCATCGCGCTCGTCCTGGTGGCGCTCCCTGTCGGCGCGCTGCTGGGGGTCTATCCGGCCGACTTCGCGAACTTCTCCGCGTTCCAGCAGGTCATCGACGAGCAGGCGGGCGCCGCGGGAGCGGCCGACATCCCGATACCGATCGGCGCGCTCATCGCCGTCCAGCTCGCCACACTCCCCTTGGCTGCGTTCATCAACCTCGTCCCGGCACTGGGCGAGGAACTCGGCTGGCGAGGGTGGCTGCTCCCGAAGCTGATGCCGCTCGGCACACTCCCGGCTCTCCTGATCTCGGGCGTGATCTGGGGCCTGTGGCACGCCCCGCTCATCCTCCTCGGGTACAACTACCCGGATGCACCGGGTTGGCTCGGTCTGACCGCGATGGTCGGCATGTGCATCCTGGTCGGCACGGTCTTCGGCTGGCTGCGGCTCCGATCGGGATCGGTGTGGCCCGCAGCCCTCGCGCATGCCGCGTTCAACGGCGCGGGCGCGACCTACCTCCTCTTCGCCGCGGCGGGCGAGCACGTCGACACCACGCAGGCGACGATCCTCGGCTGGAGCGGGTGGGTCGTGCCGCTCGTGCTCGTCGTGGCCCTCGTCGCCACGGGACAGTTCGCTCCCGCGAAGCACCCGTCCGCCCCGCCGTCGAGGAAGGGGCGTTCCCCCGAACATCCGGCGACGGGACGAGTCACCGGCGAGTAGCAACAGCGCACCGTGTGGCCTTCACCAGCGCCGGGGACCGGACAGGGCCGCAGCGGTTCACCGAACCGCGACCAGGTCACCCGTCCTGGTCACCGGGGAACACCGGCGTTGCCCCTTGCCGGCTCACCGTGTCCCTCCCGAGATCGGCCCCCGACCCGTGGCCGGCGCGGCGGCCCCGAGGGCCGGCGCCTCAGAGGAGCATGGCGAGCTGGCGGGCCTGGGCGACGAGGGTGCCCTCACAGTCCCAGATCTCCATGTCCTCCTCGTGCAGGCCGCCGGAGACGTGCTTGGTGAACACCCGGCAGGCCAGCCATCCGGGGGCGGGGCGGGCACGCACGTGCACGCTCAGTTCGACGGTGATGGTGCTGAACTCACCGATCTCCAGGACCGCCGGAACGGCGAAGTCCACCATGGCGGGCAGTGAGTGCACGTCGGCGTCGCGGCCGTCGGCGAAGCGCATCCAGAACTCGACGTGCGGGTGCCCGTCCTTCTTCCCGTCCAGCCAGCCGGGCCGCGCGGGGTAGCGGTACTGGACGCTGTGGGCGATGGTCAGCCCCTCGGGGGCGTCGAACTCGGCGGGGACCAGGCACTCGTCCGGGGCGGGAAGCCGCGGCGGGCCCTCCAGGTGCAGCACGCGCCCCTCGGCGGCCAGGTCGCCGTAGGTGGCCGTGGCGCGCAGGACCTCCTTGCCGCCCTGTTCCAGGACGACCTGGCCGGTGGCGGTGCGGCGGCCCTCCCGGATGGTCTCGGTGCGGACCGTCGCCTCGCCGGGGGCGGCGGGGCGCAGGAAGAACGCGGAGACGGCGAGGGGGTCGGGCTGTGTCAGCCCCTGGCCCAGCGCGTTGAGCGCCGTGCCCAGGACGTAGCCGCCGTTGGGGTGCGAGGTGAAGGTGGTCCACCCGTCGGTGAGGGTGGCGGTGAACTCGCCGTCGCTCCGCTTCTCGACACGGGTGTCCCGGTCGAACTGGAAGCCCTCGGTGGTGTGGTCAAGGCTCATACCCCGATGTTACCGGCGAGTAGAAACGTCCGGTGTGTCCGGGTCCGCCCCACCGGGGAAAGGGCTTGACCCTCACGCGACGTGAGCCCCTAACGTCGTGCACACGTCACCACCAGCGATGGAACAGGAAACACCATGGGCCACACCGTCGGTGAGGTCGCCCGGATCAGCGGGCAGACCGTCCGCACCCTGCACCACTACGACAGCATCGGGCTCCTCGTCCCCGCCGAACGCACCGCGTCAGGCTACCGCAGCTACGCGGACGCGGACCTGGAGCGGCTCCGGCAGATCCTCACCTACCGGGAACTGGGCTTCGGACTGGAACGGATCGCCGAACTCCTCGACGACCCCGCCGCCGACACCCGCGCCCACCTGGTCCGGCAGCACACACTGGTGACCGACCGCATCACCCGCCTGCGCGCCATGGCGCAGGCGCTCGAACGCCTGATGGAGGCCGACACCATGGAACTCGATCTCACCCCGGAGGAACGCCTCGAACTCTTCGGGGACTTCGACGTCGACGCGCACACCGAGGAGGCCCGCGCACGCTGGGGGGACTGCAACCCCGAGGCGTTCGACCGGTCCCGGCGCGGCGCCGGCGACCACACCGGGGCCGACTGGCAGCGCATCCAGGCCGAGGCCGCCGAGATCTACCTGGCCCTGGCCCGCGCCATGCACGACGGGGTCCCCGCCGACAGCGGGACCGCCACGGACCTGGCCGAGCGGCACCGCGACCACATCACCCGCTGGTTCTACGACTGCGCCACCGACACCCACCGGGGACTGGGGCGGCTGTACGCGGACGACGAGCGGTTCACCGCCACCATCGACGCGTACGGCCGGGGGCTCAGCGCCTACCTGCGGGACGCCTTCGCCGCCAACGCCGACCGCCGCGGGGCGGACGAGAGCTGACACAGCGGGGGCAGGCCGCGCCGACCACTGCCCGGGCGCACAGGAGCGCGGACGCCACCCCCTCCTCACACACCCACTGCGACCACGCCATGGACGCGACGGGTGACGGCCTCCCGGCACGGGTACACCGACGGCGGCGCCGCCCGGCGGCCACCACCCTCGTCCACCAGGGGAGAACGTTCGTGCGCTGGACCGTCCACTCGGAGAAGCCCCTCTACACCGACTCCTGGATCGACGTACGCGTCGCCGACGTCGAACTGCCCGACGGGCACCGGTTCGGCCACCGGGTGATCCGCACTCCGGGCGGGGCGGGGGCCGTGGTGGGGGACGGGCACGGCAACGTGCTTCTGCTGTGGCGGCACCGGTTCATCACCGACACCTGGGCCTACGAGATCCCCATGGGCGGCCTGCACGAGGGGGAGTGCCCCGAGGCCGCCGCGGCCCGCGAGGTCGAGGAGGAGACGGGCTGGCGGCCCGGACCGCTGCGTCCCCTGGTGCGCACCCAGCCCTCCAACGGGCTGATGGACAGCGAGCACCACGTATTCGTCGCCGACGGCGCCGAGCGGATCGGGGAGCCCACCGACACCTGGGAGGCGGAACGCGTCGAGTGGGTGGCCCTGGACCGTGTTCCCGCACTGGTCCGGGAGCACAAGCTGGTCGGCGGCACCTCGATGAACGCGCTCCTGTACCTGTACGCCGTCGGAGGTCCTGGCCCGCAGGACTGAACGCCCGCCCGCACCTCCGGGCCGCCGTCCGCGGTGCACCGCGCGGCGCCGGGTCCGTCCCCCGGTGCCGGTCTTCGGAGCCCGGCACCGGGGGCGCCCCACCCGCGTGCTCAGCCCTTCCGGCGGCGGGTTCCGTCGTCGTACTGGCTTCCGATCACGTCGCCGCCAGGCCCGGCCCCGCGCGTGTCGACGTGGTCGCCCCGGTAGGTGTGCTGGTTGACGCCCCCCTCGATCCGCCCGGCCTGGATGAGGACGGCGTGGTCGCGGATGTCGCCGTGGTGGATGTTGGTGACGCCGCCGCGACCGCGTTCGGGCGCGATCTCGTCCAGGAGGGCGTGCAGCTCCGCGACCGCCTCGGGGTCGTTCTTCAGGCGCTGGCGCAGCCGCACCTTCCACATCCCCCTCACGCTCTCGGTCAGCTCCTCGTCGTCCTCCAGGACCTCCTCGCGCGAGGCCTCCAGTTCGGCGAGGGTGCCCTCCTGGGCCTCGCCGCGGCCGAACACCCTGGCGAAACCGCCCTTCACCAGCTCCCAGCCGGTCCGGGTCATCTCCTGCACGAGGACCTTGGACCCCTCGTCCGCCAACACCGCCGGGTCGAACTCCACTGTGTGCCGCCTTTCGTGTGACAGGGACGGGATTCCCCTGTGGGTAGGAGACACCAGTCTGCCGCGCGGTTCCCCGCGACGGGCCGAAAATCCCCTCGCGCCCCGACGGGCCCCGGGTTAGCGTGCCGGCATGGGGAGCACACGCCGTCTGTGGCGCAGCCGGGAACTGGCCGAGACCATGGAGCTGATCGGCGCCGAGGTCGACAGGGCCTGGTCCCGGGTGTGCGCGGTCTGGGGCGCCGAACCGGGCAGCCCGCAGGAGCTGGACCTGGCACGGCTCGTGGCCGACGGACCCGACCAGTTCGAGTGGCGCGTGGTCGACGCCGCCCTGAACCGCCTGACCTGCGGCGACTGTGGCGCGAGGCTGGGGTCGGGCCGACGCGGCTGCCTTCCCTGCGACCGGGCCGACGGGTTCCGCTACGCGGCGCGCGAGGTCGACCGCCCCGGAGTGCCGCCGGGCAACGAGCACGCCGTGCGGGTGGCCTGGGCGGTGGCGAGCCACCCCCACCGGGTCCGGCCGCGGGCGGTGTGCGGCATGGAGCTGGGGTTGCACCTCCTCCACGCGGGAGGCCTGCCCACCAACGAGCAGGCGCACGCCTACCGGCGCATGATCAACCAGCTCAGCGAGGCGGAGGTCGAACGCGTGGCCTCCCTGGAGGAACTGGAGGCGCTCACGGCGTGCCACCGCGACCGAGGCGGACCGGCCCCGGGCCGCCGACTCACGCCCCGTGGATCAGGGACTCCTCCACCAGCAGGCGCTCGTTGATCCGCTGGTAGCCGAGGGAGCGGTTCACGGCGAGCATCGGGGCGTTCTGCTGGTTGATGGTCACCGCCATGGCCTCGACGTGGGGGAACAGGTCGTGTACGCGCAGCGCCTGGGTGGCCTTGACCCGGCTGGCCAGGCCCCGCCGCCGGTGCGCGGGCAGAACCGCCGTGTCGTGCTGGTCCGCCACACGACCGCGCATCACCGTGCTCACCGTCGCGGCGACCACCTCGTCGGAGGTGCGGTCCAGCGCCGCCCCCACCACCAGACGCGATCCGTCGTCGGCCATCCGGCGCTCCCACTCGCGCACCTGCGCCACACCCCAGCGGCGCGCGCCCGCCTGGAGGGCCGCCCCGGGCGCGTCGAGCACGTGGTCCATCACCCGCCCGAAGGACGCGGCCAGGGACTCGGGGGCCGTGTCGAGCCAGTGGGTGAGCCGGTACCCGGGCCGCGGCCGGGAGGCGATGCTCCAGCAGCGCTGCAGGGTCTCCTCGTCCAGGTACTGCTTCTGGAGTTCCAGGCGCAGCAGGGTCCGCAGGTAGGGGCTGCTGTGCGCGAAGGGCTCCCCCGGAGGCCCCACCAGCACCGTGCTCTGCAGTCCCACCACCTCCCGGGAGCGGGCCTCGGCGACCACCGCCTCGCGCAGGGCCCGGCCCAACCCCCTGCGCCGCGCCGGTTTCGCGACGAAGAGGCGCAGGAAACCGAGCTTGGCGTCGTGCGGTTGTCTGCGCAGCTCGGCCACGCCCTGAACGGGACCTTCCGGGGCCGACCGGGCCGACCAGCGCCACGCCTCCCCGCCCGGTGTCCGGCGCAACTGCCTGGCCAGGTCCTCGGGCTCGAGCACGCTGCCGGACACCTCGCCCTGCCCGTCGGCGTAGACCGCCGTCCACGCGGCCAGGTCGGCGAGCGTGGCCGTGGCGGGATCGAGGACTTCCACCAGGGATCTCACAGTGACACCGTGTCACACGAACGCTCGTGTGTCCCCTCACACGGCGGACGGTCCCGGTGCGTACGCCCGTCGACGGGCGCACGCACCGGTCTCAGCGCATGAGCTCCAGTTTCCTGGTGAGCCTGTTGAGCGCGGTGCGCGGACCGTGGACCGCGACACCCGCGTACTCCATGTCCCGGGCGGGGGTGGCGGCGAGCGCGTCCAGGTACGCGTCGTAGTCGCGGGAGCGTCGCGCCACCTCGTTGAACCCCACCACGGTCAGACCCTGCTCGTCGGCCTCGGCCTTGATCTCCCGCAGCCGTTCGCCGGAGGCGACCAGCGTCGGGACCGGGTGGGGGTTGAGCCCGGCGTGCACCCCGCCGTCGGCGTCCTTGCCGTCGGCCGCCAGCGAGTTCTCCAGCCGCCCTCCCAGTGCGAGTCCGAGCACCACGCCGGCGTTGGCGGCGAGCGCGGGGGAGAGGTCGTCGCGCAGGATGACGACGAGTTTGGTGGACATGGCCATGAAGTACCCCGTTCATATGTCGTGTCAGCGCTCAAGAACCTATCCATACGAACGCGCACTCGGGCTTACGGCCGAACACTATTCGCTGCGGATTCTAGACTGGAGGACATGGACGAACTAGATTCGGCGATCGTGCGCGAACTCCAGCAGGATGCGCGGCAGACCAACCGCGCCCTCGCCCAGAAGCTCGGTGTGGCCCCCTCCACCTGCCTGGAGCGGGTCCGGCTGCTGCACCAGCGCGGGGTCATCCGCGGCTACCACGCCGACATCGACCCGGCCGCGCTCAACCGGCGGGTGGAGGCGTTCGTGTCGGTGCAGCTGCGCCCGCCCAGCCGCCAGGTCATCGAGGGGTTCAAGGCGGCGATGTTCGCCCTGCCGGAGGTGCTGGCGGTCTACGTGGTGGCGGGGGAACAGGACTTCCTCGTACACGTGTCGCTGCCCTCGCTGGACACCCTGCACAGCTTCCTCATCGACCGGCTCACCGAGCGCCGGGAGGTGGTGAGCTTCCGCAGCCAGATCATCTACGACAGCGCCCGCAAACACGTCACCGCGCCGCTCGGCTGACATCCGGGCCTGCGCCGCTCCGCGTGGCCGCGGCCTCCGCCCCGCCCGAACGCCGCCCCTCGGCCTCCGGGCCGCCGCGCGCCCGGCCCCGAGCCGCCCTCCGTTCGGCCTCCGGCCGGGACGAAGCGCCGACCACGCTACCTTTGTGGCGTTTGGGAACCACGGGGCGTGTGTGCATGTCACGCCCGGGCCACCACCGACCACGAGGGACGTATGAGCAAGAAGAACAACAGCATCGGGACGGGCCTCGCCCTCGGGCTCTCCCTCGGAGCCGCCTTCGGCCTGATCATGGACAACCTCGCTCTGGGCCTCGGTGTCGGCATGGCGGTCGGAGTCGCCCTCGGCTCGTTCTTCGGCGGCGGCGGGACCGAGGACGACAGCGCCGAGGACGAGGACAGGGACGACGGCGACGACCCGGACGAGGCCGGGGACGACGGGAAGCTCTAGAAACCCGGCGTGTGCCCCGCCACATCCCGGAGCCGAGGGCTCCGCTCCCACCTGCGAAGACGCAGGCCTCACCGCGCGTACGGCGCCCGGGTGAGCCGACTGTTTCCCGTGTGTTACGGCCCGACACGTCCAGGCAATGCGGGCTTCCTACCTTGGGTTTCGTCAGCACCCGTCGAATCCGTCAGTATCCGCCGAACAGGAAGGCCCCGGTCGTGACCCCCGAGACTGGCCAGCGCGCACCGCGCACCGGTAAGAGCTGGATCTCCCGCTGGGACCCCGAGGACGAGGGTTTCTGGAACAGCGAGGGGCGTCCCGTGGCCCGCCGCAACCTGTGGGCCTCCATCGCCTCCGAGCACATCGGATTCTCCGTGTGGAGCATCTGGTCGGTGCTCGTCCTGTTCATGATCCCGGAGCACGGCTTCACCACCACACCCGAGCAGAAGTTCCTGCTCCTGTCGGCGGTCACCCTGGTCGGCGCCATCCTGCGCGTCCCCTACACCCTGGCCGTGCCGATCTTCGGCGGACGCAACTGGACGATCATCTCCACCCTGCTGCTCATCGTCCCCACCGGTGCGGCGTTCTTCCTCGTCCAGAACCCCGGCACCCCCTTCTGGCTGATGCTGGTCCTGGCCGCGACCGCCGGCCTGGGCGGAGGCAACTTCTCCTCCTCCATGGCCAACATCAACTCCTACTTCCCCGAACGGGAGAAGGGGTGGGCGCTGGGCCTGAACGCGGGCGGCGGCAACATCGGGGTCGCCACCGTCCAGCTCGTCGGCCTGGCCGTCATCGCCCTGTTCACGACCTCCGCGGGAGAGCTGGTCCCGCTCTTCTACGCGCCGCTGATCCTCCTCGCCGCCTGGTGGGCGTGGAGGTCCATGAACAACCTGGTCCACGTGCGCAGCGACATCGCCGCGCAGCTCTCGGCCACGCGCGACCGCCACTTCTGGATCATGTCGCTGCTCTACATCGGCACCTTCGGATCGTTCATCGGCACCGGGTTCGCCTTCGGCCTCCTGCTCCAGTCGCAGTTCGGCCTGGCCCCCGTCCAGTCGGCCGGGATCGCCGTCCTGGGCCCCGTCATCGGCTCCCTCATCCGCCCGGTCGGCGGACGCATGGCAGACTCCCTGGGAGGCGCCCGCGTCACCCTGTGGGTGTTCGCCGCCATGGCCGCCTGCGCCGCCGTGCTCGTCCTGGCCGTCCAGGCCTCGCAGCTGGGCCTGTTCATCGGCGCGTTCGCGGTGATGTTCGTCCTCACCGGCCTGGGCAACGGCTCCACCTACAAGATGATCCCGTCCATCTACGCCGCCAAGGCGGAGGACGCCATCGCCGCGGGCGAGCCCCGCGAGGAGGCCCTGGCACGGACCAAGCGCGTCTCCTCCTCCATGCTCGGCCTGATCGGCGCCGTCGGCGCCCTGGGCGGTGTCGCCATCAACGTCACCTTCCGCGAGTCGTTCGCCGCCACCGGGTCGACCGCACCCGCCTTCATGGCCTTCGGCGTCTTCTACCTGCTGTGCGCGCTGGTCACCTGGGCCGTCTACCTGCGCAAGCCCGCCCGCGCCGCCGCACCGGCGGCCACCGCAGCGGAGACCGTCCAGCGATGACCACCACCCACTGCCCCTACTGCGCGCTCCAGTGCGCCATGCGCCTGGAGCCCGGTCCGGACGGGCGCCTGGCCGCACGCCCGGCCCCGTTCCCCACCAACCGTGGAGGACTGTGCCGCAAGGGGTGGACCTCCGCCGAGGTCCTCACCGTCCCCGACCGCCTCACCCGCCCCCTGATGCGCAAGGACCGTGACTCGGACCTGGTGGAGGTGGACTGGGACACCGCCCTGGACCACGTCGCCGAACGCCTGCTGGCCCTGGCCGCCGAGTCCGGACCCGACACCGTGTCGGTGTTCGGCAGCGGCGGACTCACCAACGAGAAGTCCTACACCCTGGGCAAGTTCGCGCGCCTGGCCCTGGGAACCTCCCAGATCGACTACAACGGCCGGTTCTGCATGTCCTCTGCCGCCGCAGGGGGCATGCGGGCCTTCGGCCTGGACCGGGGGATGCCCTTCCCCCTCGCCGACGTCGGCGAGGCCGAGGCGGTCCTGCTGGCCGGGGCCAACCCGGCCGAGACCATGCCGCCGATGATGGGGCACCTGTCCGCGCCCGCCCTCCTCGTCATCGACCCCCGCCGCTCGGCCACCGCCCAGGTCGCCCTCGACAACGGCGGCCTGCACCTGGCGCCCCGGCCCGGCACCGACCTGGCCCTGGCCCTGGGGCTGCTCCACGCGGTGCGCGTCCAGGGGTGGGTGGACGAGGAGTTCGTCGCCACCCGCACCACCGGATTCGAGGCCGCCTGGGAGCACGCCGCCGCCTGGTGGCCCGAGCGCACCGAGCAGGTCACCGGGGTGCCCGCCACGCGTCTGCGCGCGGCGGCCGACGTGCTCGGCGCCGCCGCCCGCAACCGCTCCGCCTACGTCCTGACCGGGCGCGGCACCGAACAGCACGCCAAGGGCACCGACACCGTCTCCGCGTGGATCAACCTCTCCCTCGCCCTGGGCCTGCCCGGCCGCACCGGGTCCGGCTACGGGTGCATCACCGGCCAGGGCAACGGCCAGGGCGGACGCGAACACGGCCAGAAGGCCGACCAGCTCCCCGGGTACCGCCGCATCGACGACCCCGCCGCCCGCGCCCACGTCGCCGGGGTCTGGGGCGTGGACCCCGACACGCTGCCCGGTCCGGGCCGCTCCGCCTTCGAACTCCTGGACGCGCTGGGCTCCGCCGACGGGCCGCGCGCCATGCTGCTGTTCGGCTCCAACCCGGCGGTCTCGGCCCCCGACAGCGCCCGGGTGCTCTCCCGGCTGGCCTCCCTGGACCTGCTGGTCACCGCCGACTTTGTCCTGTCGGAGACCGCCGCGGTCTCCGACGTGGTCCTGCCCGTCGCCCAGTGGGCGGAGGAGTCGGGGACCATGACCAACCTGGAAGGACGCGTCCTACGACGCAACCGGGCCGCCGCACCGCCCGAGGGGGTGCGCACCGACCTCCAGGTGCTCTCCGACCTGGCCGTGCGTCTGGGACAGCCCGCCGGACGCTTCCCCACCGACCCCGACACCGTCCTGGCCGAACTGGGCCGCGCCTCCGCCGGTGGCTCCGCCGACTACTCCGGGGTCACCCCCGAACGGCTCGACTCCGGCGAGGCCCTGTACTGGCCGGTGCGCGCGGACAGCGCCCCCACGCCCCGCCTGTTCCTCGACGCCTTCGCCCACCCCGACGGGCGCGCCCGCTTCGTCGCGGTCGCCCACCGCCCCCCGGCCGAGGCCACCGACTCCGACTACCCGCTGATCGCCACCACCGGTCGCCTCATGGGCCACTACCAGTCCGGCGCCCAGACCCGCCGCGTCCCCGAACTGGGTCTGGCCGAACCGGAGGTGTACGTGGAGGTGCACCCCGACACCGCCGCCCGTGCCGGGCTGACCGCCGGGGCCTGGGCCCGTGTCACCTCCCGGCGCGGCCACACCCGCGCCCGGGTGCGCCTGACCCCCACCGCCCGCCTGGACACGGTGTTCCTGCCCTTCCACTTCGCCGGCGCCCAGGCCGCGAACAACCTCACCAACCCGGCCCTGGACCCCACCAGCCGCATGCCCGAGTTCAAGGTCAGCGCCGTGCGCCTGGAACCCGAGCCCTGACTCCGGGGCGCCCGGGACCGGGCCCTGCCGTCCACGCACGCGCCACACGCCACCCGTCCGGCGCCCGCCCGGACCCCCACCGCCCACCCGGCCGACGCCGCCCGGGAACGCCCACCCACACCAGGAGGCAGAAGTTGAGCACCGTGCAGGGCGCGTCCCCGCGTCAGATCGTGGTCGTCGGCAACGGCATGGTCGGAGCCCGCTTCGCCGAGGAGGTCGCACGCCTGGACCCCGCGGGTGAGCGCGTCCACGTGCGCGTGGTCGGCACCGAGCCCCACGCCGCCTACAACCGGGTGCTGCTGTCGGGGATCGTCGCCGGCGACTACAGCGCCGACCAGATCCGGCTGCCCGTCCCCGACACCCCGGGCGTGACCGTGCGCACCGGCGTCACCGCCACCGCCCTGGACACCGAACGGCGCACCGTCGCCCTGGACGACGGCACCCGCCTGGACTACGACGAACTCGTCCTGGCCACCGGCGCACGCGCCGCCTTCCCCCCGATTACCGGGGCGACCGCGGCGGACGGCGCACCGGGGGAGGGCGTGACCGCGCTCCGCGACCTCGCCGACTGCCAACGCCTGCTCGCCCTGGCACGCCCGGGGGCGCCCGTGGTGGTGCTGGGCGGCGGCGTCCTGGGCCTGGAGGCCGCACGCGGCCTGGTGGGCCGCGGGGCCCGGGTGTCGGTCGTGGAGTCCTCGCCCTGGATCATGCGCCGCCAGATCGACCAGCCGGCCGCCAAGATCCTGGCCGACCGCTACTCCGCCCTGGGCGTGGCCGTGCACTCCTGGCGGGTGGCCTCCCGGTGGATCCCGGGCACGGGCCTGGAACTGGACGACGGCCGCGTCCTGCCCGGCGACGCCCTCGTGGTCACAGCCGGGGTGCGCGGCAACACCGAACTGGCCCGGGACGCCGGGATCGGGGTCGAGCACGGCATCCTGGTGGACGACGCCCTGACCACCTCCGACGCGCGCGTGCACGCCATCGGCGACTGCGCCCAGCACCCCGGAGGCGGCGCCGGCCTGGTCCAGCCCGGCTGGGAGCAGGCGGGAATCCTGGCCCGGCGGCTCACCGGCACGGCCCCGCACGCGCTCTACGCCGGGGCACGGCCGCTGACCCGGCTCAAGGCCGAGGGGATCGAGCTGACCGCGTTCGGCCGGGTGCACGAGGACGACGACGCCGACGGGCTGGAGACGGTCACCATCAGCGACCCCTACGGGGGGCGCTACGCCAAGCTCTCGGTGCGCGAGGAGAAGGTGGTGGGGGCGGTTCTCCTGGGGTTTCCCGAGGCCGCGGCGACCCTGTCCCAGCTCTTCGACACCGGGGCGCCGGTGCCCGCCGACCGGCTGGCGCTGCTGCAGGGGCTGCCGACCGCCGCCCCGGAGGGCCAAGGCGCGGTCGCGGAGGCGCCGGTGTGCCGGTGCAACGCGGTGACGCGCACCGACATCGAGCACGCCTGGTTGGACGGCGCGCGCACCCGCGAGGCCATCGCCGAGACCACCAGGGCCACCACCGGGTGCGGCGGGTGCGTGCGCGACGTCAACGCGCTGCTGGCGGGGATGGGAACCCAGGACCCCGCCCCGGTCGGCTGAACCCGCTCGGCGCCGGGGCCCGTGGCGGCACGCTCCCCGGCGGAGGGGCCCGCGCAGCCGGACGCCGCGCGGGCCCTTCGACCTCGGCGCCCCCGGCGGCGGTTCCGGTCCCGGGCGCACCCGGTGGGCCGGGACCTCCGCCCGCACGGCCCCTCACGCGGAGCCGCCCGTGGGGTCACCCCCCGTACTGGTACGTGGGGTAGGTGAGGTACCCCTGCTCGCCTCCCTGGTAGTAGGTGTCCCCGTCCGCCGGGGCGACGGGCAGCTCGCCACGGAGGCGTTCGACCAGGTCGGGGTTGGCGATGAAGGCGCGGCCGAAGCTGATGAGGTCGGCGCCCAGGCCGAGCCAGTGGTCGGCCTCGGCCCGCCCGACCTGCTCGGGCCCCATCGGCAGGCTCGGATTCATGATCAGCGCCGAGGGCCAGGCGCGGCGCAGCCGGAGCAGCAGGTCCTCGTCGGCGGTGCCCTCCAGGTGCACGTAGGCCAGGTCCAGGCGGGTCAGTTCGCGCAGGAGCGCGGTGTAGAGCCCGAGCGTGTCCTGCTCCTCCACCCCCCAGAAGGCCCCCGCGGGGGAGAGGCGGATACCGGTCCGGTCCGCGCCCACCGCGTCGGCGGTGGCCTCGGCCGCCTCGACCGCGAAGCGGATCCGGTTGGCCACCGGGCCGCCGTAGGAGTCCGTGCGCAGGTTGGCGTTGGAGGACAGGAACTGGGAGACGAGGTAGCCGTTGGCGCCGTGCAGCTCCACCCCGTCGAACCCGGCCCGCACCGCTCGGCTCGCGGCCCGGGCGTAGGAGTGGGCGTGCTCGGGAACCTCCTCGGTGGCCAGGGCCCGGGGGACGGGCACCGGCTGGGGGCCGGACGGGGTGAAGACCTCGCCCGGGGCGGCGACGGCCGAGGGCCCGACCGGCCGCACTCCGGTGGTGTCGGGGTGCGAGACGCGGCCGCTGTGCATGATCTGGGCGAAGATCCGCCCTCCGTTGGCGTGCACCGCGGCCGTCACCGGCTTCCAGGCGGCCTCCTGCGCGTCGGTGTGCAGGCCCGGGGTGCCGACGTTGGACTGGCCGACCCCGCTGGGATGCGCCCCTTCGCTGATGATGAGCCCGGCCGTGGCGCGCTGGGCGTAGTAGGAGGACATGAGAGGCGTCGCCTCACCGGTCGGGGTGGCGCGCACACGGCTCATCGGAGCCATCACCACCCTGTTGGGCAGGGCGAGGCCGCCGAGGTGGTACGGCTGGAGGAGGTCGGTCACTGACTGCTTCTTTCGTGGACTGCGATCGGTACAGCGCCTACGCTAAAACCTGACATTGACGTGAGAGGCAAGTCCTGTGCCGCAGATCACCCAGGAGGCCGCGTGAGAATCGGCGAACTGTCACGACGGACCGGCGCCAGCATCCGGTCCCTGCGCTACTACGAGGAGCAGGGGCTGCTCACCAGCACACGCAGCGCCAGCGGACAGCGCCACTACACCGAGGACGCCGTCGAGCGGTTGGGGTACCTGCGGCGCATGTTCACCGCGGGCCTGTCCAGCAGCACCATCGCCAAGCTGCTGCCCTGCATCGACGCGCCCAGCGAGGACAACAGCCGCAGCGCGATGACCCGCATGGAGGTGGAACGCGACCGGCTCACCGAGCACATCGGGGAACTCCTGCACACCCGCGACATGCTGGACGACGTGATGCGCTCGGCGCGCGAACACCGTGAACGCCAGGCTGCGGGCCGCTGACCGCCGGGCGCGGCAGGGGTCCTCCGGGGGCGCCGACCCTCAGCGCACGGTCAGGGCCACGACCGAGCAGACCAGCGCCACCACCGAGGCGAGGGAGCGCAGGTGGTTCCAGCGCACCCACACCGGCTCGAAGGCTTCACGCACCGCCGCCGCGTCGGCGATCCGCTCCGCGGGGCCCGCCTTCTCCAGAACGTTGTTGCGCGGCACGTTGACCCCGAAGGTGATGCCCAGCGCCGCCACCAGGCAGGCCAGCGCCGCACCGAACCAGGCGGCCGGGGCCGCCTCGGCCACGCCGGCGTAGAGCACCACCGAGGCCAGGGCCCCCACCGGCGCTCCGATGAACACCGCGGCGAAGAGGGGATTGAGGATGGCGACGTTGATGCCCTGCATCGACTCGATCATCGCGCGGTCGCCGACCCGGCCCAGGCCGGGCATCACAGCGATCGAGAACCCGAAGAACAGTCCCGCGAACAGTCCCGTCAGCACTGCGGAGGCCACCGGGACGACCGCGTACACCATGTCCGCCATTGCGCTCCCCGGTTCTCCAGTTGTCATCGAGCTTCTGGGCGGATTGTATGCCTGGATCCGGTGCTCGCGCGCCCCTGGGACCGGTTCCTGTGGGCGAACGGCGGCGGACGGCTGTGCCCGCCCCGCTCGTCGGCCGCGAGGTGGAACGGCAGCGGCCGCGCACCGCACCGTTCGCCGTCGCCCCTGCCTGCGAGGTCGACCGCCCCCGCTCGCCGTCGCGCACGTGCGCCCGCACGAGAGGTCAGCCGAGCCACTCGCAGAAGAGGACGGTGGCGTCGTCGCCGAACTGGCCGTGGTGGTAGTCCAGGACCGCGTGGACCAGGCGCCGCAGGGTCTCGGGGACGGGCATGCTGTCGGCCTGGTGGCGGATGACGAAGTCCACGAACCTCTCCACGCCGAACTCCTTGCCCTCGGAGTCGCGGGCCTCGATGATGCCGTCGGTGTAGAGCAGGAGGCGGTCGCCGGGTTCGAGCTGCTCGTGACAGACCGTGACGGGCAGCCCCAGGTCCATGCCCAGGGGGTGGGAGGGCGCGCACTCCAGGTCGCGGACCTCCTCGCCCCTGATGAGGATGGGCGGCAGGTGGCCACAGTTGACCCAGCTCAGCTCGCCGGTGCTCAGGTTCAGCTCCGCCAGGATGGCGGTGGCGAACCGGGTGCGGACGAACTCCTGGATCAGGGTGTTCTCCACGCCCCGGGGGATCTCCTCCAGCGGGACGCCGCGTCGGCGCTCGTTGCGGAAGGAGCCCACCGCGAGGTTCGCGATCAGCCCGGCGGCGGTGTCGTGGCCCATGGCGTCGAACATGGCCAGGTGGGCGATCTCCCCGGCCAGGGCGTAGTCGAAGGAGTCCCCGGCGTTGTCGTAGGCGGGCTCGGTGGCGGCGGAGATGGTCACCCGGGAGTCGGCGAAGGTGCCCGGGGGCATCAGGGTCCACTGCATCTCCGCCGAGACGGACATGGGGCTGACCCTCACCAGGCGGGCGTGCGCGTCGCTGTTGGAGCGCTTGGCGATGACCAGCAGGCTCACCATCGCGGCCAGGTCGCGCATCGCGGAGCGGTCGGGATCGCCCTTGTAGGCCACGTGGAGCACGCCCAGGCGCTCGGCCCCGTCCAGGATCGGAACCCAGTAGTGGCCCCGGGTCCCGACGGGCACGGTCACCCCCATGATGTAGGCCTGCCCCGCGGTTGTCCCGTCGACCTGCAGGTCGTTCCCGCCCTCGTGTGCGTCGAGTCCGAGGCCGGTGACCTCGCGCAGGACCCGCTGCTGGCGGTCGGCGAGGTAGATGCGGGCCTCGGTGAGGTCCGCGGCCGCGGCCTTGTGCGCCACGAGGGAGGGGAGCTCTTCGAAGGCGGCGAGGTGCCCAGCCCTCACCAGGGACGTCATCAGCTCGTTGGACCCGTTCACCGGCATGGCATGACCCCGGAATCTCGCGAGGCGGCAACTACTTCGGAACCTCTACCCGGTTTGCCATATTTCGAGCCGAAAGTCCAATTTGGGAACCTGGCCGGGCGCGATCCCGACCCCACTCCGCCACCGCCATCAGCGGCACAGCGGGCGCACGGGCCCCACAGGAATCGTTCACCGGCCCGGACGGTCGCCGCCTCGGCAGACCTGGGCACCGACGGACGCACCCACACACGGATCCCCACCCCGCGGAGGCCGGCGGGAAGGAGACCCCGGACCGTGCCCACACGTGTGACCGGAGCCCGTACGGCGATCGCGCGCCCTGTCGCCCGGCTCCCGCGCCGTCGTCCGGGGCCGGACCGGGGGAGGGGCGGCCCGGGAGTCCCGCGCCCGCCCCCTCCGCCCGCCAGGCCCCGGGCCGCATCCTGGACCGGTCAGGCCGCCGCGGCCCCGATGTCGCGGGGCGCCGCCTCGGGCAGGCCCCTGCCGCACCGGCCGCACTCCGCCCGGCGCCGCACCGCGTAGGCGGCGGTGGCCGCCCCCAGGGCCAGACCCCACACCCCCATCGACACGAACACCGCACTGTGCGCGTCGACGCCCATCGCCTCCGGCCCCCCGCGCAGGATCGCGGTGAGGGAGCCGCGGCCCATCGCCACCAGACCCACCGCGACCAGCGCCGCGGGGGCCACCGCCAGCGCCACCGGCACCCGCCGCCCGGCCAGGCCCGCCGTCCACCGCGGGAACCGCACACCCCAGCCCTGGACCAGCCCCAGCATGAGCACGGCGCCGACCACGCCCGCGGACCCGAGCCCCACACCGATCACCAGCGTGAACGGGTCGGCGGAGATCACGGCGAAGGCCTCCTCGCTCATCCCGACCGGGACCCCGAAGATCCACGGGATCCGCATCGACGGGTAGAGCAGGGCGGTCGCCGCCCCCACGGCCACCGCGATCCGGCCCGCGCGCAGCGCCCGGACCCGGGTGCCGCGCTCGGCGTCCGCGGACCACAGCGGGGTCCGCCCGCACCGCGCGCAGGCGCGGAGCACCGCCCGGCGGTGGGCGAGGGCCGCGACCGCCCACACAGCCACGCCCGCGGTGAAGAACAGGCCGGTGAGGGCGGCGGGCTCCAGCACCGTGAGCGCCCAGGTCCGGGCCAGGTCTGGAACGATCCATCCCACCACGGGCATGATCATCGTGTAGCCGAGCAGGACCAGCAGGTTCCCGTCCACGAACACCAGCAGGGTGACGGCGGCCAGGGCCCAGGCGCACGCCTCCGCCACGCGGCCCCCGCCGCCGCGGAGCATCAGCACCGCGCACACCGCGCCCACCGCCCCCAGGGCCAGGGCGAGCACCACGGGAAGGGCCTCGCCGTGGCCGGAGAAGAGCGAGCCGAAGCCGGGGTCCTCCCGCACGCTCAGGGCCAGCACCCCCGACAGCCAGCCCAGTCCCAGGGCCAGGGAGGCCGCCGACCACGCCAGGGCGGTCCACGGCGCCGTCGGCGGGTCGTGCTCTGCGTGTCCCGGATCGGCGTCGGACGGGGGAAGGGGCTGGGCTGCGGCCATGGTCGGCTCCTCGGGTGGGTCGGACTCGATGCCCCCACCCTGGCGCTCACCGCCCGTCGCGCACCTCCCCAAGCAGCGGGAGGGGGCTCCCCCTTCCGGGGGAGCCCCCTCCGCGCCCGCCCCCGCCGCCCGGGGAGACGCGCTCCCGCGTGCGGGGGACAGGCGTGTGCGCGAGGTCCGGTCGACCACACCGCGGGCTCCGGACTCCACCGGGGCGCCCCGGCCGGACGCCTCAGGCCTGCGCGGCCTGGTGGGCCTTCTCCAGCGCCGCGACGAACACCTCGACGGGCTGGGCGCCCGACACACCGAAGGCGCGGTCGATCACGAAGAACGGCACCCCGTTCCCACCGAGCCGCTGCGCGGTGGCACCGTCCTCGCGGACGTCCTCGGCGTAGTCGTCGCCCTCCAGCACCCGGCGGGCCTCCTCGGGGTCCAGGCCGATCTCCGCGGCCACCTCCACCAGGGTGTCAATGTCGGAGAGGTCCCGCGCCTGCACGAGCTGGGCGTGCATGAACGCCTCGTGCGCCCTCGTGCCCAGGCCGCGGCTCTGCGCCAGGTGAACGAGCCGGTGCACGTCGAAGGTGTTGACCATGACCCCGTTTGCGAAGTCGTACTCCAGCCCCTCGTCCGCGGCGACCTTCTTGACCTGGTCGGTCATGGCGCGCGCCTGATCCCGGGTCGTGCCCATCTTCGAGGCCAGGGCGTCGTAGACCGGCTGGCTGCGCCCCTGCGGATAGGAGGGGTCGAGCTGGAAACTACGCCAGACGACCTCGACCCGGTCGGCGTGCTCGAACTGCTCCAGAGCCTTCTCGAAGCGCCGCTTGCCGATGTAGCACCACGGGCACACGATGTCGGACCATACCTCGACCTGCACGGACAATCCCCTCACTCACCAGCACGTTCCGTCCGAGCACGTCGGCGCGTCCTCGGTTCCCAGCGACACCAGACCGGTGACCACGGCGAGGGGGCGCTCCTCCTCGGCGGCCTGCGGCCGCGGCGCCTGCTCCGCGTCCCGCGGTTCGGTCGGCGGCTCCGGACTGCTCCCGCTCACGTCGGCCCCTTACATACTTATTGTGCGTAACGACATTATCAGTCAGTATGGAGTGGTCCCAGGTCAGGCACAAGGAGGCACATTGATGTCCCAGGCGCACACCCGTGTTCCCCTCACCGAACGCACCCCCGAGGACTGCCCGGTCCGCGAGGTCCTGGACCGGGTCGGCGACAAGTGGAGTGTGCTGATCATCGTCATGCTGGGACGGAGCACCCACCGCTACAGCGAACTCCACCGCACCATCGACGGCATCAGCCAGCGCATGCTCACCCTCACACTGCGCGCGCTGGTCCGCGACGGCCTGGTCAGCCGCACCGCGCACGCCAGCGTCCCGCCCCGGGTGGACTACGCCCTCACCGACCTGGGGCACACCCTCCTGGAACCCCTCACCGCCCTGGACCACTGGGCGACCCTGCACCGCGAGGACATCCGCGCCGCCCGCGAACACCACGACCGCGCACAGGCCCCGCGACCGGACGGCCCCTGAACCACCGGCCTCCCCTGCGGCCGGGACGGACCCGAGGGCCCGCCCCGGCCGCAGAGGCGACCGCCGCCCGTGGCAGCCCCGCCCGGGCGCCGCAGGAGCACCGACACCCCCCAGCGCCAACCCCGCGCTCACGGCCCCCGCCGGCCCGTACGAGAACGCCTCCATGCCGGAGGCGAGCCCCGCCCCTTCCGTCCCGGACCGCCGCTCCGCCCGAACGTCCGCATTGGCCAAACCGACCCCAAACATCGGCAAGGTCACCCGAACCCGCAGGTCACACGTGCCACACTCGCCCTATGGCACAACCGCCTCCCGGTCCCGGGGGCCCGCCGCCCGCGGTGGACCCCCGCGTCCTGCGCCCGGGGCGCCTCTGGTACTGGGTGGGAGGCGCCCTCATCCCGCTGTCGCTGATCACCGGCCTGGTCCTGTGCGCGGCCCTGCTCCTGAACGCGCTCACACCGCCCGCCTTCGAGGCCCGGACCCGCGGCACCGGCAGCGTCGGCTTCACCGTCGACTCCCAACTCCACCCCGACCGCACATGGCTGCTGTACGCCTCACCCGCCGGAGGCGGCGAGGACGAGTGCGTGGTCACGACCCCCACGGGCCAGGACGTGGCGATGGGGGAGCCGCCCTACGACTACCGGGTGGACAGCCCCCGCGGCGGGTCGTGGCAGCTGGTCGGCTCCTTCGACCTCACCGAGGAGGGGGAGCACACCCTGACCTGCCTGGCGCCCGAGTCCAGCACCCACGTCATCGCCTACGGGGTGGGCTCCGGGCCCTGGTGGTTCGCCGAGGTGGCCGGGGGGATCACCCTCCTGTTCCTGGTGCCGCTGCTGGGCCTGGCCGCCGGGGTGACGGTGATCGTGCTGACCGCGCGCCGGCGCGACCGCCACCGGCAGCAGATCCTCGCGGGCCGGCCCCACACGCCCCGCCCGCCGCCCCAGGGCACGGGCACCGGCCCCTCCTGGGAGGGGCCGCCCCCGGAGTGAGACCGCCCCTGCGGGGCCGAACCGCCGAGTGAGCGCACGACGGGCTCCCGGCCGGCGGGTGCGCACCCCGGGACAGGGCCCGCTCCCGTCCCCACGACCGGAAGACCGCACCCCGGCAGGAACCGGCAACACAGGGGGCGCCGCCCACGGCTCAGCCGTGCAGCGCCCACCCGGGCAGGGGTTCGGTGCGCTCGGCCCACTCGGCGGGCACCCGGCCGCCGGGCAGGCCCCCGCCCAGGATCCCCGCCACGATCGCGCAGGTGGTGTCCACGTCCCCGCCGGGCGCGGCGGTCGCCCACATCGCCGACGCGAAACCGCGCCGGTACCGGGCCGCCGCCCACAGGGTGAAGGGAACCGTGTCCAGGGCGCTGACCCGCGACCCGTTGCCCAGCGCCCGGGCCACGCCGACCGGATGGCCGGTGACCAGCAGCAGGCGCGCACCGCGCACCGCCTCGCGCATCCGCCCCGCGGGCAGGTGCGCGATCACCCCGTCCAGCAGCGGCCCGGGAGCCGTCGGCTCGCCGCGCGCCACCAGAGCCGCGGCCACCGCCACCGCCACCGCTCCGTCCACCGCCTCGGGGTGGGTGTGGGTGACGCGCGCCGACACCGCCGCCTGCTCGGCCGCCGCACCAGGGTCGTCGGCGAACCAGGCGCCCAGCGGCGCCACCCGCATCGCCGCACCGTTGCCGAAGGAACCCGACCCGTCGAACAGCCCCGCCGCCAACTCGCGCCAGTCACCGCCCTCGCGCACCAGGCGCAGCAGACGCCCCGTCGCCGGACCGTACCCCCGGTCGAAGTCGTGGTGGCGGGCGAAGGAGGCGACCAGCCGGTCGGGGTCCACCACCCCGCCCCGGACCGCCTCGGCGTGGACCGACGCCGCCATCTCGGTGTCGTCCGTCCACTGCCAGGGGCCGGGAGGCAGCTCCCTCCCCTCCAGGTAGGCCCGGTTTCCGGGGACGAAGAACTGGGAGCCGAAGGCGTCGCCGACGGCCAGAGCGGACAGGGAGGACAGGGCGCGCGCCCGGCGCGGGTCAGGGATCGTGTGCATCGCCGACCATCCTCGCCAAATCCGACCCCGCTGTCCACGCCCCGGCCCCGACCCGACCGCCCAGCCCCGACCGCCCCGGCACCGCCCGGTGTGACCGAACACCCACCCGCCCACATCCGCCCCCTCCCGGCGCCCGCACCCGCCCCTGGCTGGCCCGACGCCGCCCCCGCCACGAATCACGCAGCCCCCACCTGCGGTGACAGCACATCGAAACAGCGGCGACACACCAGGCTGACCCGCGGGTAACACCCTGCGGGTTGCCTGAGAACTGTCCGACCCCGCAGCAGGAGGAGCCGCGCACCATGGAAGAACTCGTCGTCATCGGCAACGGCATGGTCGGCCACCGACTCGTCGAGGCCCTCCGGGACCGCGACAGCGCCCACCACTGGCACGTCACCGTCGTGGGCGAGGAGCCCCGCACCGCCTACGACCGCGTCGCGCTCTCCTCCTACCTCGACGGCGCCAGCGCCCAGGACCTGTCCCTGGGGGACCTGTCCGGCCCCCACGTGGACGTGCACGTCAACGAACGCGCCACCACCCTGGACAGGGACGCCCGCACCGTCACCACCGCCTCCGGGCGCACCCTGCGCTACGACCGGCTGGTCCTGGCCACCGGCTCCACCCCGTTCGTGCCGCCCGTCCCCGGCCACGACCTGCCCGGCTGCCACGTCTACCGCACCATCGAGGACCTGGACGCCATCACCGCCTCCGCCCGGGGCGCACGCACCGGCGTGGTCATCGGCGGCGGACTGCTCGGCCTGGAGGCCGCCAACGCCCTGCGGCTGCTGGGAGTACAGGCCCACGTCGTCGAACTCGCCCCCCACCTGATGCCCGCCCAGATCGACGAGGGCGCGGGCGGCCTGCTCCGCAACCTCGTCACCGACCTGGGCGTGCACATCCACACCGGCTCGGCCTCCACCGCCGTCGAAGCCGGCGACGACGGCCGCGTCAGCGGCCTCCTCCTGGGCGACGGCACCCGCCTGGACGCCGACCTGGTCGTGTTCTCGGTGGGCATCCGACCCCGCGACGACCTGGCCCGCTCCGCCGGCCTGCAGGTCGGCGAGCGCGGCGGCATCGTCATCGATGACACCTGCACCACCTCCGACCCCCGCATCCACGCCGTCGGCGAGGCCGCCGCACACCGCGGCACCGTCTACGGGCTCATCGCCCCCGGCAACGCCATGGCCGAGGTCGTCGCCGACCGCCTCCTCGGCGGCCCGGCCACCTTCACCGGCGCCGACACCTCCACCAAACTCAAACTCCTGGGCGTGGACGTGGCCAGCTTCGGCGACGCCCACGGCCGCACCGCCGACTGCCTGGACGTGGTCGTCAACGACGCCGCCAGCGGCCGCTACGCCAAACTCGTCCTGTCCGACGACGCCACCACCCTCCTCGGCGGCATCCTGGTCGGCGACGCCTCCGCCTACGCCACCCTGCGCCCCATGATCGGCTCGCCCCTGCCCGGCGACCCGCTCACCCTCATCACCCCCGAGGGCGGCGCCGCCCTGGGCGCCGACGCCCTCCCCGACGCGGCGCAGATCTGCTCCTGCAACGCCGTCACCAAGGGCGCCCTCACCGACGCCATCCACACCCAGGGCGCCTGCGACGTCGCAGGCCTCAAGGCGTGCACACGGGCGGGCACCAGCTGCGGGTCGTGCGTGCCCATGCTCAAGCAGATCCTCGCCCAGGCCGGCATCGAACAGTCCAAGGCCCTGTGCGAGCACTTCACCCAGTCCCGCGCCGAACTCCTGGAGGTCGTGCGCGCCACCGGCACCACCACGTTCTCCGCCCTCATCGAGAACCACGGCACCGGTCACGGCTGCGACGTCTGCAAGCCCGCCGTCGCCTCGATCCTCGCCTCCCTGGGAGGCGGGCACATCCTCGACGGCGAACAGGCCGCACTCCAGGACACCAACGACCGCTACCTCGCCAACATGCAGCGCAACGGCACCTACTCGGTGGTGCCCCGCATCCCCGGCGGCGAGATCACCCCCGACAAGCTCATCGTCATCGGCGAGGTCGCCCGCGACTTCCAGCTCTACACCAAGATCACCGGCGGCCAGCGCATCGACCTGTTCGGCGCCCGCCTCGAACAGCTCCCCGCCATCTGGACCCGCCTGGTCGAAGCCGGATTCGAGTCCGGCCACGCCTACGGCAAGTCCCTGCGCACCGTCAAGTCGTGCGTGGGCACCATCTGGTGCCGCTACGGCGTCCAGGACTCCGTGGGCCTGGCCATCCGCCTGGAGGAGCGCTACCGGGGCCTGCGCTCACCCCACAAGCTCAAGTCCGCCGTCTCCGGGTGCGCCCGCGAGTGCGCCGAGGCCCGCAGCAAGGACTTCGGCATCATCGCCACCGACCAGGGCTGGAACCTGTACGTGGGCGGCAACGGCGGCTTCACCCCCCGCCACGCCGAACTCCTCGCCTCGGACCTGGACGAGGAGACCCTCATCCGCTACATCGACCGGTTCCTGATGTTCTACATCCGCACCGCCGACCGCCTCCAGCGCACCGCGCCCTGGATCGAGGCCATGGACGGCGGCCTGGACCACGTGCGCGACGTCGTCGTCCACGACACCCTGGGCATCGCCGAGGAGCTCGAAACCGCCATGGAACGCCACGTGCACGCCTACACCGACGAGTGGGCCGCCGTCCTGTCCGACCCGGCAAAGCTCGCCCGCTTCGAGTCCTTCGCCAACGCACCCGACACACCCGACCCCACCATCAGCTTCACCACCACCCGCGACCAGCCCGTCCCGGGCGCACCCCTCGACCTCGGCATGCCCGCCCCCCGCCCCCAGGAGGCCACCCGATGACCGTCACCACCACCCACGCCCCGCCCGCCCTGTGGATCGACGCCTGCCCCGCACACCGCCTGGGCACCGACGACGGCGTGGCCGTCCTGCTCCCCGACGGCCACCAGGCCGCCCTCGTCCGCACCCGCGACGGCCGACTGTTCGCCGTCGACAACATCGACCCCTTCACCGGGGCCGCGGTCATCTCCCGCGGCATCGTCGGCGACCGCCGTGGCGAACCCACGATCGCCTCGCCCATGCTCAAGAATGTGTTCTCCCTACGGACCGGCCGGAGCCTGGACGACCCCCAGGTGCGCCTGCGCACCTGGGCCGTCCGCGACACCGGCACCACCGTCCAGATCAGCACCCGCGCCGAAGAGGAGTCCCCTTGAGCACATCCGCGTCCGCGCCGTCCCACTCCGCGCCCGCCGTCCCCGACCCCCGAGCCGACCCGCCGACCGGGCACGGGACCGACGGCACGAGGGAGGGGAGCGGCGCGCCCGCGACCACAGCCCCCCTGGCCGGGTTCACGGTGGCCGTCACCGCCGCCCGCCGCGCCGACGAGCTCAGCGCCCTGCTCCAGCGCAAGGGAGCCCAGGTCATCGCCGCACCCGCCCTGCGCATCGTCCCGCTCAGCGACGACCAGCGCCTGGCCTCGGTCTCCGACGAACTCGCCCGGCGCCCCGCCGACATCGTCATCGCCACCACCGGCATCGGCTTCCGCGGCTGGGTCGAGGCGTGCGAGACCTGGGGCACCGTCGACCCGCTCCTGGCCAGCATGCGCACCTCCCGCCTCCTGGCCCGCGGCCCCAAGGCCAAGGGCGCCATCCGCGCCGCCGGGCTCACCGAGGAGTGGTCACCGCCCTCGGAGTCCTCCGCCGAGGTCCTGGACTACCTCCTCGAACAGGGCGTCACCGGGCTGCGCGTGGCCATCCAGCTCCACGGCGAGCCCCTGCCCGACTTCACCGCCGCCCTGCGCCTGGCCGGGGCCGACGTCGTGGAGGTCCCCGTCTACCGGTGGACCCAACCCGAGAACACCGCCCCCCTGGACCGGCTCATCGACGCCATCACCGACGGGGGAGTGGACGCCGTCACCTTCACCAGCGCCCCCGCCGCCGCCGGGCTCCTGGCCCGCGCCCACACCACCGGCCGGACCGGCGCCCTGGTCGACGCCCTGCGCGGCGACGTCCTGGCCATGTGCGTGGGACCGGTCACCGCCCGCCCCCTCATGGCCCACGACATCCCCACCGTGTGGCCCGAACGCGCCCGCATCGGCGCCCAGGTACGCAAACTCACCGAGGAACTCCCCGCACGCTTCCCCACCCTGGGCGTGGCCGGCCACCGGCTGCGCCTGCGCGGCCACGCCGTCCTGGTCGACGGCACCGTGCACACCCTCTCACCCACCCTGATGCGCCTGGTGCGCGAACTCGCCCGCCGCCCCGGCCAGGTCCTGGACCGCACCCGCCTGCTCACCTGCCTGGGCGAGGACGCCGACGCGCACGCCGTGGAGACCGCGGTCGCGCGCCTGCGCACCGCCCTGGGCGACGCCAGGATCATCCAGACGGTCGTCAAACGCGGCTACCGCCTGGCACTGGACACCCCCGACTGCGCCCCGCAGCCCTGACCCGCACCCGCGAACGCCCGGCCGCCGGCCCCGCCACCGACACCTGAGAGCCATGAACCGACACCCGACGCTGCTGCTGGCCGTCCACGGCACCCGCAACCCCCACGGCACCGCCGTGGCCCACTCCCTGGCATTGCGCGTGGAGGAGCTGACCCGACGCCCCACACGGCTGGCCTTCGCCGACGTGCTCACCCCCAGCGTCGGCGACGTCGCGGCCACCACCCCGGGCCCCCTGGTGGTCGTCCCCGCCTTCCTGGCCTCGGGCTACCACGTGCGCACCGACATCCCCGACCAACTCGCCCGCGCCGGTCGCGCCGACGCCGTCATCACCCCGGCCCTGGGCGCGCACCCCGCCGTGCTGGACACCGCCCTGCGCCGCCTGGCCCAGGCAGGCCACCGCCCCGGCGACGCCGTGGTGCTGGCCTGCGCCGGCACCTCCGACCCCCACGCGGGCGCCGAACTGGCCCGCACCACAGCCCTCCTGGCCCGGCGCCTGGGCGCCCCCGTCACGGCCGGGTTCATCGCCACCGGCCGCCCCACCGTCGCCGAACAGGTCGCCCGCCTGCGCGCCCGGGGCCACCGCCGCGTCGTCGTGGCCAGCTGGCTGCTCGCACCGGGCCTGTTCCACGACCGGCTCGCCGACGCGGGCGCCGACGCGGTGGCCCGACCGCTGTGCCCCGACCCGGGTGTCGCCCACGCCGTGGCCGACCGCTACCACCGGGCCGCCGTCCTCCAGCACGCCTGAACGGGCCCGCGCGGGCGGGGAAGGCACGGCGGCCGGGCCGCGGACACACGGCCCCCGCCGTCCGGCGGGGGCCGGGCGGGCCCGCTCCGCCCGCCGTCCGGTGCTCCGGACGGCCCGTTATCCGGTCTCCGGACGGGCACCGGGGGTCGTCACCCGGTGGCACAGGGCCCGCCCGGCCGTGACCGGTGAGGGCCCCGCCGAACCGCGGATGGCCACAACCGGCAACACGTGCGCAACACGGGGTCCTCCCGGGAAGACCACCCCTGGGACACCACCCAGCACCATCCCACCGCGCCCACGAGGACGGCCATGTCCGCAGTACCCGCCACCGCACTCGACTTCCACGATCCTGCCGCCGACCGGTCCATCGGCGCGATGCTCGGCGCTCCCGTGGCCGCAGCCCTGATCGGAGCCCCCACCTCTTTGACCCTCGGGTTCACCGACCCCTCCGCCCGGCTGCCCCTCCTGGTCCGGACCGCCCTGAGCGAGCTGACCGCCACCGCCCGCATCCCCGTCCCGCCCCAGGACCCCGCCGAACAGGCCTGGGTGCAGGTCCTGCGCAGCACCGCGCGCACCGGCACCCCGCCCGGCAGGGCCCCCGACCTGGAGCACACCCCCGCCGACGACCCCCTGGGCGCGTCCTGGCGGGCCCTGACCCGCACCCCGCGCCCCGCCGACGACCCCGCCGGGGGATCCTTCGCCTGCGCCCACCTGGTCGACGCCGTCTGGTCCGCGTACACCGCCGCCGGGGACGCGGCCGCCATGTACACCGGCGCCCTCGCCGGGGCCCTGTGGGGCGCCTCCGCCGTCCCCCTGCACGCCCTGCGCCGCATGTCCGAGACCCTGGACCCGCACGCCCTCACCACCGCGGCGCTGACCGCCGTGCGCGGCGCCCACCCCACCGCCTGGCCCGAGCACCCCGTCCTGGTCCAGGAACCGCGCCGCCTGCCGCCCTTCGCCGTCCCCCACCCCCTGGACCCGCAGGTCCTGCTCGGCAACCTCGACCACCTGCGGCACCACCCCGGGAGCGTGGACGCCGCCGTGTCCCTGTGCCGCACCCACCCCCAGGACGCCCCCCACCTGCCCGCCTCCGACTGGGTGCGGGTGTGGATGCACGACCGCCCCACCGCCAACGCCAACCTGCACTTCACCCTGGACGAGGCCGCCGCGGCCGTGGCCGCCCTGCGCGCGGAGGGAAAACGCGTCCTCCTGCACTGCTGGGCGGGCGCCTCCCGCACCCCCGCCGTGGCCACCCGCTACGCCGTCGCCGCCCTGGGCGCAGCCCCCCTGCCCACCCTGGCCGCCATGATCCGCACCGTCGGCGGACACCTGGACAACCCCGCCCTGTCCCAGGCCGTCGCCCAGCTCAGCGGGGTCCACCTGCCCGACCCGGCCCGCCGCCTCTTCCCCGACGGCGTCCCTCCCCGCCGCCCCGAACTACCCGAACCCCACATCACCGGGTGACAAGTTCCACAAACCCTCACTTTCCGGTAACGTTACGCTCGCGTGACCCCTAAGCTCTGCGCCCAGACCCCGTGCAACACCACCGGTGGTCCCGGCTCCGCCCGTGCCACGCCCTCCCGCACAGTCCGGGGCGTCGCACCACCCCGCACCCGGAGCGGTCCGCCACGCCCTGTTCCCGTACGAAGGAATCCGTTGTGGGCAAACACGAGCCCCAGACCCCGCCGGTCGAAGACGACCGCACCGACGCACCCGCCGTCGGCCCCCGCGTCGCCGCCAAGCGCAGCCGCCGCAAACGCACCATGATCCTGGCCTCGGCCACGGGTCTGACCCTGCTCGTGGGAGGGACCGCCACCGCCGCCGTCATCGCCTCCGGCGCCGACCCCGGCACGGCCACCAACGCCGCCGGGGTCCCCGACGCCGACCCCGACCCCCTGGTCGCCGACGACGCCACCCCCCAGGCGGGGCAGGACGCCCTCCAGCAGGCCGAGAACGCCGTCGCCGCCGCCACCCAGAGCACCAGCTCCGACGCCTCCGACGTCCTCGAGGAACCCGAAGAGGAGGAGGACGAGGAGCCGGAGTCGGCGCCCGACACCGGGGGAGGCCAGACCGGCGGCGGCGACGGCGGCACCTGTCAGGCGTCCTTCTACGGGGCCGAACTCGCCGGAAGCTCCACCGCCAACGGCGAGTCCTTCGACCCCAGCGCCATGACCGCCGCGCACAAGTCCCTGCCCTTCGACACCCAGGTCCAGGTCACCAACCCCAGCAACGGCAAGTCCGTGACCGTGCGCATCAACGACCGCGGCCCCTACATCGACGGGCGCTGCCTGGACCTGTCCACGGCCGCCTTCGACCAGATCATCGGCACCGGGGCCGGCGTCGGCCAGGTCGAGTGGCAGGTCGTCGGCTAGGGACACCGGCCCCGGCCCCGTGCCCGGGCGCCCGCATCCGCGCACGCCCCGCCGGCCGCCACGCGCACCACCCCGTGTGCCCCGCCCCGCAACCCCGGAGCGGGGCACACGCGCGTGTGAGCCCCCACACGTCACCGCGACGTGGCACAATCCCCAGCACCCGCGCACCACCACCGACACACAGGGAGCAGGGGCGTTGTTCCGCACCACCACCGGCTGGGTCGTCTCGCCCACCGACCTCGTCGACACCCTGGAGTGCGACCACCGCAGCGCCCTCAAGACCGCGCTGGCCGCCCGCCTGCCCGGAGCACCCGCCCCCGACAAGGTCGACGCCCTGGTCGCCCACCACGGCCACGTCCACGAACAGGCCGAACTCGACCGCGACGGGCGGGCGGGTGTGGGTGCTGTCGGGGTCGCTGGTCTCGGTGACGGTGAGCGAGTCGGCGTCGGCGGCGGAGATCGGGGCGGGGGCTGCGGTGGCCGGGGGTCCCGGGGCGCCGGGG
>NZ_JAUZMY010000059.1:0-22412 GCF_036327455.1 Nocardiopsis codii | reverse complement strand
AGGGTGGCGTAGACCTCGGAGGCGCGGCCGAGGTTGGCGAGGCTGACATTGGGGACCTCGATGCCGGTGAGGACCTTGATCGCGTTGCGTGAGGAGTCGGACATGTTCGGGTCCAACGCCATACCCGATCCCTCCTTCCTCTGCCCCTGGCGCCGCCACGCGGCCACGAACGTAACACCGGATAATCCGCGCTTATCGGTGATTCATTCGCTGGACCGGCAACCTTGTCCAAGCTTCCTCCGGTGAATTGCCGAAGGTCACGGGTGCGCTTCGGAAGCGGTGGGGTTTTTCTGGAACAGGTTCCACCTGGTTGGCGCGCCGAGTATTTCCGCAACGGTTTTCCTGGGCCGAACCGGATATTCTTTTCCCGTTTCCCTCGCGCCGGAGGGTCCGTCCGGCGGCCGGGCGGATGCCTGGTGAGGGCGGGCGGCAAGGTGGGGCCTCGGCTGAATCGCTGTCGGCCGGGCGCCGGCCACAGCGTCCGCGAAAGAGTCGCTCGGGCTCCTGGGGAGGCGGCAGCGGAAGGAACTGCTCGTGTGGAGGCGTCCGAACGGCGGCCGTATGTCGGCAGGCGGACGTTCAGTTCCCGTTCGTCGAGAATTCGCTTCTGCGTTTCGCGCGATACGCCTTTATGTCGCCGGGGGCGGGCTCGGGCGTATGAGCCGAAGGGAAAAGGGAGAAGTGCGTCTTCGAGGAGAATCGCGTTCCCTGTGGTCTCGAACGGGAGGGGGAGGTCCCGTCGTGCACTTCTCAGAGCCAGGGCGCGGGGTGTTGTTCGTCGGTGTGGGGGCGCGGGCGAGGCGGGTGGGGGCCGGTGCTTCTCGGCGATGGCGCTGAGCACGCGGTACGCCAGGTCGTCATGGAACGAGCGCTGCGGTGAGAGGGGCTCCGGGGTGTCGCGCGCTGACGAGAGGCCCGGCCGGGGTCACTCCGGATCTTCGAAGTAGCGAACGTAGGCGTTGGACTGTGCGGCGCAGTCGTGGAATATCTGTTCGTTGGACCAGCCGCGTGTGGTGCGCAGGCGGGGGATCGCGTCGGCTGTTGCGGGGTCGTGGCCGGTGAGGGTGCCGTCGTCGTGCAGTGTCAGAAAAGGTCGTGTCCGCTGTGTGCGGCGGTCCTGGGCGTAGAGCACGCGGGTCATCGGCTGCTCCTCGGGAAGAGGCTGGTGGTTCCCCGTGCGTTGTGGGCCAGCATGTCCAAGCGTGCCATCATCTCGTCGAACCAGTCGGACCGGCTCAGGCGGGCGAACTCGTCGTGGAGTCGGTCGAGCCGGGTACGCAGGAACCGGATGTCGGCCTGGGTCAGCGGGTTGGCGATCCATGCGTTGGCGTCGAAGTCGTAGAAGGGCCGCATGCCGTTGGTGTAGGCCAATCCGTCGAGGTCGGTGGGGTCTTCGGGTGTGTGCTCGTACTTGAACCAGGCCTTGCCGTGGTCGATGCCCGCGACGTTCCCGTTGCCCTGGTCCAGCCAGTTGCCCGGGTTGCGGTCGCCGTTGGCGATCAGCAGGTCCAGCAGGCCCAGCACGTGTCCGTCCCGGGTGTTCAGGAGCGGGGATCGCGGGTTGTCCAGGTGGGTGAACCCGGAGACGCCGTTCATGTAGTGCATGAACAGCTCGAACTCGCCGATGCGCAGGACACCGGGGACGTTGGCGCCGATGGCGCGGCCCACCAGCGAGCCGAGTTGTTCGGCGTCGGCGCGTGCGCGGGCGGAGGTGGTGTCCTCGGTGTCCTTGTAGACCGCCTGTGTGCCGTTCTCGAAGCTCATGAGCGTGGTGGTGCCGTCGGAGCCGTCTTCGACGAGTCCTTCCTGTCCCACCACGTCGGATCCGGTGGCGGTGACGAGGTCCTGGATGCCGGCGAAGGTCCCGTTCCACAGTATGAGCGTCTCCATCCGCCCGTCCTGGTCCTGCGCGGTCTCCTCGGGTGAAGCGGGCTGCTGGTCGTAGGCCGCGGTGGGGTCCTGGGAGTACTGCTGCGTGGTGGGGGCCTGTGTGTACTGGGGCGCTGTGGGGTACTGGGAGAACTGTGTTCCGGGGGGGTAGGCCGAGCCTGGGGTTTGGGCGGCGTCGTAGTCGTTCGTGTCCGTGTACTGCTCGGAGGGGGCGGCCTCCGAGCGGCGGTCGTGGCGGCGCCGGTGATGGCCGGCCATGAAGACCTGGGTCTGTGCGTCCTGGGGGGTGTGGTGCCCGATGTCTTCGACCCGGTAGCGGTAGGTGAGGTCGGCGATGACGTCCTCGGTTGTCGAGGGCTGGTCGTCGTTCTTCTTGTCGGCGGCGATGAGCGCGCTCAGGTCGGGTCTGGTCGGCGGGTTGCCGTTCCAGGGGTCGTCGGGGTCGGCGGGGGCCTGTAGCTGGGTGGGCTCGGCCGGCGCAGGGTCGTAGAAGTCGTTGTCCAGGTTGTCGGCGGGGTCGTCGGTGCGGTCCTGGTCGGATTGCCGGGTGCGGGGCGCCTGTGCCGCGGGCGGGGGGTTGAGCGCGCTGCTGAACAGTTCGCTGATGTCCTGGTGGGGCGGCGTTGTGGGTGGCTGCGCGGGGGTGTCGGCGGTGGTGATGCTGTCCGACCCGGCCTGGGAGGAAGGGTTCCTCTGCCCGCCCGGCCGCTCGCCGTCGTCGGTCCGGAACGGGCCGTCACCGGACCGGTTCTCGTCTACGTCCCGGGAACGGTCGTCGTTCGGGCCGTCGCCGCGTCCACCTGGCTGTTGGTCGCGGCCTCGGCCTGTGGAGCCGGATGTGTCCGCGATCGGCTGGTCGTTACTACGGGGGCTGGTGGAAACGCTCGCCGGAGGCTGGTTGTTCTCCCCGTCTGCTGTTGTGTTCCCCCGCTGGCCCGGGCCCTCGGTCATGGGGTAGGCCACGATATCGGTCAGCGAGCTGGGCAGGGGGTTGTCGTCTCCGAAACCGGAGTTCAGGAGGCCGAAGGGGGCGTCCTGGGATTTGGGGTCGAGGAAGCTGAGGAAGTCGCTTCCGTAGCCCGGGCGTTTGGGGTCCAGGGCGTGGTCGTCCCGGTCCCCCAGGGGTGTGAACCGCGGTTCGTCGAACGGCGAGCGCCGGGGCTCCTGTACCGGTGTGTCGGGGTAGTCGTACAGGGACATGCCGTCGTCGCTGTCGTCCGAGCCGGAGTCCAGGTCCGGGACCGGTTCGGTGTCCGAGTCGGTGTCGCGCTGGGCCGGGTCGCCGCTGTCGTGGGTGGTGCGGCCCCCTCGACCGTCTCCGCGCGAGGAGCGGCCGCCGTCCCCGTCCGTTCCGCGGCCCTTGCCCTCGCCCCCGGTGTCGCGCCTGGTGTCGGGGCCGTCCCTGCCATCGGACCGGCCGCCGTTGTCGCTGCCGGACCGGTCGCCTCCGCGGTTGGAGCGGTCGCCGCTGTTGCCCGAACCGTCCTTGTCCCGGCTGCCGTCCTTGTCGTCGTCCTTCTTCCGGTCATTCCCGGGGGTGTCCCCGGAATCGTCTCCGTCATCGGAGTCGTTCCCGTCATCGGAGTCGTCTCCGTCCTCCGACGTCTCCCCGTCATCGGAGTCGTCCCCGTCCTCCGACGTCTCCCCGTTCTCGTTCTCGGGCTGTTCCCGGGACGGGGCGGACTCGGTCTTCGTCCCCTCGGACGACGTCCTCCCCGGTTCCACGGCTGGGGTGATCTTCTCCAGCAGCTTCCGCACGTGGTCGACGCCCTCCCGGGCGTTCTCGGCGATGGTCTCGGCGTCGTCGCCGGCCTCCTCGGCCGTCTCCGCGGCCTTCTTCGCGATCCCGTCCGCGGCCGTCGCCTTCGTGGCGGCCTCCTGCGCGCTCTGGTGTGCGCGGCGGGCGTCGGCGGCGGCCTTGTCGGCGGCGGTCACGGTCTCATCGGCGGTGTCCCGTGCGTCCTGGGCGAGCTCCCGCGCCTCCTCTGCGCGTGCGGCGGCGTTCTCGGCATCGTGCGCGGTGGTGTCCGCCCTCTCGCGCAGGCGGTCGGCCCGCTGGGCCAACTGCTCCGCGTGCTCGGCGGCCCGGGCCGCGTGCTCCGCCGTTTCGCGGGCGGTCCGCCGGGCGTCCTGGGCTCTCGCCCGCGCGTCCTCCGTGTTGCGGTGAGCGGTGTCCTCCCGGGTGTTCGTCGTCCCCCTGCTGTTGCCGGTCGTGTTCGGCGCGGTCTGCGTTCCCGTGTCGCCGGGTGTCCTGACCGGCGGGTTCGTCGTCCCCCCGCTGATGTCGGTCGTGTTCGGCGTCGTCTGCCCGCCGGGGGAGGGGCGGGAGGCGTTCTTGGCCGCCTGGGCTGCGAGGTCCGCGGCGGTGCGGGCCGACCGGGCGTCGGCCTCGGCCTTCGCGGCGTCCCGGGCGACGTCCGCGGCACCCGCTTGCACCTGGCGGGCTCTGGTCGTCGCCGCGTCCGCGGCGGTGCGGGCGTCCTTGGCCGCGTCGGCGGCACGCTGAGCCGCGTTCGCCGCGTTCTTGGCGGCCTCGACGGCCCGGTCCGCGGAATCCCGGTGGCCGGAGGCCGTGGCGCTGAGTGCCTCGGCCCAGGTCCGCAGGGTCGTGGCGTCCGTGGCCATCGTGTCGGCTGTCGTCTTCGCGGTGCTGGCGTTCTTCGAGGCCTTCTCGGCGTCGGTCTGCGCCTTCTCCGCTGCTTTCTGCGCGGTGTCGGCGCGCTGGGCGATGCCCTCCAGGTCGGTGATCAGGCTGTTGGCCTGGTCGCGCGCGTCCTGGGCGGTCCGGCCCTGTCCGGTCAGACCGTTGACGGCGGTGCGGAGCTCCTGGTACCGCGGCGGGGTCGCGTTGAGCTCCCTGGTGAGCCCGGCGACGGTGGCCTCGTGCTTCTTCGCGGTGGTCTGGGCGCTGGTCGCGGCGGTGTCCGCGTTGTCGGCCGCTGTGGTGGCCGTCGTGACCCGGGCGTTGAAGGCTTTGCGATCGGGCTCGGGCCGCGTCGTGGAGGCTTCCTCTTGGGCTGCGGTGATGTCGTTGTCGGCGGCGGTGGCGCTGTCGTGTGCGGTGTCGGCTGCTTCCTGTGCGTCGCGTGCCTGCCGCACCGCCCCCGGTGACGCGGTGCCGTCGGTCCCGGTCTCGGGTGCGGGTGCTCGGCCTCCGGTTCCGGGGGCGGGTGCTGCGCTGTCGGAGCCGGTGAGGAGGCGGAGGCCGTTGCTCAGGTCGGTGTTGCCGCGGTCCAGGGTGGCGGAGAGGCCGTTCGCGCCATCGCGTGCGTCACGGGCCTCCCGGACCGCGGTGTCCGCGGCGTCGGAGGCGTGTTCGACCCGTGTGTCCACGGCGTCCCAGGCCCGGTTGACCGAGCTCTCGCCGCCGGTGTCCGACGCGCCGGTTTCCCGGACGGGGGTCTCGGACGCCGGAGCACCGAGGTTCAGCTCCGACCGGACGCGGTCACCCAGCTCCTGGCGCGGCCCCGCGGGCGCCGGGGCCGGTGGGGGCGCGGTGACCTGTGGGGGTGCCCCGTCGGTGGTCGCGGTTCCGACCTGAAGGGCTCCAGCGGGAGCGGGGGGCCCGACAGTGGTCGTGGTCCCTGTGGTGCCGCCCGTGGTTCCGGTGTTGCCGGTGGCCGGTACGCGGGTCGTTCCTCTGTTTCCCTCGCCGCTCACCGGACGCTTCGGGGGAATGGTGCCGCTGTCCGTCCCCTGCCCGGCCTCCCCCAGGGTGGTGCGCGCGCCGTTCACGGTCTCGACCAGGGAGTCGATCTGATCGTTGAAGTCCGCCAGCGCGCGTTGGTAATCGGCCGCCTTGGCGTTGTAGGCGCTCTCGGCGCTTCGGTCGGCCGGGTTGGCGGCGTAGTTCTCGGCCAGGCCCTCCAGCGGGGCCCGGGTGTCGGCGTACGTGGCCTCCGCCTTGCCGAACTCGTCCCGCGCCCGGTTGATCCGGTCCATGACGGGGGCCATGTCCTTGGCCTGGTCCGGCGTGAGGAAGCCCATCGCGATCGCGTCGGACTCCGCGTACCACTTGGCCGTCCGGATCGTGGCGTGGTCCACGGTCCAGCGGGTGGGCCGGGAGTGGAACGGGGTCCGCGGCAGGCTCGGGTCGTTCGGGTGGAAGGCGCCGGGCGCCCTGAGCTTGCTGCCCGCGGCGAACGCCCAGGTGGCGTCGTGTTCCACGAGGTAGACGGGCCCCTGGCGGAGCTGGTCGGACTCCTGGTAGCCCTTGACCGCCTGGTTGGAGCCCCGTTCGGCCCCGTGGGACGAGCTGGTGTTTCCGCCCGCCGCACCGGTGTAGATTCCCTCGTGCCCGTCGTAGCGGATGCCTTCGGTGTCGGTGCTCAGTCCTGCCGGGCGGAACTCTCCTCCGCGGCCCCGGCTCCCGCCGTGGGAGTCGCCGGCGCTGTTCGTCCGGGACTGTACACGGGAGTCGCTGAGCTGACTGCCCGGAAGCGCGTCCAGGATCTTCGCCCCGCGGTTGCTCGGCACGACCTTGGCGCCCCACTCGGTGCGGCCGATTTTCGTGAGCTTCACCCCGGTGGGGTTGCGGGAGGCCGAGGGGTCCAGCGCCTTGATGGCCTTGTCGCTGAGGGCGTGGTCGATCTCGTTGTAGACCGGGTCCTGGCCGTAGGCGTCGGCGAGGTAGGCGCGTGCGGCGTCGGCGGTGGCGCGGGTGGGCTGCTCCCCCTCGGGGGTGCCGGCGGGCGGCTGCCAGCCGAGGGTCTGCGCGATGACGACGTTGGCCTTGTCGCGCAGCGCCTGTCCGTGGTTCTCCACCCTGACCGGTAGTGAGAGGGAGGAGCCGCTGCCCGGCCGGGGGCCCGCGTTGTCGGTCCACGTGCGCAACGCGTCGGACACGGTCGCGTAGACCGGGGCCGCGGGCCGCCGTGTCGTGCCGTTGTTCGCCGGAGGGGCGGGGGTGCGGTCGCCTTCCGGGGCAGGGAGTGTGTTCCGGTCGGCCGGCGCGGTCCCCGTGGAGCCGGTGCCGTCCGTGGACGTGGTGATGGCCGGGGCCGCAGGCGGTGCCGGCTGGTCGGTGCCGGTTCCACGCGTGCCGCCGTCCGTGGTGGTCGTCTCCGGGGGATCGAAGGTCATGTACGCGAACGGGTACAGCGTCGTCACCCGTCCGCTGTCCGCGGCGCCGGTGTACGTCGACCGCGGCGGGTTGCCGTTCTCCCCGCCCTTGGGCTTGCCGAGTTCGAGGGTGAGAGTCAGGGTCGTGTCCGCGACGACCTTCGCGTGGGGGGTGTTCAGGTGCAGTTCGACGGTGCGGGCGTCGTCCTGGGACTGCCCGGAGGAGCGCCCGTCGCTGGTGGAGGAGGACACCCCGCCGGCAGGCGAGGTGAACAGCGCGCGGTCGCCCGGTTGTCCGTCCGCTCCCTGGTCGTCCTGGGGGTAGGGAGGAGGGACCAGTGCCACCCCGTCCAGACTCGCCGACGTTCCGGTTCCCTTGTTCTGCGAGTGCGCGTCGGTCGCCTTCCACGTGTGCGACTCGATGTAGTAGCCGGACTGGCCGACGTAGGAGACGTCGGTGTTGCCCGGGTCCCTGGTCAGGTTCACGTAGACCTTCGCCGGGGAGCTCCAGCGCTGCGGCCGCGGCCCCGAGTCCGGCCCGGGCTCCGGTCCCAGCGCGCGGACCTCGACGGGCACCGGCACGGTGGAGTCCGGGTTCTGGCCCAGGTGCGTGGTCAGTTCCTGGAGCAGGAGCTCACGGCCGCCGCGCGTCAGCTCCAGCCCGTTCCTGGCGAGGTCGTTCACCAGGTCCTGGATGGCGGCCCCGGGGTCGGCGGGTTCGAGCTGCCTGCCGTTGTCCTCGAACCCGGGGCGCACCCGTGCGTGGTCGGGCGTCTTCGGGTTGGGCTGCGGACTCAGGTCCACACCCGTCCCGCTCCGTTTCGGGGTCGCCCGGTCCATCACCAGCCCTTCCTGCTGGGCGTCGCGGGAGTGCACGAAGCCCGAGAGCAGGTCCCTGACGGGAGCGGTCCACCCGTGTTGGAGGTTCTGCCAGGTCAGGGGCGGGCCGATGCTCCAGTTCTTCAGGAACTCGATCGCCTGGGTGAGGTGGCCGGAGGCGCGGAAGGCGTACGCCTTGGTGTCGTTGGGGATGAACAGCACCGACGACGTGAACGCGGTCGACTGGGTGTGCGAGGTGCCGCGGGAGAAGAACGTGCGGGTCAGGGAGGGGCCGACCAGCGGGATCGGTCGGACGGCCTCGTTGGGCAGGGAGCCGTCGGAGGCCGTCGGGTTCGGGTTGCGGCCTCCGCTCCCCCCGAACTTGAGGCCGACGCTGCCGGTCAGGGAGGTGCCGGTGGACAAAGACGTCTCGCTGCTGCCGCCCCACCGCATCTGGGCGTCGACGGGGCGGAAGTCGGTGACGGCGTCGGTCTCGACCTTGGTGGCGATGGTGGCGCGGATGTCGTGCGGTGACCAGAAACCGCCGCTCATCTCCTGGCGGATGCGGGAGCCCCACGGGGTGGTCGCGCTCTTGCTCCCGGCGAGTGCTTCCGCCGACAGGTGGTTCTCGATCCGCAGACCGTTCCCGGACGACTGGGAGAGGAACGACTCTAGCTTGCGCCGGAACCCGTCGTGGAGGCCGCTGCGCGGATCGGAGAAGGTGCGGTAGGTCTCCTCCAGCAGCCCGCGCATGCCCCGGCTGCCGGTGTCGAAGTGGGTGTTCACGTGCTCGAAGGTGCCGCCGATGCGGCGGATCGCCCGGGCGCGGGTCTGGTCCAGGGTCGGCGGACCCTGCTGGGGCCGGTTGGCGGGGGCGCCGTCGCCGCTCCGCTCGCCTGCGGGCGGGGCGGTCTGCGGCGTCGTTCCGGTGGTGGTCGTGGTGGTGCCGCCGGGGGCAGGCGGTGGTGTGAGGATCACCGCCTGGTTGTTGTCGGTGCCGGTCGGGTTGGTCGTGGTGGTGGTCGTGGGGGGCGCAGTGGTGTTCTGGGGAGGGGTGAGGCTCTCGGTACCACTGCCGAACAGGCGCCCCCAGGCGTGGACGACCCCGTCCTGGATGACGGTCCACCGGCCTCCCCGGTCGTTGGCCGGAGTGCCCCCGGGAGTGGTCTGCGGGAGGAAGCCCCGGACGAGCACGTCCCGTGCCTGCTCGGGCGTGAGTCGTTGCCGACCCCCGGTCGTGCCCGTCGGGTTTGCCCCGGTGGCCGGGGAGTCGGAGTCCATCGGGGGCATTTTGGGGGTGAGGAAGACCGCCTGTGTGTCCACCCCCTTCCCCAGGAGCGGGGTGCCGTGTTCGCGCTGGGGCCGGCCGTCGCGCGTCATGCCGATGTCGTCGTGCTCGAACAGCCGCGCGGTGAAGCGGGTATTGGACGTCCACACGTCGGAGTCCCCGCCGAACAGCACCGTCTCCTCGGAGCTGTGGGAGAGGCTCTGAACGTATTCCTTGCTGAAGCCCAAGGAGGAGAGCAGCCCGATCAACGGGTTTCCCAGCTGCCCGGGGACGCCGCGCGCGTCGGCGGCGGCGTCGTTGCGCACGCCTCCGCCCGTGTTGACGCTGAGCGAGTGGTTGACGCTCGACCCCTTCGTGGTGGTGATCCCGGCCGAGCCCCCGAACCGGCCACCGCCGCTGGCGGTCGTGTCGAACTTGTGCACGGGGCGGTCGAAGTCCCCGTAGACGCGCAGGGTCACGTGGTCGGGGCGCAGGCCCTTGTCCTTGCCGAGCGTCGTCAGGTCGATCACGGCGGTTTCCTTGAGGCGGACCGGGATGCCGTTTCCGGGCAGGTCGCGTGCGCCGCTCTTGAGACCGGACTCGGAGAGCGCGTTGATGACCTTGAGGGTGTTCGTGCGTGCCACGTCCGCGTTGCGGCGCAGGCCCCAGCGTTCACGGAAGCTGCGCATGGGTCCGTCCGGGTCCATGCGGCTGGGGCGGACGGCGTAGTCCTTGCCGGTCCGCGCCAGGTCCGGGATGACCATGCCGGGGTGCTTCTCGGAGATGGCGCTGAGGACGTTGTACGCCAGGTCGTCGTAGAACGGGTGCTGTGGTGAGCGAGGCGCCGGGGTGTCGCCGTCGTTGTTCCCCGTGGTTCCCGTCGTGTTCGTGGTCCCCGAGTCGCCGTTGTTCGTGGTTCCTGTGGTCTCGGTGGTGTTGGAGGTCCCGGCGGTTCCCGTCGTCCCGCCGTTGTCGACCGGAGCGGCGGGGGGAGCGTGGCTGAACCCGAGTACGGTGGCCCCGCTCAGGTTGGTGGGGTGGTCCACCGCGAGGTTCGGGAACGGGAGCGGGGGCGGCGCGCTCTGTTCTCCGGCCGTGGTCGGGACCTTGGGCGGTTCACCGTTGAGCTGGCGGGCGTCCTCGATCGTGAGCATCTCGACGGTGTCGCCCTCGAAGCGGTGCGGCCCCGGCTCGCCTCCGATGTGGACGTAGAAGTCGCGTTTGACGTCGTAGGCCGCGTGGCCGGAGGGGGCGTGCACGACGTGGCTGGTCGTTCCCGAGGTGTTCAGGGTGGTGCCCGTGCTCTTCTCGAACGTCGCCGAGTACTCCAGGAAGGGCACGTCGAGCCGGATGCTCCTGCCGTTGGGCAGTTCGAGCCAGATGCCGAACCCGCCGCCGATGGAGCCGGAGGCCACGGTGGAGTGCTTGACGGTGGAGGAGTCGCTCTTGACCGTGGTGTTGCTGTGCACGAAGTCGGCCAGGCCGGGGGCGAAGTCCTTGCGGTTGTACTCGGTGGACACCGACCACATCCGCATGGTCTGGACTCTGTCGTCGGGGAACACGATCCGGATGTGCGCGGAGCTGTTGGACATCTGCGGCAGGTACTGCTGGACCCGGTCGTTGTCGAAGGTGGACTCGATGCGCTCGCGGTACGCGTTGTCGCGCCGCTCCTGCCGGGAGGGGGCGTGGCCGGTGCCTGGGTCCCCGCCCCGGCGGGGGCCCAGGAGGTGGTCGGCGAGCCAGGTGCCGAGGGTGCCCTTCCCCGGCCGGCCGCCGCCGCTCGTCGTCACGGTGGTGCCGTCATCGCGGTCGCCTCCGCCGCTGCGGCCGGTCCGACCGTCGTCGGACGTGGTGTTGACCGTGGTGTTGCCACCGGTACCGCCGCCTGATGCCGGAGCGGGGGGCGGGGCGACCGGGGAGAAGCGGGTGATCTCGAGCGGGTGGCCGGTACCGATGCCAGGCCGGTTCACCGGCTGGTGGTGGCCGTTCGCGTCCGCCGGACCGTTGTCGGGCACGATGCGCTGGGGTGCGTCAGAGGAGGAGACCGCCTCGCCCGGCAGGTTCATGGCGAGCCCGTTGTACGCGGTCCCCTCCTGGACGCGCGGTGCGGTCAGGCCCGGTCCGGTGACGGAGGCCCTCATGTGCAGGTCGCCGAAGTAGAGGTTCGGGGTGCCGAGCAGTTCGATGCCGGTGGCGGCGTTGTTGCTGGTCGAGGCGGACCCGGAGGTGCCCCGGACCTTCATGCCGCCGCGCCCGCCGATGGACGCGATCGGCCCGGCGTTGTTCCCGCTGACGTCCCCGACGTAGAAGGGGCTCATCGTGAACTTGGCGCCGACGGTCTTGCCCGCGCCGCGTGATCCGCCTTCGCTGGAGTTCACCCCGGGGCCGGCGTCGTTGAGCCGCAGGAACTTGGAGTCCCCGCCGCCGCTGTCGGCCTTGGTGTCGAGGTGGTAGAAGTCGCCGTCCTCGGCGCGCAGATCGATGTCGGCGCTCCACCGCTGCCCGTTGTGGGTGGTGCTGACGGTGCGTCCGCCCTCGCGCAGGAAGGGGCGCGGTCCCTCAGTGGTGAGGATGTCGACCACACTGTCCACGATCCCCTGCCGGGCGGGGCCGGGCATGCCCGGCGTGCTGGTCAGGACGTCGTTGACGAACCCGGGCAGGTGCTCGGCGAAGAGCATGTGCGGACCGAGGACGGTGGACGTGGTCAGGTAGCCCAGGTCGTAGCTCTGACCGCTCCGGTCCGGCACGAAGCTGCCGTCGTAGGTGAGGGGCGGGCGGGGCCGGGGCGGCGGGGGAGGCGGTGCGCCCTCCTGGGTGCTCCGGTCCGGCTGCGTCGGCGGGTTCCCCGGCCGCCGGCGGTCCATGAACGAGGAGAAGGGTGAGCGGGAGCTCTGGGGGTCCGGCCCGCCGCGGGTGTTCGGTCCGCGGCCGTCCCGGTCCCTCTGATTCTGGTCCCTGCTGCCCTCTGCCTCGGTGGTGTTCCGGTTGTCGGTCGGACTTTCGCCCCGGGTGGCGGTGGAGTCCGAGCTGAGGGGGCCGAGCGGCACGTCACTGCTGGTTCCGCCGAGGGGCACGGGACCGCGGTCGCGGCTCGGGCCGCCGGTAGTCTCCAGGACGGCCATGACGGTGGTGGGGCCCTCGGGGTGCAGCAGGTCGGCCTGCATCTGGGCGAGGCGGTCGTAGGTGCGGTAGGCCTCGTTGGCCCCGCGCTGCGCCTCGTAGGCCTGGGCGCGCAGGTCGTCGGCGTCGGGGCGGCCCTGGCTTTCGGCCTCCCTGGTCTGGCTGACCAGGTCCTGGGCGTGCTGGTAGCCGCTGATCGCGTCCTTGATGCTGGCCGAGGCCAGTTCCCCGATCCGGATGGCGTCGGACATCCTGTTCGACGCGGCCTGCGGGGAGGAGGTCCCCGGTCGGACTGGTCCCTCGGTCATGTGGAAGGCCACGATGTCGTGGGTGTTGCGGCCGCCCCGGCCGTCTCCGCGCGAGGAGCGGCCGTCGTTCCCGTCCGTTCCGCGGCCCCTGCCCTCGCCGCCGGTGTCGCGCCTGGTGTCGGAGGCGTCCCTGTCACCGGACCGGTCGTTGTTGCTGCTGCCCTCGTTGCCGCCGTCGGAGCGGTCGCCGCCGTCGCCCCCGGACGACGTCCTCACCGACTCCACGGCCGGGATCTTCTCCAGCAGCTTCCGTACGCTTTCGGCGCGCTTCCGGGAGTTGTCGGCGATGGTCTTGGCGTCGTCGCGGGCCTCCTCGGCGGTCTCCGCGGCAGTCGCCGCGCGCTCGGCCGCGTCCTGCGCCTTCTGGGCGGCCTCCTGCGCGGCCTGGTGTGCGCTATGGGCGTCAGCGGCGGCGTTGTCGGCGGCCTGCACGATCCGTTCGGCGGCGCCCCGGGCCGTCTCGGCGACCTTCTGTGCTTCCTTCGCGCGGGTGGCGGCCGTTCCGGCATCCTGCGCGGTGGTGTCCGCCCTGTCGCGCAGGCGGTCGGCCCGCTGGGTCAACTGCCGCGCGCCCTCGGCGGCTCGGGCCGCGTGCTCCGCTGCTTCGCGGGCGGTCTGCCGGGCCTGCTGGGCCCTCGCTCGCGCGTCCTCCGCGTTGCGGCGAGCGGTGTCCTCCCGGGTGTTCGTCGTCCCCCGGGGGCCGGTGCCGCTCGACCCCTCGCCCCGGGACGGGTTGGACGTTCCGGTCGTGTTCGGCGTCGTCTGCTCGCCGGGGGAGGGGCGGGAGGCGTTCTTGGCCGCCTGGGCTGCGAGGTCCGCGGCGGTGCGGGCCGCGCGGGCGTCGGTCTCGGCCTGCGCCGCGTCCCTGGCGACGTCCGCGGCCCCCGCTTGCACCTGGTTGGCCCTGGCTGTGGCCGTGTCCGCGGCAGTGCGGGCGTCCTCGGCCGCGTCGGCGGCACGCTGAGCCGTGTTCGCCGCGTTCTTGGCGGCCTCGACGGCCCGGTCCGCGGAGTCCCGGTTACCGGAGGCCCTGTTGCTGAGTTTCTCGGCCCAGGTACCGAGGGCCTCGGCGCGCTTGGCCAGTCCGTCGGCCGTCGTCTTCGCGGTGCCGGCGTTCTTCGAGGCCTTCTCGGCGTCGGTCCGCGCCGTCTCCGCCTCCGTCCGCGAGGTGTCGGCGCGCTGGGCGATGCCCTCCAGATCGGAGATCAGGCTGGTGGCCCGGTCGCGTGCGTCCCTGGCTGCCTGGTCCCCGCCGGCTGACCGGTCCTGTCCGGACAGGCCGTCCACGGCGGTTTTGAGCTCTTGGTACCGCGGTGGGGTCGCGTTGAGTTCCCCCATGAGTCCGGCGACGGTGTCCTCGTGCTCGCCGGAGGTGGTCTGGGCGCTGGTCGCGGCGGTGTCCGCGTTGTCGGCCGCTGTGGTGGCCGTTGTGACCCGGGAGTTGAAGGCGTCGCTATTGGACTCGGGCGCCGTCGTGGAGGCACCGTTGCGGGTGGTGGCGATGGCGGTGTTGGCGGCGGTGGCGCTGTCGTATGCGGTGTCCGCCGCCACCTGCGCGTTCCGTGCCTGCCGCACCGCTCCCGGTGCGGGGGTGCCGTCGGTCCCGGGCACGGGTGCGGTCCCGGTCGCGGGCGCGGGCGCGCGTCCTCCGGTTGCGGGGGCGGGTGCTGCGCTGTCGGAGCCGGTGAGGAGGCGGAGGCCGTCACGCAGGTCGGTGTTGCCGCGGTCCAGGGTGGTGGAGAGGCCGTTCGCGTCATCGTGTGCGTCACGGGCCTCCCGGACCGCGGTGTCCGCGGCGTCGGAGGCGCGCTGGACCCGCGCGTCCACGGTGTTCGTGTTCTGTTCCTGGATGCCGTCCGAGTCCGATGCTTCGGGATCCCGTACGGGGGTGTCGGACTCCGGCGCACGGAGGTTCAGCTCCGACCGGAAACGGTCACTCAGATCCTGGCGCGGCCCCGTGGGCGCGGGCGCCGTGTCCGGCGGGGTCACGGTGACCTGCGGGGGTGTCCCGCCGGTGGACGTGGTGGTTCCGGAGGTGTCGACCGTGTTGCTGGTACCAGCGGTCGCGGTGGTGGTGTTCCCGGTGGCCGGCGCGCGGGTCGTCCCGTCGTTCCCGTCGCCGCTCGTCGTGCGCCCGGGGGGAACGGTGCCGCTGTCCGTCCCCTGCCCGGCCTCCCCCAGGGTGGGGCGCGTGTTGTTCACGGTCTCGACCAGGGAGTCGATCTGGTCGTTGAAGTCGGACAGTGCCTGTTCGTACTTGTCCGCCTGTGCGTTGTAGGCGCTCTCGGCGCTCCGGTCGGCCGGGTTGGCGGCGTAGTTCTCGGCCAGGTCCTCCAGCGGGGCCCGGGTGTCGGCGTAGGCGGCCTCCGCCTTGGAGAACTCGTCCCGCGCCTGGTTGATCCGGTCCATGACGGGGGCCATGTCCTTGGCCTGGTCCGGCGTGAGGAAGCCCATCGCGATCGCGTCGGACTCCGCGTACCAGCCGGCCATCCTGACCGTGACGTCGTCCACGCCCCAGCGCGTGGGCCGGGAATAGAACGGGGTCGACGAAAGGCTCGGGTCGTTCGAATGGAAGGCGGCGGGCGCCTTGAGCTTGCTGCCCGCCCCGAACGCCCAGGTGGCGTCGTACTCCACGAGGTAGACGGGCCCCTGGCGGAGCTGGTCGGACTCCTGGTAGCCCTTGACCCCTTGGTTGGAGCCCGATTCTGCCCCGTGGGACGAGCTGGCGTTCACTCCCGCCGCCCCGGTGTAGGCGCCCTCGTGCCCGTCGTAGGGCAGGCCCCCGGTGGTCAGCCCGGACGGGCGGAACTCTCCTCCGCGGCCCCGGCTCCCGCCGTGGGAATCGCCGGCGCTGTTCGTCCGGGGCCGGGTGCGGGAGTCGCTGAGCTGGCTGCCCGGCATCGCGTCCAGGATCTTCGCTCCGCGGTTGCTCGGCACGACCTTGGCGCCCCACTCGGTGCGGCTGATGTCCGTGAACTGCACCCCGTCGGCGTTGCGCGAGGCCGACGGGTACACGGCCTTGACGGCGCTGTCACTGAGGGCGTGGTCGATCTCGTTGTAGACCGGGTCCTGGCCGTAGTTGTCGGCGAGGTAGGCGCGTGCGGCGTCGGCGGTGGCGCGGGTGGGCTGCCCGCCCTCGGGGGTGCCGGCGGGCGGCTGCCAGCCGAGGGTCTGCGCGATGACGACGTTGGCCTTGTCGCGCAGCGCCTGTCCGCCGTCCTGCACCATCGCCGGCTTGGTGATGGCGGTGTCGGTGCCGGGCCGGGGGCCCGCGTTGTCGGTCCACGTGCGCAGCGCGTCGGCCACGGACGCGTAGATGGGGGCCCGGGGCCGCTGCGTCGTAGTACCGCCGTCCTCCCGGGGGGCGGGGGTGCGGTCGTTCCCGGTCGTGTCGGTTCGGCTCCGGTCGCCGGTGGTGTTGTCGCCTTCCGGGGCCGGAGGGGTGTTCCGGTCGCCCGGTGCGGTTCCGGTGGACCCGGTGGCGTCCGTGGACCCGGTGCCGGTTGTGGACGTGGTGATGGTCGGGGCCGGGGGCGGCGACAGCGTGTCGGTGCCGGTTCCCCGCGTGCCGCCGTCCGTGACGGTGGTCTCCGGAGAATCGAAGGTCATGTACGCGAACGGGTACATCGTCTCGATCCGCCCGCTGTCCGCGGTACCCGTGTACGTCGACCGCGGCGGGTTGCCGTTCTCCCCGCCCTTGGGCTCACCGAGTTCGAGGGTGAGGGTCAGCGTCGTGTCCGCGCGGACCTTCGCGTACGGGGTGTTCAGGTGCAGCTCGACGGTGCGGCCGTCGTCCTGGGACTGCCCGGAGGAGCGCCCGTCACTGGTGGAGGAGGACACCGCCCCTGCGGGGGGGCCGAACAGAGGGCGGTCGTCCCGCTGTTCCTCCGGCCCCTGGCCGTCCCGGGCGAAGGGCATGGGTTGCAGCAGCACGCCGTCCGCGCCCACCGCCGTTCCGGTCCCCCTGCTCTGGGAGTTCGCGTCGGTCGCCGTCCACGTGTGCGACTCGATGTAGTAGCCGGACTGCCCGACGTAGGAGACGTCGGTGTTGCTCGGGTCCCTGGTCAGGTTCACGTAGACCTTGCCCGGGGAGCTCCAGCGCTGCGGCCGCGGCCCCGAGTCCGGCCCGGGCTCCGGCCCCAGCGCACGGACCTTGATCGGCACCGGGACGGTGGAGTCCGGGTTCTGGCCCAGGTGCGTGGTCAGTTTCTGGAGCAGGAGTTCCCGGCCGCCGCCCGTCAGTTCCAGCCCGTTCGAGGCGAGGTCGTTCACCAGGTTCTGGATGGCGGCCTCGGGGTCGGCGGGCTGGACCTGCCTGCCGTTGTTCTCGAACCCGGGGCGCACGTGCGCGGTGTCGGGCGTCTTCGGGTTGGGCTGCGGACTCAGATCCACGCTGCCGTCGGTGAGGGTCGCCCGGTCCATCACCAGATCGGCCTGCTGTGCGTCGCGGGAGTGCACGTAGCCCGAGAGCAGGTTCTGGACCGGAACGGTCCACCCGTGGAACCGGGTGTTCCAGCTCAGGGGCGGGCCGATGCTCCAGTTCTTCGCGAACTCGATCGCCTGGGTGAGGTGGCCGGAGGCGCGGAAGGCGTATGCCTTGGTGGTGTTCGGGATGAACAGCACCGACGACGTGAACGCGGTCGACTCGGTGTGCGAGGTGCCGCGGGAGAAGAACGTGCGTGTGAGGGAGGGGCCGACCAGCGGGATCGGTCGGACGGCCTCGTTGGGCAGGGAGTCGTCGGTGGGGTGCGGGTTCGGGTTGCGGCCGCCGCTCCCTCCGAACTTGAGCCCGACGCTGCCGGTCAGGGAGGATTTGGTGGACAGGGTCACCTCGGTGCCGCCGTTCCACCGCATCTGGGCGTCGACGGGGCGGAAGTCGGTGACGGTGTCGATCTCGACCTTGGTGGCGACGGTGGCGCGGATGTCGTGCGGTGACCAGAAACCGCCGCTCATCTCCTGGCGGATGCGGGATCCCGACGGCGTGGTGGCGCTTTTGCTCGTGGCGAGTTCCTCCGCCGACAGGTGGTTCTCGAACTGTCGCCCGCCCCCGGACGACTGGGAGAGGTACGACTCTAGCTTGCGCCGGAACCCGTCGTGGAGGCCGCTGCGCGGATCGGAGAAGGTGCGGTAGGTCTCCTCCAGCAGCCCGCGCATGCCCCGGCTGCCGGTGTCGAAGTGGGTGTTCACGTGCTCGAAGGTGCCGCCGATGCGGCGGATCGCCCGGGCGCGGGTCTGGTTCAGGGTCGGCTGGGGCCGGTCAGCCGGGGCGCCGTCCCTGTTCTGGTTGCCTCCGGACGCGGTGGTATCGCCGGTGGGAGGCGCTTGGTTGTCGCCGGTGCCGGTGCCGGTGCCGGTGCCGGTGGTGGGGTTCGTGGTGTCGCCGGTGGGAGGCGATGGGATGAGGACGACGGCCTGGTTGTCGCCGGTGCCTGTCGTCGTGGTGGTGCCCGCGGGAGGTGCGGTGGTGTTCGGGGGCGGGACGACGACCTGAGCTTCCCCGCCGAACAGGCGTCCCCAGGTGTGCGCGACCCCGTCCCGGATCACGGTCCATCGGCCTCCCTGGTCCTGGCCCTCGCCCGTCGTACCGTCGGGGGCGGTCCGCGGGACGAAGTTCCGGACGATCATGTCCCGTGCCTGCTCGGGCGTGAGCGGTTGCCGACCGCCGGTCGTGGCGGGCGCCGTGTTCCCGGCGGTGTCCGTCTGCGTGGAGCTCTCGCCCCGGGTGTCCGTGGTGGTCCCGGGGGTGTCCCGCGTCTCCCGCCCGTCGGAGGTGGTGGCGGTGTCGCCGTCGCGGGTCGTGCCCGCCGGGTCGGACACGGTGTTCGGGGAGTCCGAGTCCATCGGGGGCATCTTGGGGGTGAGGAGGACGGTCTGGGCGTCCATCCCGTCCCCCAGGAGCGGGGTGCCGTGTTCGCGCTGGGGCCGGTCGTCGCGCGCCATCCCGATGTCGTCGTGCTCGAACAGCCGCGCGGTGAAGCGGGTGTGGGAGGTCCACACGTCGGAGTCCCCGCCGAACAGCACCGTCTCCTCGGAGCTGTGGGAGAGACCCTGACTGGAGCCCTTGCCCGTGTTCAGGGACGTGTTCAGCGAGGCCGAGGGGTTTCCCAAGACCCGGGGGACGCCGCGTGCGTCGGCGCCCTCGTCGGTGCGCACGCTGCCGCCCACGTTGAGGCCGAGCGAGTGGTTGACGCTCGACCCCTTCGTGGTGGTGATGCCGGCCGAGCCCCCGAACCGGCCACCGCCGCTGGCGGTCGTGTCGAACTTGTGCACCAGCCGATCGAAGTCGCCGTAGACACGCACGGTGACTGCATCGGGGCGGCCGCCCTTGTCCTTGAGGAGCATCGTCGGGTCGATGACGGCGGATTCCTTGAGCCGGACCGGGATGCCGTTTCCGGGCAGGTCGGACGCACCGCTCCTGAGACCGGACTCGGAGAGCGCCTTGATGACCTTGAGGCTGTTCTCCCGCGCCACGTCCGCGTTGCGGCGCAGGCCCCAGCGCTCACGGAAGCTGCGCATGGGTCCGTCCGGGTCCATGCGGCTGGGGCGGACGGCGTAGTCCTTGCCGGTCCGCGCCAGGTCCGGGATGACCATGCCGGGGCGCTTCTCGGAGATGGCGCTGAGCACGTTGTACGCCAGGTCGTCGTAGAACGGGCGCTGGGGTGAGGGAGGCGTCGGGGTGTCGCTGTCGCCGCTGTTGTTCCCGGTGGTTCCCGTTGTCCCGCCGTTGTCCGCCGGGGGAGCGTGGTCGAACCCGCGCACGGTGGCCCCGCTCAGGTCGGTGGGGTGGTCCACCGCGAGGTTGGGGAACGGGATCCGGGGCGGCGCGGCCGGTCCGTCGGTCGGGACCTTGGGCGGTTCACCGTTGAGCAGGCGGGCGTCCTCGATCGTGAGCATCTCGACGGTGTCGCCCTCGAAGCGGTGCGGCCCCGGCTCGCCTCCGATGTGGACGTAGAAGTCGCGTTTGACGTCGTAGGCCGCGTGGCCGGAGGGGGCGTGCACGACGTGGCTGCTCGTGCCCGAGGTGTTCAGCGTGGTCCCGGTGCTCTTCTCGAACGTCGCCGAGTACTCCAGGAAGGGCACGTCGAGCCGGATGCTCTTGCCGTTGGGCAGCTGGAGCCAGATGCCGAACCCGCCGCCGATCGAACCGGCCGCCACGGTGGACTGCTTGACGGTGGAGGAGTCGCTCTTGACCGTGGTGTTGCTGTGCACGAAGTCGGCCAGGCCGGGGGCGAAGTCCTTGCGGTTGTACTCGGTGGACACCGACCACATCTGCATGATGCGGGAAGGGCTGCCGGGGATATCGACCCGGATGTGCGCCGAACTGTTGGACATCTGCGGCAGGTACTGCTGCACCCGGTCGTTGTCGAAGGTGGACTCCATGCGCTCGCGGTACCCGTTGTTGAGCAGATCCTTCTTGGAGGGGGTGTGGCCGCTGCCCCGGTCCCCACCGGGGCGGGGGCCCAGGAAGTGGTCTGCGAGCCAGGTGCCGAGGGTGCCCTTCCCCGGCCGGCCGCCGCCCGTCGTGGCGGTGGTGTCGCCTTCGCCGCTGCGGTCGGTCCCGCCGTTGCCGGACGTGGTGTTGTCGCCGGTGGTTCCCGTGGTGTTGCCACTGGTCCCGTCGTCGGTTGCTGGGGGGACCGGGGTGAATCGTGTGATCTCGAGCGGGTGGCTGGTGCCCATGAACGGCCGGTTGACCGGCGGGTGGTTCCCGTTGGCGTCGGTCGGTCCGTTGTCGGGAACGATGTGCTGGGGGGCGTCGGAGGGGACGACCTCGCCCGGCAGGTTCATGGCGAGCCCGTTGTAGGTGGTGCCTTCCTGGACGCGCGGTGCGGTGAGGCCGGGGCCGGTGACGGAGGTCCTCATGTGGAGGTCGCCGACGTAGAGGTTCGGGGTGCCGAGCAGTTCGATGCCGGTGGCGGCGTTGGAGCTGGTCGAGGCCGATCCGGAGGTGCCCCGGACCCTCATGCCGCCGCGCCCGCCGAAAGCGGCGATCGGCCCGGCGTCGCTACCGCTGACGTTGCCCACGTAGAAGGGGCTCATCGTGAACTTGGCGCCGACGGTCTTGCCCGCGCCGCGTGATCCGCCTTCGCTGGAGTCCACCCCGGGGCCGGCATCGTTGAGCCGCAGGAACTTGGAGTCCCCGCCGCCGCTGTCGGCCTTGGTGCCGAGGTGGTAGAAGTCGCCGTCGTCGGGGCGCAGGTCGATGTCGGCGCTCCACCGCTGCCCGTTGTCGGTGGTGCTGACGGTGTGTCCGCCCTCGCGGAGGAAGGGTCGGGGGCCTTCCCGGGTGAGGATGTCGACGACGTCGTCCACGATCTTCTGCCGGGCGGGGGCGGGCATGCCCGGGGTGTTGGTCAGGACGTCGTTGACGAACCCGGGCAGGTGCTCGGCGAAGAGCATGTGCGGACCGAGGACGGTGGACGTGGTCAGGTAGCCCAGGTCGTAGCTCGTGCCGCTCCGGTCGGGGATGAAGCCGCCGTCGTAGGTGAGGGGCGGAAGAGGCCGGGGTGGCGGTGCGCCCTCCGGCGGGGTCCCCTCGGGCGGTGTCCCCTCCTGGGTGCTCCGGTCCGGCTGCGTCGGCGTGTTCCCGGTGAGGCCATCGCCCGGACGAACAGGGGGATCGGTGCTGAGGGGGCCCAGGGGGATGTCCCTGCTGGTTCCGCCGAGGGGGACGGGGCCGGTGTCGCGGCTCGGGCCGCCGGTGGTCTCCACGGTCATGACGGTGGTCGGGCCGTCGGGGCGCAGCAGGTCGGCCTGCATCTGGGCGAGGTGGTCGTAGGTGCGGTAGGCCTCGTTGGCCTCGCGCTGTGCTTCGTGGGCGCGGGTGCGCAGGTCGTCGGCGTCGGGGCGGCCCTGGCTTTCGGCTTCCCGGGTCTGGTTGACCAGGTCCTGGGCGTGTTGGTAGCCGCTGATCGCGTCCTTGATGCTGGCCGAGGCCAGTTCCCCGATCCGGATGGCGGTGGTGATCCGGTTCGGTGTGGTCTGCGGGGAGGGGTTCCCCTGCCCGGCGGTGGGCGCGGGTGGTGGAGTGACCTGCCCGGGCGGGGGCGTCATGAGGGGCGGTGGGACGGGCACGGCGGGGGAAGCGCCGTCCCGGTCTCCATCGCTGTCCCGGGGGCGGTCGCCGTCCTGTTCCCCATCGTTGTCCCGGGGGCGGTCGCCGTCCCGGGAGGTGTCCTCGTCCCGCCCGTCGGGCCGCTGCGCGTCCTGGTCGCCGGAGCCGTCGTCGGCGGGTGGGGGCCCGCTGTCCTCGGGCTGCGTAGGCTGTTCGCTCTCCGTCCTGACGGTGGTGTCGCGGTGGTCGGCGCCGTCCTCGGAAGCGGGCGGCGGGGGAGGAGCGCCGTCCTGCGACTCTGTCCGCTGCTCGTGGGGGCGTGCGGTGTCGGGGTCGGCCTGCTGTTCGTCGGTCGGGCTGCCCGGGTTGTCCCGTTCGGTGGTGTTGCCGGTGGTTGCGGTCTCCGGGGCGGGGGGTGCGTTCTCGGCGGCGGTGGGTACGTCGTCGGACGGCCGGTCGGTGGACGGGTCCGGGGTGGGGGTGTCGCCGGTGCTCTGGGGTGAGCGCCCTGCTCCGTCCCGCTCCGAGGAGGTGGGGCGCTGGTTGCTGTCGGCGGTCGGGTTGTTCGGCGCGGTCGCGGGTGGTTGTGGGCCCGTGGGCGGCGGGGTCGCCTGGCCGAGCGGGGGTGCCACGGTGAGGGGGGCCGTGGTGTCCTGCTGCTGCGGTTCGGGGGCGGTGCGGTCGACCCCGTTCGTGTTGGCGGGGTTGTCGTTGTGGTTGGTGTTCGGTGTGGTTTGGTCGGTGCCCGGGGGCGGGGTTGCCAGGGGGTTGTCGGGGACGATGGCGTTGAGGAAGTTGACGGCGAGGGGGCCGTCGTTCATCCCTGGCAGGTAGGGGTCGTTGTCGAGGCCGAGGGGTTTGGTGTCCGCTGCCTCGAAGGGGTCCTTGCCGG
>NZ_JAUZMY010000058.1:0-23468 GCF_036327455.1 Nocardiopsis codii | reverse complement strand
GGGGTGGGGGGGGGGGGGCCCCCCCCCCCCCCCCCACGGCCGGTATGTACCGCCTCGGTCAGCCCGCGTCCACGGCGGACGGTGAGGCCGCCGCCGTCTTGGCCCGTCGGGTACGGCGCCGCTTGGGCCGCTCCGCGGCCTCCTCGTCGCCGTTCTCCGCCGGGGCGGGCGCCTCGGTGACGGCGGTGTCGGCGTCGCCGCCGGCGTCCGCCCCACCACCGTCCTGCGCCGCGGCGTCAGCCTTCTCGGCCGCCGCACGGGCGGCCTTGGTGCTGGTGCGCCGGGTGCGAGTCTTCTTCGCCGGGGCCTTCTCGGGCTCGGCCTCCGCGTCCGCCGGTGCGGCACCGGAGTCGGCGCCGTCCCCCGCCTGCGCGGGGGCGACCGCGTCCGCCTGCTCCGCGACCGCGTCGTCCGCGGCCTTGCGGGAGCGGGTGGCGCGCTTGCGGGTCTTCTTGGCGGGCTCGGCCTGCTCGGGCTTGTCGGCCTGCTCCTGCTGGTCCGCCTCGGCGGCCGGGGCGCTGACGGGCTCGGGCGCCTGCTCCGGCTCGGCCTGGTCGGCCGTGTCGTCGTCCTCGCCCCTGTCGGACGGCTTCTCGGCCTTCTCCGCCTTCTCGGCGGGCTGCTCGGAGTCGCCCTTGCCCTTCTTCTTCTTGCGTCCGCCGCCGCTGCCGCCCGCTCCGGCGCCCTTCTCCAGAAGGTCGCCGGACAACACGAGCCCGCGTCCTCCGCAGTGCTCGCAGGTGTGCGAGAAGGCCTCCAGCAGGCCCTGGCCGACCCGCTTGCGTGTCATCTGCACCAGGCCGAGCGAGGTGACCTCCGCCACCTGGTGCTTGGTGCGGTCGCGCGACAGGCACTCCAGCATGCGGCGCAGCACCAGGTCGCGGTTGGACTCCAGCACCATGTCGATGAAGTCGATGACGATGATGCCGCCGATGTCGCGCAACCGGAGCTGGCGGACGATCTCCTCCGCCGCCTCCAGGTTGTTCTTGGTGACCGTCTCCTCGAGGTTGCCGCCCTGACCGGTGAACTTGCCGGTGTTGACGTCGACCACCGTCATGGCCTCGGTCCGGTCGATGACGAGGGACCCTCCGCTGGGCAGCCAGACCTTGCGCTCCAGCGCCTTGTTGATCTGCTCGTCGATGCGGTAGGCGGAGAAGACGTCGCGGTCCTCGGACCAGTGCGAGAGCCGCTCGGCGAGGTTGGGGGCCACGTAGTCCACGTACTCGTGGACGGTGGTCCAGGCCTCCTCGCCGGAGACGACCAGGCTGGAGAAGTCCTCGTTGAACACGTCGCGGACGACCCGGACGGTGAGGTCCGGCTCGCTGTTGAGCAGCGACGGCGCGTTGGCCGACTTGGACTTGCGCTTGATCGACTCCCACTGCTTGGCCAGGCGCATGATGTCGCGCTCCAGCTCCTCCTCGCTGGCCCCCTCGGCGGCCGTGCGCACGATCACACCGGCGCCGGACGGCATCACCTTCTTGAGGATCTGCTTGAGGCGGGCGCGCTCCTTGTCGGGGAGCTTGCGGCTGATGCCCGTCATCGAACCGCCGGGCACGTACACGAGGTAGCGGCCGGGCAGGCTGATCTGGCTGGTCAGGCGGGCGCCCTTGTGACCGACTGGGTCCTTGGTGACCTGCACCAGGACCGACTGGCCGGACTTGAGCACCGACTCGATGCGCTTGGGCTGGCCGTCGAGGCCGAACGAGTCCCAGTTGACCTCGCCCGCGTACAGGACGGCGTTGCGGCCCTTGCCGATGTCGACGAACGCGGCCTCCATGGACGGCAGCACGTTCTGGACGCGGCCCAGGTAGACGTTGCCGACGTAGGAGCGGTGCGTGGCCCGGTCGACGTAGTGCTCGACCAGGATGTCGTCCTCGAGGACGGCGATCTGGGTGCGGTCACCGGTGCGGCGGACCACCAGGTCGCGCTTGACCGCCTCGCGACGGGCCAGGAACTCCGACTCGGTGACGATCGGTGCGCGGCGGCGGCCCTGCTCGCGGCCCTCGCGGCGGCGCTGCTTCTTGGCCTCCAGCCGCGTGGAGCCGCGGACGGACTGGACCTCGTCCTCGATCGGCTTCTCGGCGCGCGGCTCGCGCACCCGGACCACGGTGTTGGGCGGGTCGTCGGCGGTGGCCTCGCCGCCCGATCCCCCGCCGGACCGGCGCCGACGGCGGCGGCGACGGCGGCTGCTGCCGCGTTCGCCGTCCTCGCCCGAGTCCTCGTCGGCCTCGGAGTCGGCGTCGGTGTCGTCGTCGGCGGTCTCGGCGGCCTCGACCTCGGCCGTACGGCTCCTGCGCCGCTCCGGCTTCTCGGCGGCGGGCTCGACGGCGGCCTCGCCCTCGGAGTCCTCACCGGAGCGGGACCGGCCCCGGCCGCGTCCGCCGCGCCGGCGGCGACGGCGGCTCGGCCTGTCGTCGGAGGCGTCGCCGGTCTCCTCGGCGACGGAGGACTGCTCGGCCGCGTCGTCGGCCTCCTCCTCGTCGTCCTCGTCCTCGTCCTCGTGGGTGTCGGAGGGCACCGCGACGGGCGCCGGTGCGGCACTGGCCACCGGCGCCTGGAACAGCATCGTCGGCGCCTGGAAGACGTTTCCGCCGCCCTGTTCGGCGGTCTCCTCGTCCTCCTGCTCCGTGGTCGTCCCGACCGTGTCGGCGGCCTCCGCGGCGCGCGTACGCGTGCGGGACCGGCCTCGGGTCCGGGTGGACCTGGCGGTGTCCTTGTCCGCCTTGCCGTCCGCCTTGTCATCCTTGTCGGCGGAGTCGCGGGCGGGGGCCGTCGCGGTGGTCCGCGCGGGCGCGGGTTCCGCTTCCTGCGCGGCACGGGTCCTGCTGCGGCGCGGGGCCGGGTCCTCGTCGGGACGTCCCGCGGCGCGCACGGTGCGCCTGCGCGTGGTGGTGGACACCGCTGTCTTGACCGTGCCCCCCTCGCCGGAACCGGCGAGCGAGGTGACGGGCATCGAGGGGGGCGTGAAGACGTCGTCCGGTTCCGGGGGTGGCCCGGCGGCGCGGCGGACGCCGCGTACCGGCGCGGGTGTGGTCACACGCACCTCACCACCCCGTCCGGGGGGGGACGCCGCCTTGTCTGCGGTCGTCTCAGTTGTACCCGCGGTGCTCTCGGCACCGTCGTTGGGCTCGTTGTCGAGCATCCGGGCGGTCTCCCGTCAAAGTCCTCGGGCGCGCTGCGGCCTGTCGGTCGCCAGCGCGGCTCACGAGAACTGTCGTCGCTGTGTCACCGCCGGCGGCACCAGGGTGCCGTCGGGGCGAAGTCCTGTGGTTTCGCCCATGTTCCCCGCTTCGGGGCCGCTCATCCGCGCGGTCCCGTTCATGGGCGTTGACGGCCGTGGTGCGTCGTCGCGCCGCTCGTCCGCGTTGTCGTTCGCGGGTCCGGGGCTCATGAGAGCTTCGGGCCGGTCCTCGGTGAGCGGGTCCGCGATCGCGCCTGTCGTCTCGTCCAGCGGCCCCTGCGCCAGCCGGGTCATCACGGGTGATGACGGCGGCGCGAGGTCGGCCACATGGAGGAGGCCGGTCAACACGTCGTCTGGTCGGACAGCAGGTGTCGTGTGCCGTACAACCATCCGAAGTATGGCATATGCCGTGTCGTGTTCCCCTGGGACGCGCCCGTGGGGTCCACTACAGACATCGATACGCACCACTGCCGGTCGTGTGTCGAAGCGGCGACGACCCTTCTTCGTCATCCGCTCCACCTCGACACTGTCGGCGGCCACGTACGCGGCCACCGCCCTGGCGGCGTCGTCGGGGTCGACGCCCGCCATCTCCACCTGCCAAGCGGAGGCCTGGAGCCGGTCCGCGAGCCCGGACTGCCGGGCCTCGACGACCTCGACCACGTCGATGCCCTCGGGCATCGCGGCGTCGATGTCGGCTCGGACCCGTTCGGGATCGCGTCCCTCGGCCAGGACGAGTTCAAGGTACTCCGCCTCGCTGGCGACCCCGGTGGGGGCCGCTCCCGTGTAGGAGACCTTGGGGTGAGGCGAGAAGCCGGCGGAGAACGCCATGGGCACGGAGGCCCTGCGCAGGGCCCGTTCCAGGGCCCTGGCGATGTCGCGGTGACTCGCGAACCTCATGCGCCCGCGCTTGGCGTAGCGGACACGAAGCCGCTGTCCCGGCTTGGCGGTGGAGGGTGAGGTGGTGCCCTCGGGTGCGGGGGGCAGCTCAACTCCTTTCCTCATGCCCCCAGGTGTGGTCGGCGGAGCGACCTCGAAGGGGCTGTTCCTCGTCCTGCTCAGCGTACGGTGCGCCGCGGTGCACATGCGCCAGCAGGACTACGCATACCGGTATCTCCCCCACTGACCTGCAGTCGAAAAGTGCCGAAGGCCTCCGAGCGGACACTGAACCGGTGTTCACCACCTGAACACGGGGTCCCCGAAAAAAAATCCGAAGAAAATCTTCTGAGGATGGCAACCCCCCGTGCACCCCGCGAGTCTTATTACTCGTACGGCCCGGCGCGAGCGGGGCGCCGGGCCGTACACCTTCCTCCCGGGTCACTCCCCTTCAAGGGTCGAGAGAGCACCCGGCGCGCGCATCCTACTCCAGTAGCCCACCGGCACCGTGAGCCAGCACCTCCCACAGTCGACACCCCTGATCCTCCGACCGGCGGAACAGGGGTTTCTCCGTCTGCGGAGGACGTCCCGGGCACACCGGTCAGGGCGGGGGACGCAGTCCCGCCAGCACCACGGCCACGGTGCGGCGCCGTGCGACCTCGTCCGTCCCCCCGCGTTCGCGGGTCGTGCAGCCCTCCATCAGCGCCTTGACGTCGGCGGCGTCCACGTCGTCGCGGACCTCCCCGGCCCGCTGGGCGGCACCCAGGAGTTCTCCGAGCGCGGCCGTCACGTCGTGCCCGGTGTCGCGGACGGCGGCGGCGACGTCGAACCCACCGCCCCGGAGCGCCTCACCCAGTCCGTGGTCGAGCGCGCCCTCGTCGACCACGAACGTGAAGAAGGACGCGAGGGCGGCGCCCGGCGCCTCCTCCTCCGCGAACCGCCGCGCGGCGTGCACGAGGCGTTCCATCCTGCTGAGCACGATGGCCTCGCAGAGCGACTCCTTGGTGGGGAAGTGCCTGCTGACGGTCCCGGCGCCCACGCCCGCGCGCCGGGCGATCTCGTGGACGGTGACGGACAGCCCCTCGGAGGCGAAGGCCTCGAAGGCCGCTCTCAGGACCTTCTCCCGGTTGCGTCTCGCGTCGGCTCGCACTCTCTCCCCCAGTACCCGCGGACGGTCCGTGGACGGGCAGGACGGCCCGTGCCCCCACGACAACCGGGATGGTCGTCCCGATGCTAGCCGGGCCGCCGTGCGCGGCCCCGGGCCGGGGCCGCGGTCCACGGCGACCGGCTACCTCACGGTCAGCGGGAGCATCGGACGGCCCTCCGCGGGGGAGTTGATCTGGATCTCGGTGCCCATGCTCGGGCACACCCCGCAGTCGTAGCAGGGGTTCCACCGGCAGTCGTCGATCTCCAGCGACTCCTCCCCGTGGAGCGAGTCCTGCCAGTCCTGCCACAGCCACGACCGGTCGAGCCCGGCGTCGAGGTGGTCCCAGGGCAGGACCTCCTCCTCGTCGCGCTCCCGGGTCGTGAACCAGTCCAGGTCAACCGGGAGCCCCGCCAGACCGGTCTCGGCGGCCCGCGCCCAGCGCTCGTACGAGAAGTGCTCGCTCCAGCCGTCGAACCGGCCTCCGGCGCGCCACACCTCCTCGACGATCCTGCCGACCCTGCGGTCCCCCCGGGACAGCAGTCCCTCCACGACGGACGGACGGCCCTCGTGGTAGCGCAGGCCGATCGACCTGCCGTACCGGCGGTCGCCCCGCAGGGTGTCGCGCAGCTTGCGCAGCCGCGCGTCGACCACCTCGTGGGAGGTCTGGGCCGCCCACTGGAAGGGGGTCTGCGGCTTGGGCACGAACCCGCCGATGGAGACGGTGCACCGGATGTCCTTGCGTCCGGTCACCTCGCGTCCGGTCCGGATCACCTCGGCCGCCAGTCGCGCGATGGCGAGGACGTCCTCGTCCTCCTCGGTGGGCAGCCCGCACATGAAGTACAGCTTCACCTGGCGCCATCCCGCCGCGTACGCGGCGGTGACGGTCCGGATCAGGTCCTCCTCGGTGACCATCTTGTTGATCACCCGGCGCATCCTCTCGCTGCCCCCTTCGGGCGCGAAGGTCAGACCGGACCTGCGCCCGTTGCGGGTCAGTTCGTTGGCGAGGTCGATGTTGAACGCGTCGACCCTCGTGGACGGCAGGGAGAGGCCGGTGTTGGTGCCCTCGTACCGGTCGGCGAGCCCCTTGGCGATGTCGCCGATCTCGCTGTGGTCGGCGCTGGACAGCGACAGGAGCCCGACCTCCTCGAACCCGGAGGCGGCCACGCCCTGCTCGACCATCTTCGTGACGGTCTCCTTGTTGCGCTCGCGCACCGGGCGGGTGATCATCCCGGCCTGGCAGAACCGGCAGCCGCGCGTACAGCCGCGGAAGATCTCCACGCTGTACCGCTCGTGCACGGACTCCGCGGTCGGCACGATGGGCCTCTTGGGGTAGGGCCAGTCGTCCAGGTCCATCACGGTGTGCTTCTGGACCGTGTTCGGGACCCCGGGCCGGTTGGGCGTGTACGAGGCGATCCGACCGTCCTCGTGGTAGGCCACGTCGAAGAAGCGCGGCACGTACACGCCGCCGGTCGCGGCCAGGCGCAGCAGCAGCCCGTCGCGCCCGCCCGGCTCCCCCTCCTCCTTGAACCCGCGGATGATCTCGGTGACGGCGAGGCTGACCTCCTCCCCGTCCCCCAGCACCACCGCGTCCAGGAAGTCGGCGATCGGCTCGGGGTTGAACGCCGCGTGCCCGCCGGCGAGCACGACCGGGTGGTCGCCGGTGCGGTCGCGGGAGTACAGCGGGATCCCGGCCAGGTCCAGCGCGGTGAGCATGTTGGTGTAGCCCATCTCGCTCGCGAAGCTGAGCCCGAGGACGTCGAAGGCGGACAGGGGCCGGTGTGCGTCCACGGTGAAGTGCGGGACGCCGTGCTCCCGCATCAGCGCCTCCATGTCCGGCCACACCGCGTAGGCGCGCTCGGCCAGTACCCCCTCGCGCTCGTTGAGGACCTCGTACAGGATCTGCACGCCCTGGTTGGGCACGCCCACCTCGTAGGCGTCCGGGTACATGAGGGCCCAGCGGACCCTGGCCGCGTCCCACTCCTTGACGACGGAGTTGAGTTCGCCCCCGACGTACTGGATGGGCTTGCCCACCTTGGTCAGCAGGGGCTCCAGGCGCGGAAACAGGCTTTCGACGGACATGGTGCGGGCCTTCGCTCGGCGGACATCGTGTCAGAACGCGTGTGTTCCCCCGCCGGGGCGGGAGTGGGCGCCGGGGCCACTGGTGTGCGCCCCCGCGGATGTGACCAGGCTATCGGCGCCGGGGGCTCCGGCCCGGGTTGTCCACAGGGCCCGGCAGGTCGCGGGCGGACTCCTCGGGACCGCCGCGCCCATCCCGGCCCGGGGGGGCGGCCCCCGGACCCTGGAACCGGCCGACGGCGCTCCTGGCCGCGTGCTCCTCCGCCCTCCCCGCCGGGGAACAGGCGAAGGGCCCCGCGGGAGGCGACGCCTCCCGCGGGGCCCGTGCGCGCGGTCGGCCCGTGCACGCGGTCGGCCCGCGGGCGCGGTCGGCCCGCGGGCGCCGGTCCCGGCTACTCGAACCCCCGGTCCCGGGAGTTGACCCCCAGCACCAGGCCCAGCCCCAGCATGTTCGCCACGATCGCGGTGCCGCCGTAGGACACGAACGGCAGCGGAAGGCCGGTCACGGGCATGACGCCCAGCCCCATCCCGATGTTGATGAAGGTCTGGAAGCCGAACCACGCGGCAACACCCACGCACAACAGGCGGGGGTACGGCTGGTCGCACCCCAGGGCGATCCGCAGGACCCGCCAGATGATCACCGCGAACAGCGCGATCACCAGCGCGGCGCCCGCGAACCCCAGTTCCTCCCCGGCGACAGTGAAGATGAAGTCGGTGTGCTGCTCCGGCACGAACCTGCCGTGCGTCTGCTCCCCCTGGAAGAGCCCGGTCCCGTTGAACCCGCCCGAGCCCACCGCGATGAGCGCCTGGTTGGAGTTGTACCCGGCGCCCTGCGGGTCCGCCGACGGGTCCACCAGGGTCGCGAGGCGGTCCAGCTGGTAGGGCTCCAGCAGGTCGAACCAGAACACGCAGAACACCGCGGCGACGCCGCAGGCGAGCATGCCGGCCACCCAGATGATGGGGGCGCCCGACAGCGTGAGCATCCCCAGGAAGATCGCCCCGAGGACCAGGGTCGTGCCCAGGTCCGGCTGGAGCATCACCAGTGCCAGCGGCACCGCCAGGACCAGCAGGCAGAACAGGACGTCCCGTGTCATCGGCTTGGTCTCGCCGTCACGCGGTTCGCCCAGAAGTGTGGCCAGAACCAGGATCAGCCCGACCTTGGCGAGCTCGCTCGGCTGGAACTGGAACCCGCCGACCACGATCCACCCGCGCGACCCGTTGATCACCGCGCCCAGCGGGGTGAGCACCAGGACCAGTGCGACCGCCGTGACCAGGTAGACGATGGGCGCGTACGCGCGGACCGTCCGGAAGTCCACCGAGGCGACGACCAGGCACACCACCCACGCCACCGCGAGATGGGCCAGGTGGCGGCGGAGGTGGCCCGTGGAGTCCATCGGGTCGCCGCCGTCGCCCGGGAGCGTCGCCGACCACACCAGCATCGAGCCGACGGCGCACAGAACCGCCACCGAGATGATCAGGACCCAGTCCAGGCGGCGGGCCGCCCCGGCCGCGGTGACGGCGGTGGGGCCGAACCCGGCCCTGCGGCCGGCGAGCGGCGCACCCGTGTGTGTACTCATGGCCTACCGATCCAACACGTCGATGGAACCGTCGGTGCGCACGACGGGCAGTTCCGAGTAGGGCTTGCCCCCCGGGAGCGCGGCCTCGCCGCCGTCGTCGTCCTCCTTGCCGGAGAACCCGTAGATGCCCTCGTAGATCTTGCGGGCGATGGGCGCGGACGTCTCACCGCCGGTACCGCCCTGGGACACGAAGACGACCACGGCGAACTGCGGGTCGTCCGCGGGCGCGTAGGAGGCGAACCAGGACGACACCTGGCGCTCCTGCGCGTCGGCGCTACCGGTCTTGCCCGCGATGGACACCTCCTTCTGCGGGAAGTCCCCGAAGGCGCCGCGGCCCGTACCGGACTTGGTCACCTCGGTGAGCGCGGCCTGGAGGTACTCGATGGTCTCGTCCTTGACCGGGACCTGCCCGGCCACGACGGGCTCGATCTCCTCGACCGTGCTGCCGTCGGCGGCGACCAGCGCCTTGGCCACGCGCGGCTCGTACAGGGTGCCCCCGTTGGCGATGGCCGCGTAGGCCCTGGTCAGCTGCAACGGGCTCACCAGGACGTCACCCTGGCCGATCGCGAAGTTGACCGCCTCGCCCGCGCGCCACTCGAATCCCTCCACGCACTGCTCGTAGGCGAGGCGCTTGAGGTACGAGGCGTGCGCCGGGTTGGTCTCGGCGACCTCCGGGTAGCCGTGCTCACCGCGGTAGCAGTTGTTCTCCCGGGTCTCCTCCCAGAAGGTGCGCTTCCACTCGCGGTCAGGGATGCGGCCGCTGGTCTCGAACGGCAGGTCGATGCCGGTCGGAGCCCCGAAACCGTAACCCCGCGCCATCGTGGCCATGGCCTCGGTCGGCTCGCCCTCGGGCCGGAGCCCGCCGTCCTTGAGCCACAACTGGTAGCCGAAGTTGTAGAAGATCGTGTTGCAGGAGACCACGATGGCCTTGTGCAGGGAGAGCGACCCGTGGCCGCCGCCCGCGTAGTTCTGGTAGTTCTGCCCAGCGATGTTGACCGAACCCGGGCAGGCGTAGGTGCTGCGCAGCGAGAAGCCGTTCTCCACGGCGGCCGACAGCGACGACACCTTGAACGTGGAACCGGGCGGGTACTGGCCCTGCACCGCGCGGGAGAGCAGGGGCTCGCCCGCCTCCTCGCTGAGCATCTCGTCGAAGGTCGCCTGGTCGATGCCGCCCTGCCAGACGCCGGGGTCGTAGGTGGGAAGGCTGGCCATCGCGACGATGCCGCCGTTGCGCACGTCCATGACGATCGCCGCGCCTGAGTCCGCCCTGTACTTGGGCCTGGCCCCGTCCATCCCCTCCTTCAGCGCCTCCTCGGCGATCTTCTGCACGCCGACGTCGAGGTGGGTGACCAGGTGCTGGCCCGCCACGGGCAGCCGGTCCGAGATCACGTCCATGACCTCGCCGTGGTTGTTCACCCCCAGGGTGCGCAGGCCCGCGGTGCCCCGCAGCTCCGCGTCGTAGACGGCCTCCAGGCCGTCCCGTCCCACCTGGTCGATGCCGGTGAACTGCGTCCGCAGCTCCTCCCGCGCGTCCAGTTCCTCCTGGGTGACCGGCTGCAGGTAGCCGAGCATCTGTCCGCCGCGCGCGCCGTACGGGTACTCGCGGACGGCGTGCGCCTGGGCCGTGACGCCGGGGAAGTCGTCGGCGCTCTCCATGATCTGGAGGGCGATCGAGGGCTCCACGTCCTCGGCGAGCGTGACCGGCTGGTAGGGCGAACCCGGCCAGCAGGGGCGCTCCACCTCGGGGCCGCACAGGCGCATGCGCTGCTGGAGCTCGGCCACCGGGACGTCGAGGATCTCCGACAGGTCGGCCAGGACCTTCTCACCGCCGTCGTCCATTCCCAGGATCTCGTGGTAGTCGGCGGACACCACCAGTTCGGTCCGGTTGTTCACCAGCGGCTTGCCGGTGGCGTCGAGGATCTGCCCGCGCGTCGCGGGGACGATCAGCTGCTGGTGGTGGTTGGCCACGGCGAGGTCGCGGTAGTGGTCGGACATGGGCACCTGGAGATACCACAGGCGCGCGGTCAGCACGGCGAACAGGACCAGGACCAGGACCTGGGCGAGGATCAGCCCCGCCCGGCCGAGTCTGCGCCCCGGAAGCGTCGGGTCGAAGGGCGGCTTGTGCACGGCTCACCACCCTCCCGGCGACATGGGTCCCTGCACGGTGGCGAACTCGCTGTCCGCGAGTGTGCTGCGCACCCACAGGATGGGCAGTGTGACCAGGGGCGACACGAGCACCGTGAGGGCCGTGCCCACCCCGACACCGGTCGCGACGGCCGTCACGGTCATGTGCGGGTCGCCGATGACGAGGCCGACCGCCGCGTATCCGAGTCCCACCCCCAGGGCGGTGACGGCGGTGGCGCCGACGGCCGCCCATCCGGAGGCGCGCGAGCCCACGGCGCCGGGGACGCCGGTGTTGCGGCGCACCAGCGCGACCAGGTAGGCGGCCAGGCACAGCACCAGCGCGTAGCGTCCGACCACGTGCTCGGCGGGCGGGAACAGGTCCATGGCCAGGCCCGCCGCGAAGCCGCATCCGGCAGCGGAGGCCGGGCTCGTGGTCAGGGCGACCGCGACGACGGCCGCGACCACCAGGTCGGGGCCGGGCCCCCACTCGAACGGGAGCCGGTTGACGATCGTGGCCTGGGCGAGAACCGCGACGGCCACCAGGATCAGGGTCGCTACGGACCTCATCACTGCTCTTCCTTCGGTTTCGCGGGCTTCTCGGGCTTGGGCGGGAGCACCGAGTCGCGCGGGTCCCCGTCGGGACCGGCCACGACGACGCCCACCACGTCCAGGGACGCGAAGTCCACGGCCGGGGTGATGCGGGCGATGCGGCTGAGCGCTCCGGGTGCGACCTGGACCTCGTCGACCGTGCCGATGGGCACCCCCGGTACGAAGGGCGCCCCCTCGTGCGATCCGAGCGTGACGACCCTGTCCCCCGACTCCACCGGCGCCTCCATGTCGAAGAGCTCCAGGGTGAGGTCGGCCTCGGGGCCGCCCGGGACGGACCCGCCGTTGACCACGCCGATCTTGCGGGTGGCCTCCAGACGGGCGCCGACGGCCGACTTGACGTCGGTGGCGAGCATGACGGTGGCGGTGCGCGGGCCGGCCTCGATCACGCGTCCCACCAGGCCGGATCCGTTGACGACGGTCATGTCCTCGCGGACGCCGGACTCGGTGCCGGTGTCGATGGTGACCGTGTGCGCGTAACCGCGCGCCGTGGAGCGGGTCACCGCCTGCGCCGCGACGACCTCGTAGCCGCCCAGGCCGGACAGGTGCAGCAGCTCGTCGAGCTGGTCGGCGCGGTTCTCGTCGATCCGGACCGCCTGGAGTTCGGACTCCAGCGCGGCGTTGGCCTCCTCCAGTTCGGCCACGCGCGCTGCGGCGCGGGGCCCCTCGCGCAGGCCGTCGTAGAGGGTGACCGCGGGCGCGCCCGCCCAGCCGACCCCTGCCGCGGCGGGGGCGAACACGAGCTCGCCGCCCGCCCGGGCCACGGAGGTGACCGGGTTCCCGCCGGGCCTGGCGTCCAGGACGAGCAGGACCACGGCCGCCGCGACCAGCAGTGCGAGGACCGTCCGGGACCTCGGTGAGTCGCGCAGCATGTCATCGCCGCCGTTCCGGGACGAGGACCTGGTGCAGCCTCTCGTAGTTCTCGACGCAGGTGCCGGAACCGACCGCGACGGAGTCGAGCGCGTTGTCGGCGACGTGGATGGGCATGCCCGTCTCGTGCAGGAGCCGGTCGTCGAGGCCGCGCAGCAGGGCCCCGCCCCCGGTCACGGCGACGCCCCGGTCCATGATGTCGCCGGACAGCTCGGGCGGGCACTTGTCGAGGCTGGTGCGGACCGCGTCGATGATGGCGGTGACGGGTTCCTCGATCGCCTGGCGGACGTCCGCCTCCGACATGACGATGGTCTTGGGAAGCCCGCTGATGAGGTCGCGTCCGCGCACCTCGGCGTGGATCTCCTCGGAGCCCGTCGGGTAGGCGGAGCCGATGGCCATCTTGAGTTCCTCGGCGGTGCGCTCCCCGATCATCAGGGAGTACTCCTTCTTGACGAAGGTCATGATCGCCTGGTCCAGCTCGTCCCCGCCGACGCGGATGGACTGCGAGGTGACGATGCCGCCCATGGAGATGACGGCGACCTCGGTGGTGCCGCCGCCGATGTCCACGACCATGTTGCCCGTGGGCTCGTGGACGGGGAGCCCGGCGCCGATGGCGGCGGCCATGGGCTCCTCGATGATGTAGACCCTGCGGGCGCCCGCCTGGTAGCCCGCTTCCTTGACGGCGCGGTGCTCGACCGAGGTGATCCCGCTGGGAACCGCGACGATGATGCGCGGTTTGGCGAAGTGCCGCCGCCGGTGGATCTTCTGGATGAAGTAGCGCAGCATCCGCTCGGTGATCTCGAAGTCGGCGATGACGCCGTCCTTCAGAGGGCGGATGGCGGTGATGTTGCTCGGCGTGCGGCCGATCATCTGCTTGGCCTCGATACCGACCGCGACGATCTTGCCCGTGGACGTGTTGAGTGCGACCACCGATGGTTCGTTCAGAACGATGCCGCGTCCGCGCACGTACACGAGCGTGTTGGCGGTTCCCAGGTCGACGGCCATGTCCCGGCCGAGAAAAGCAAGGTTGTTCGGCATGTAACGTCCTCAGAGGCGCCGTGTCGGACGTGGTTGCACGGGGCGACCATACGTAGTCGATCCGGCACGATAGGTATTCAGTCCCCCGCATCGTAACGGTCAGCACTTACTCCGTTACGCAAACACACCGAATTGTTGCCTCGTCAGCGGACGAATCATGAGAAGTCGTCGTCGGGGCCGCGGACCCCATGCCGTAGGGTCCGCGGCGCCCAAACCCCTACAGGTGGGGGAAGAACAGCTTGATCTCGCGGTCGGCCGAGTACGTGGAGTCCGATCCGTGCACGATGTTCTGCTGGACCTCCAGCGCGAAGTCGCCGCGGACGGTGCCGGGCGCGGCGGTCACCGGGTCGGTGGCTCCGGCCAGGGCGCGGAAGGCCTCCACCGCGCGCTCGCCCTCGACCACCAGGGCGACCAGCGGGCCGCCGGTGATGAACTCCACGAGGGAGCCGAAGAACGGGCGCTCGGTGTGCTCCTCGTAGTGCGTCCGGGCGGTGGCGGCGTCGAGCGTGCGCAGCTCCATCGCGACGAGCTTCAGGCCCTTGCGCTCGATGCGCGAGATGACCTCGCCGACGATGTTGCGGCGGACGCCGTCGGGCTTGATGAGAACGAGAGTGCGCTCCACGTGCGTGTCAACTCCTCACTGGGGCTCCGCGTGGCGCGTGGGCGGTCGCCCACGGCGTAAGGCCGCACGCGGAGGTTCGGATGGTGGGTCACGGAAGCGGGGCCGCGGAGGGGGAGAACCCTCCTGAAGGGACCGGCCGCCTGTCCGGACGTGCGTCACACTATCGCGTTTGCCGAGACGGCGCGGTGGTCACGGACCCCCCGCCGTCCTCGCCCCGCTGGGCGGCGGCCTCCGCCTCCGCGCGGGCCGCGTGAGCGGCCTTCATCTCGTCGGTTCGACGGCCCAGGATCACACCGGTCACCCACAGGGACACGAAGACGACCGCGATGAGCATCGCTCCGGACACCATGAAGGAGGTGAACAGGAACGCGGCCTGGAGCGCCCAGGCGGCGTAGTGCGCCCACCGGCGCTTCTGGAGGCCGGAGAGCACGAGGGCGACGGCTGCCATGCCGCCCCACAGGCTCGCGGCCGTGGTCGGGGCCATCCCCTCCAGGGAGATGGCGACGGGGATGAAGAGGCCGATCACGACGGCCTCGAACACCAGGATGACGGCGCAGACTACGCGCACGGCGGGTTCCCTTCGTAGTGGGTCGCCCTGCCCGTCACTCGCCGGAACCGCGCAGCAGATGGACGGCGTCACCTGCGGTGACGACCGATCCGGTGACCAGCACACCGGTACCGCCGAACTCCTCGTCCTCCTCGGCCAGGCCGACGGCCCGGTCGATGGCGTCGTCGAGTCGGGGAACCACATGTACACGGTCCTCCCCGAAGACCTGTCGGGCGAGGACGCCCAACTGCTCCGGTTCGAGGGAACGCGGTGAGGAGTTACGGGTGACGACGATCTCGTCGAGCAGTGGTTCGAGGGGGTCGAGGATCCCCTCGACGTCCTTGTCCGCCATGATCGCGACGACGCCCACCAGGCGGGAGAAGCTGAAGGCCTCTCCCACCGCGGCCGCCGTGGCGGTCATTCCGGCGGGGTTGTGCGCCGCGTCGGCGATGACGGTCGGGCTGGTGCGCACGACCTCCATCCGCCCCGGGGAGTCCACCCCGGCCAGGGCCTCGGCGACCATGGCGGGGTCCAGGCCCGCGGAGTCCTCCCCCGCGGAGGCGAACGCCTCCACGGCGGCGACGGCCACGGCCGCGTTGCCGGCCTGGTGGGCGCCGAACAGCGGAAGGAACAGGTCCTCGTAGCCCGCGGTGAGGCCCTTGAGGGCGATCTGCTGGCCGCCGACGGCCACCTCGCGGGAGGTGACGCCGAACTCCAGCCCCTCTCGGGCCACCTGCGCTCCGACCTCGGCGGCGTTGCGGAGGAGGACCTCCGCCGCGGGCACCGGCTGCTGGGCCAGGACCGCCACGGAGCCGGGCTTGATGATGCCCGCCTTCTCCTCGGCGATCCCGTGCAGCGTGTCGGGCAGGTAGTCGGTGTGGTCGATCCCGATCGGGGTCACCACGGCCACGTCGCCGTCGACGACGTTGGTGGCGTCCCAGCGCCCGCCCATGCCGACCTCGACGACGGCGACGTCCACGGGCGCGTCCGCGAAGGCCGCGTAGGCCATCACGGTGAGGATCTCGAAGAACGACAGCGCTCCGTCGTTCATCCCGTCGGCCATCTCGATGTAGGGGCGGATGTCGTCGTAGATCTCGACGAACCGCTCCTGGGAGACGGGCTCCCCGTCGATGACGATGCGCTCGCGCACGGTGCGCAGGTGCGGGCTGGTGTAGCGGCCCGCGCGCAGGCCCCTCGCCCGCATCAGGGCGTCGATCATGCGGGCGGTGGACGTCTTGCCGTTGGTGCCGGTGACGTGGATGACCCGGAAGTTGCGCTGGGGGTCACCCAGGAGATCCAGCAGGGTACGGACGCGGTCCAGTCGAGGGTCGATGTCGGACTCGGGTGCGCGGGAGAGGATCTCGGCGGTCACCTCGGCGTAGCGCTGCTCGGCGCTCACGCCGCTCACGGTGTCTCAGTGGTCGGGGTGTACACCCGCGCCAGTGTACGCGCCCCCACCTGGGACCGGACTCCGGGTGAGGGGTCCGGTGGCCGATATCGCACAGACCATACTTGTGGCATGCCAAGCCTTGACCCGTTCTTCACGGAGTGGGCGGACCGCCGCCCCGGACAGACACGCAGCCTGGGGCGCGCCTCCGCGCTCCTGACCGCCCTCGGCCTGGACTCCGGTCACGCCCCTGTGCTGGGGGTCGTCGGTTCCAAGGGCAAGGGCAGCACGGCGACGACGGCCGCGGCCGCGCTGTCGTCGGTCGGCCTGCGCACCGTCCTGGTGACCGGGCCGAGCTTCCGCTCCTACCGCGAGAGGGTGCGGGTGGACGGGACGTCGGTGACCGACGCGGTCCTGGACGCGCTCGGCGCCGGGATCGACGCGGCCCGCCGGGAGCTCCCGACGGTGGAGGAGTCCGGGGGCTACCTGGCGCCGAGCGGCCTGTTCCTGGTCGCGGGACTGCTGCACGCGCGCGAGACGGGCGCCGACGTGTGCGTCCTCGAGGCGGGGATGGGGGGCCGCCGCGACGAGCTCCGCCTGGCCGGCCCGGAGGTCGTCGCCCTCGGCAAGGTCTTCGCCGAGCACGTGGGCGTCCTGGGCGACGACGTGGTCGAGATCGCCAGGGAGAAGACCCTGGTCGCCGGTGAGCGCACCCGGGCCCTGGTGCGCCTTCCCCAGACACCGGAGGTGGCCGCCGAGATCGACGCCGCTCTGGCCGAGGCGACCGGCGGACGGGTGGCGGCCGAGGTCGTCGACCCCGGGGAGCCCGGTGTGGAACCACCGCCCGCTCTTCGGCCGCCGGGACTGTCCGCGGCCTCCGGGGTCCTGGGCACGGCCGCCGCCGCCAGGATGCTGGAGCACCTGGGGTTCCCCGGGCCGAACCTGCGGAGCCTGCACGACGTGCTGGGGACCGTCCGCCTTCCGGGCCGCCTGTCCCGTCACGCGGTCCCCGTCCAGGACGGCCCCCGGCCGAACGGTGACACCGGGCGGGCCCCGTCCTCCGCCACAGGGCCGCGGAGGGGGACGGGGGCGGCTCCCGAGGGAGCTCCGGACGGGGAGGCCGCCGGCACGGAGGTGATCGTGGACTCCGCCATCGACCGCGTCGGGGTCGCGACCGCCCTGGCCCACGCGCGCGGGCTGTGGGGCGGGGTGGACCACGTCCTGCTGTGCCTGCCCGACCACAAGGACGTCTCCGGCGCCGTCGAGGTCCTGGGCGACCTGCCGGTGACCGCCGTGCGCCTGCCGGAGGCCCACCTGCGCTTCGAGCACGCCCTGCCCGCACACTGGGGGCGCATGGACGCCGCGGACCTGTCCCCCGCGACCCTGGCCGCGCTCGGACGGCGGGTCCTGGCCCTGGGCACGGTGTACTTCACCGGCCGCGTGCTGGAGGCGGTGGACGCCCCCACCGACCGGCTGTTCGGCTGACGCCGGGGCTCGGAACGCCGGCTCCCCCTGCCCGGGAACGCGGAACGGGGGCGGTGCCGCGGCACCGCCCCCGTCGCGGGGACCCCTCTCCGGGTCCGGACCGGTCAGCCCCGTCCGGGCCTGTACACGGGCTGGGACTGCGGGTTGAACTCGTCCATGCGGACGCGCTCGGCCGCCCGCAGACGGGGGTCGTCCAGCTTCAGGACGTCGATGCCCCGGCCGATGTCGGACGAGTAGACGTAGCCGTTGTAGTAGTACGCCGACCAGCTGTTGTTGTCCTGGACGCCGTCCTCGACCCGGGAGTCGATGTCGAAGTAGCCGATCTCCTCGGGGTTCGCCGCGTCGTTGAAGTCGATGACCGAGACACCGCCGGTGTACCAGGACTGCACGAAGAAGTCCTGACCGGGCACCGGGATCAGCGAGCCGTTGTGCGCGACACAGATCTCCCCGCCCTGGTGGCGGTCGATCTTGAAGTAGCTCTGGAACGCCAGGTCGGCGCCGGACCCGTCACCGTCGAGGGAGTAGACCGCGTCGGCGCCGCGCTCCGGACCGATCTCCTCGGTGCAGGTGGGGGCTCCTCCGCCGCCGAGCTCGTCGGTGAAGACCACGTTCTTGCCGTCGTTGGTGAACGTCGCCGAGTGCCAGAACGCGAAGTTGGTGTCCTGCACCACCTCGGTCACGACCGGGGAGGCGGGGTCGGAGATGTCCATCAGGATGCCGTCGCCCATGCAGGCGCCCGCGGCGACGTCCTTGCTCGGGAAGACGGTGATGTCGTGGCAGCCGGAGGTCCTGGCGTTGCCGCCGTCGGGGAAGAGCACCGGGGCGTCGATGAGCTCGGCCGAGGCCGGGTCGTCGACCGGGACCTCGATGATCGAGATCTTGTCGTGCGGCGGTTGGCAGTTCGGGAACTGCGCCGACGGCGAGTAGGACGACACGTAGATGTACTCGTGCTCGCCGTCCTTGCCCGGGACCAGCGTGTTCGTGTGCGAACCGCAGTCGGTCGCCACGGCCGCCACGTACTGCGGGTTGGCCTTGTCCGAGATGTCGAAGATCCGGATGCCCTCGAACCCGTCCGGGTCGGTCGTGGGCACCGCAGCCGCCCCGCACTCCGTACCCGCACGCGGGTAGTCGACGGAGAAGTACAGCAGGTCACCGCTGACCGACACGTCACCCTGCCCACCCGGGCAGAGCACCTCCGACACGATCTGCGGGTCCTCCGGTTCGGAGATGTCGTAGACGACGAACCCGTCGTAGTTGCCGCCGATGGCGTAGTCGCCGGTGAACGCCAGGTCCGAGTTGGTGCTCCGGACGGCGTCGGGCTTGGGCACATGGGCGACGTGGGTGATGTTGCTGCTGATCTCGTCGGCGGGGGCCTCGTCCGCGTACGCGGATGCCGGGCTCAGCAGTCCGACGAGGAGCGTTCCCACGGCTGCGGTGAGGGTGGCCGTGCGCGCGAGGCGCCGTCTGCGGGTGGGAGGTGCGGGCATGGGGGTTCTCCTGTGTGCGCTGGGGGTTGCGGGGGCTGGTTCCGGGGCCGCGGGGTGTGCTCCTCCGCGGCCCCGTCGCCCGTGTGCCGGAGCTCGCCGGGGGTCGGGGGCGCCGTCGGGGGACCGGTCAGCGCCCGTTGCCCCGTCCGGGCCTGTACTCGGGCTGGGACTGCGGGTTGAACTCGTCCATGCGGACGCGCTCGGCCGCCCGCAGACGGGGGTCGTTCAGCTGGAGGACGTCGAGTCCGCGCGTGATGTCGGACGAGTAGACGTAGCCGTTGTAGTAGTACGCCGACCACGAGCCGCCCAGGATCAGCCGGTCGTCGTCGATCGGGTCACGGTCGAAGTGGCCGATCTCCCGCGGGTCGGACGGGTCGTTGAAGTCGATGACCGAGACCCCGCCCTGATACCAGGACTGCACGAAGAAGTCCTGACCGGGCACCGGGATCAGCGAGCCGTTGTGCGCCACGCAGTTCTCGGTGGTGCTCTGGTGGCGGTCGATCTTGAAGTAGCTCCGGAAGTCGAGTCCCGCGTCGCCGATCTCGTAGATGGCGTTGGCCCCGCGCTCCGGGCCGATGGCCTCGGTGCAGGTGGCCCCGCCACCGCCGCCGAGCTCGTCGGTGAACATGACCGTCTCGCCGTTGTTGGTGAACGTCGCCGAGTGCCAGAACGCGAAGTTGGTGTCGCGGACGACGTCGGTCACGACCGGGGAGGCGGGGTCGGAGATGTCCATCAGGATGCCGTCGCCCATGCAGGCGCCCGCGGCGACGTCCTTGGTGGGGTAGACCGTGATGTCGTGGCAGCCGGAGGTGTTGGTGTTGCCGCCGTCGGGGAAGAGCACCGGGGCTTCGATGAGCTCGGCCGAGGCCGGGTCGTCGACCGGGACCTCGATGATCGAGATCTTGTCGTGCGGCGGTTGGCAGTTCGGGAACTGCGCCGACGGCGAGTAGGACGACACGTAGACGTACTCGTGCTCGCCGTCCTTGCCGGGGACGAGGGTGTTGGTGTGCGAACCGCAGTCGGTCGGCACCGCAGCCACGTACTGCGGGTTGGCCTTGTCCGAGATGTCGAAGATCCGGATGCCCTCGAACCCGTCCGGGTCGGTCGTGGGCACCGCAGCCGCCCCGCACTCCGTACCCGCACGCGGGTAGTCGACGGAGAAGTACAGCAGGTCACCGCTGACCGACACGTCACCCTGCCCACCCGGGCAGAGCACCTCCGACACGATCTGCGGGTCCTCGGGATCGGAGATGTCGTAGACGACGAAGCCGTTGTAGTTCCCGCCGACGGCGTAGTCGCCGGTGAACGCCAGGTCCGAGTTGAAGTCGCTCATCACCTCGGTCTTCGGGACGTTGGTCACATGAGTCACGTTGGAGCTGGTGTCGGCGTCGCTGACGAACTCGTCTGCGGCGGAGGCCGAGGCGGGGCCCAGGAGTCCTGCCACGAGGGCGGCTGCTCCGGCCAGGGTGAGGCCGGTCAGCCCGCGTCCGGCCGGGGCGCGCCCGGCACGGGAACCTGAGGGGGATGTCGTCATACGAACTCCTGATTCTGATTGGAGCGAAACAGGAAGAACGTACACAGTTCAACATCAACATGTATAGGGGGATACAAAAGAAACATGGTTGTTAACACGCTGTCCGGCCGGCGCGATCCGACGGCACAACGCGGCCAGGATTCGGGATTTCCGCTGGCAGCAGGTATGGCGTGCCGGGAGGCCCCGACACGCCATACCCCTGTCCGATTTGTTACCGAGAGGACGGAAAAGACGGTTGTGACTGCGGATTGAACTCGTCCATCCGCACGTTCTCCGCCTCGGACAACCGCGGGTCGGTCAGTTTGAGCACGTCGAGGCCGCGCTGGATGTCGGACGAGTAGACGTGGCCCCTGTAGTAGTACGCCGACCAGGATCCGGCCGTGCTCAACGACTCCGGATCCCAGGGACCCCGGTCGAAGTGGCCGATCTCCTCGGGCCTGTCGGGATCGGTCAGGTCGATGACCGAGACCCCGCCCTGATACCAGGACTGCACGAAGAAGTCCTGACCGGGCACCGGGATCAGCGAGCCGTTGTGCGCCACACAGTTCTCGGTTTCGGTCTGGTGACGGGGCAGCTTGTAGTAGCTCCTGAACCCGAGTTCGGGAGACGTCCCTTCGTGGTTCAGGGAGTACACCGCGTCAGCGCCCCGCTCGGGTCCGACCTCCTCGGTGCAGGTGGCCGCGCCACCGCCGCCGAGTTCGTCGGTGAAGACCACGTTCCTGGCGTCGTTGGTGAACGTCGCCGAGTGCCAGAACGCGAAGTTCGGGTCCTGGACGCGGTCCACGACCCGGGGGCCGGCCGGGTCCGCGATGTCGAGCAGCAGACCGTCACCCAGGCAGGCCGCGGCGGCGATGTCCCGTTCCGGATAGACGGTGATGTCGTGGCAGCCGGTGGTGCGCTGGTGCCCGCCGTCCGGGAACAGCACGGGTTGACCCACCACGGAGGCCGAGGCCGGGTCGGCCAGCGGCACCTCGATGATCGAGATCTTGTCGTGCGGCGGTTGGCAGTTCGGGAACCGCTCGGAGGGCGAGTAGGACGACACGTAGACGTACTCGTGCTCGCCGTCCTTGCCCGGGACCAGCGTGTTCGTGTGCGAACCGCAGTCGGTCGGCACCGCAGCCACGTACTGCGGGTTGGCCTTGTCCGAGATGTCGAAGATCCGGATGCCCTCGAACCCGTCCGGGTCGGTCGTGGGCACCGCAGCCGCCCCGCACTCCGTACCCGCACGGGGGTAGTCGACGGAGAAGTACAGCAGGTCACCGCTGACCGACACGTCACCCTGCCCGCCGGGACACACGACCGTGGACACCACGCGGGGGCGCTCGGGAACGGAGATGTCGTAGACGACGAACCCGTCGTAGTTCCCGCCGACGGCGTAGTCCCCCGTGAACGCCAGATCCGAGTTGAAGGCGGCGGTGCGCTCCAGGCCCGCGGGCTTGGGCAGGTTGGCCACGTGGACGACACCGCCTCCCGTGGTCACGCCGTCGGTGGCACGCGCCCCGGGAACCGCCAGGAGGCCGACCGCCACCAGAACCCCCGTCCCGACCGCCCCCCAGCGGACCCGGTCTCTGCGTCCTCGTCCGTTCGCCACGGGCCACACCCCCGGAAATTACACAAAGCTTCCAATTGGATACTTTGTGTTGTACGCGCCCCAGTCTCCACACTCCAGGCGAAACGCCGAGAGCGGACATCTGATGACCAATGCACTCCAGGAGCCCTGGGGCCGACCGCCGATGCCCACCCCGCCGGCCGAACGAAACAGCGCCGACACGTCCTCAGGACTGGACAAAACACCCACCGAGTGAGTAGAAAACCCGCAGGACGTCGCCTCAGGGGTATTCCGCCCCACGACACCGCGGACCCGTCCGCGCCACACCCCCAACGGAGGACACCTCGTGCGTCGCCTGGCACTCGCGACCGGAGCAGCTCTCGCGCTGCTCGGAGCCACAGCCTGCACCGGTGACGAGGACGGCCGGGAGGCGGCCAACGTCATCGCCCCCGGAGCGCCCGGCGAGTCCTCGTCGCCCGCCACCACGGACCAGATCGCCGCCCTGGCAGAGGAGCAGGGGCACAACGAGGCGGACGTCACCTACCTGGTGATGATGATCGAGCACCACTCCCAGGCCCTGGAGATGACCGACCTGGTGCCGGAGCGCCACGAGCGCGACGGCATCGAGCGCATCGCCGACCGTATCTCCGCCGCACAGGGACCGGAGATCACCGCCATGGAGAGCTGGCTGGAGGAGAACGTCTTCGGCCCCGCGCGGGAGAACCCGGCGCACCAGAACTTCTGCGGGCTGGAGGGGGACGGCACCCACCACGGCGAGGACTCCGAGGTCCCCGCGTGCGAGCTCGACGTCGACCACGACGACATGCCGGGCATGGCCTCTCCGGAGGACCTGGAGCGGCTGGCGGACGCCGAGGGCGACGCGTTCGACCAGCTCTTCGTGGAACTGATGACCGCCCACCACGAGGGCGCGGTCACCATGGCCGAGGACGCGATGGCCGAGGGCAAGGACCAGACCGTGCTCAGGATGGCGAACGACGTGATCGCGGAGCAGAACACCGAGATCGGCCGCATGGCGGAGGTCCTGGAGGAGGAGTGAGCTCCCAGCCACTGGGAGGGCCGGGAACGACCGGCCTCCCGAGGGCCGGCATGTGAGAGGGGCACCCCCGGTCCGGGGGTGCCCCTCTCACATGCCGACGGAGGCCGCGGTCAGCCCGGCGGGCCGCCCGTGGCGGGGTCAGGCGGACTTCTCCTGGTGCTCCGCGTCCAGCTGGGCGCGAGGCACGATCGTGGGGTTCACGTTGTCGATCACCGTCTCCCGACTGATGATCACCTGCCCCACATCCTCACGGGACGGCACCTCGTACATCACCGACAACAACACCTCCTCGATGATCGCCCGCAACC
>NZ_JAUZMY010000057.1:0-27728 GCF_036327455.1 Nocardiopsis codii | reverse complement strand
TGCGCGCACTCCTGCACGACCCCCGCCACACCGGAGCCGCCGACGCCCTGCGCCAGGAGATGGCCGCCATGCCCTCCCCCGCCGACCTCGCCCACACCCTCACCGCCCTCACCGACCAGCGCTGACCGGCGCTGACCGGTCCGACCCCTCAGGCCCCGCCGACGCCCCGGGCGGCGGCGATCCGCTCCAGGGCTGGGACCAGCTGGTCCGGAGCGGGGGCGGACAGGGTCTCGTCACGCATCCGCTCGGCCGCCTCCCTCACCTCGGGACCGTCGAGGACGGCGGCCAGGTGCTGGTCGACCCCCTCGGACAGGGCCGAGGCGAGGGACACCGAGCGCAGGGCGCCCCGGTCCTGGAGCGCGCGCGTGATCAGGCCCCCGTCGAACTGGTCGACGTTGAGCACGACGAACTGCGGGAGCCCCTCCACCAGGGCGTTGCAGAACGAGTCGAAGCCCCCACCGTGCACCAGCAGCGAGCACGACCCCATCAGCAGGTGGGCGGCCGCCGTGTCGGCGACCCGGATCTCCGGCGGGAGCGCCGGCAGCGCGTCCTCCCAGGAGCGCGGGGAGAGCACGACCGGCTCGGCCTCCAGCTCCATCAGCGCGTCGATCACGTCGACGAACGAGGCGGCGCCCTCCGGGGACTTGCTCCAGGAACCCCAGTCGACGAGCACGCGCCGGCCCTCGGGCTCCTCGCGGGCCCACGCCGGCAGGACCGCGCTCCCGCCGTAGGGCACCGGGCGCACGCTCAGGTGCGTCCCGGTCTCCAGTTCCCGCAGCCGCAGCGCCTCGGGGAGCTGGTGCACGGAGAACTGGCCCAGGACGAGGTCCTCGGAGAAGTCCACGCCGAACGCGGCGGCGGCCTCGGTGAGCCAGGCGGTGAGCGCGTCGGGTACGGCCGGGTCGGGGTCGGCCGCCCGGTAGAGGCCGCGCAGGCGCGCGAAGAGGTCGATGCTCCACAGGAACCGCCCGTGGGCCGCGCCGCACGCCTCGGCGGCGATCGCCCCGGAGTAGGTGCTCGGCTCCCACAGGACCAGGTCCGGCTTCCACTCGCGGCAGAACGCCACGAGGTCCTCCGCCATCGGCTCGTTGACGAGTCTCCACCACCAGGTGACGTGGTCCTCGTAGGCGTCGCGCAGGTTCACCTCGCCCAGCCGCTCCGGGCGCTCCTCGGAGAGGTCGAAGATGGACTCGCCCGGCTCCTCGCGCCCGTGGGCCACGACCTCGGCGAGGGTGTGGTCGCCTCCGACCGGCACCACGGTCAGACCCGTCTCGGCGGCCGCCTCGGCCATGGAGGGCTGGGTGGCGATCCGCACCTCGTGTCCGGCGGCACGCAGCGCCCACGCCGTCGGCACCATGCCAAAGAAATAAGCCTTGTCCGCGTATGCCGCGACGACGATTCGCAAGGTGTTCCCCACTTCCGGGATTTCGATGGTCCGATCGGTGAAAGCCGACACCGCTCCTTGACAAGCCCGGCCCGCTGCATGTTCATTGCGGGTGTTGCACTCCGAACCTGTTCTCCTCTTCCGAGCCGGTGTGACGGTACGGTTGTGTTGATCCCTTCGGAAGAGGTTCTGGGAGCCTAGCACCGGTGCTGGATCCAGGCCGGTGGGCATAGCGCAGCAGTATGTTCGCGCCGTACTTGCCCGGCAATATCGATGTTCGGACCTCTCTGGGAGTCACCATGAAAGGTATTGTGTTGGCGGGTGGCACTGGCAGCCGCCTGTTTCCCGCTGCCCGAAGTATTTCCAAGCACCTTTTCCCGGTTTACGACAAGCCGATGTTCTACTACCCGATCTCCGTGCTGATGACGGCTGGAATCCGCGAGATCCTCCTGATCACCAATCCCGAGAGCCTTCCCCTGATCCGTCAGGTGCTCGGCACCGGGAGTTCGCTGGGGATCGAGATCCGGTACGCGACCCAGTCCGAGCCCAAGGGGATCGCCGAGGCGCTGCTCATCGGCCGGGACCACATCCGGGGGAGCCGTAGCGCCCTCGTCCTGGGCGACAACATCTTTCACGGCGAGGGCTTCGGCGGGCTGCTCGACCGGGCCGCGACCTCGACGTCCGGGTGCACGCTCTTCGGATCCAAGGTGAGCGACCCCCGGCAGTACGCGGTCGCGGGATTCGGGGACATGGGCAGGTTCGAGAGCCTGGAGGAGAAGCCGGCCGCCCCGCGCTCGGACTGCGCGGTCACGGGCCTCTATTTCTACGACCAGGAAGTGGTGGACATCGCCGAGAGCATCGTCCCCTCCGCGCGGGGCGAACTTGAGATCACCGATGTCAACCGCGTCTACCTGGAAAGGGACCGGGCCGAACTCGTGACCATGGGGAACGAAATAACCTGGCTCGACCTCGGCACCGAGGAATCCCTGTTGGAGGGAAGCCGATACGTTTCCACCACGGCCCGGGGGACCGGTGTCCGGGTCGCCTGTCTTGAGGAGATCGCCTTGCACATGGGCTTCATCGGAGCGGACGAGTGCTATCGGCTCGGGGAAGAGATGCCCAATTCCCGCTATGGCGCGTACGTCATGGAGGCCGCCCGCAGGGCGGCGGGAGTGTGGCAGGGTGCGGGTGTATGAAGATCCTGGTCACCGGTGGCGCCGGATTCATCGGTTCCAATTTCGTCAGACGTGTCCTCGCCGGCTCCTATCCGCGGTACGCGGACGCCGAGATCGTGGTCCTGGACAAGCTGACCTACGCCGGCACGACGGAGAGCCTGGCCTCCGTGGCGGACGACCCGCGCCTGACCTTCGTCCAGGGTGACGTGTGCGACGAACAGCTCGTCCGCGAACTCATGGGCGGGGTGTCCCTCGTGGTGCACTGCGCCGCCGAGACCCACGTGGACCGTTCGATCTCGGACGCCGGCTGCTTCGTCCGCACCAACGTCATGGGCACCTTCCACCTGCTGGACTCGGCCCTGGCCGAGAACGTGGAGAACTTCGTCCTGGTCTCCACGGACGAGGTCTACGGGACGCTCGGCTCGGGATCGTGGGTCGAGACCGACCCATTGGAGCCCAACTCCCCGTACTCGGCCTCCAAGAGCGCGTCCGACCTCCTGGCGCGGTCCTTCCACCGGACCTACGGCATGCGGGTCTGCGTCACCCGGTGCGCCAACAACTACGGGCCGTTCCAGTTCCCGGAGAAGATGATCCCGCTCTTCGTGACCAACCTGCTGGACGGGACGCCGGTGCCCGTCTACGGGGACGGCGGCAACGTCCGCGAGTGGGTCCACGTGGACGACCACTGCGACGCCCTCGCCCTGGCCGCCGAGCACGGTGAGCCCGGCGAGGTCTACAACATCGGCGGATCGGTCGAGAAGCGGAACCTGGAGGTCACCGACGCGCTCCTGGAGCTGCTCGGGCACGACGCCTCGATGGTCCGCTTCGTCGCCGACCGCAAGGGCCACGACCGCCGCTACTCCGTGGACGGAACCAAGGCCGCCGAGCGGCTGGGCTACCGGCCCGCCGTCTCCTTCGAGGAGGGGTTGGCCCGCACCGTCGCCTGGTACACGGAGAACCGCGCGTGGTGGGAACCGCTGAAGAAGCGCCTCTCCCAAGTGGAGGACGGCGGCTGAGGCGTCCCCGCGCCCGGCCCGCCCGTCCCGCCGGCGGGACAACGGACGACGCCGGCACGGACCCGTATCCCCCGTCCCGGGCCCCCGCCGGGCCCCCGACCCCCGATCGGATCAGGACTCACGTGTCGGTTGACGAGCTCTCCCCCGGCGACCTCCTCACACGGCTCCCCGCGGCGCCCGAACTCTCGGAACGGCCGTGGACGGTGCGCTGGGACGAGCTGGACGAACCCGCGGAACAGGTCCTCGGCCTCCTGCTGCCCCCCGAGACGGCGTTCACCACGTCGGGAAGCACCGGCCGTCCGACCGTCTGGCACCGCACCCGTGAGCAGCTCGTGTCGGAGGCGGGCCTGCTCGCCGCGCTGCTGGAGGACGCCCGCCCCGAGGCGGTCGTGTCCTTCGCACCGCCGCGGCACCTCTACGGGATGCTCGCCAGCGTGCTCGTGCCCGCCCTCCTCGGCGTGCCCGTCTGGTACGTGCCCCAGTTCGCCCAGCTGCCGCCCCCCGACCACCGCCGCTGGGCGGTGATGGCGATCCCCTGGACCTTCCGGATCCTCCTCAGCCGCACGAACTGGATCGACGCGGCCGAACGCCTCGCGTTCGTCCACAGCACGGCGGTGGTCCCGCGCAGCGCGAACGACCTGCTCTCCGCGGCGGGCGGCCGCGCGAGCCTGACCGAGATCTTCGGATCGACGGAGACCGGCGGCGTCGCCCACCGCGAGTGGAACCCCCACAACCCGCCGTGGCACCTGTTCTCCGACGTCGAGTTCGGGGACGGCCCGGACCGCCCCGGGACGGAGGACCCCCTGGTGGTCCGCAGCCCCCGCATCGCGCGGCCCGGGGCGGGGCCCCCGGCCGCGGAGTGCCGGATGGACGACCACGTGGTCCGGCTCAGCGACCGGACCTTCGGGTTCGCGGGACGCCGGACCCGGCTCGTCAACGTCAACGGGCGGCGCCTGGACCTCGACCTCATGGAGGAGAGGCTGGTCGACGTCCTCGACTGCGAGGACCTGGCGTGCGTCCCGGTGCTCGACCCGTTGACCGGGGAGCACTTCGACCTCCTGATCGTCCCGGCGTCGGCCGGGGCCCCCGACGCGGAGGAGCTCAGGAGGGCGCTCGACCGGATCGAATACCTTCCCCGCAGCGTGCGGACGGTGGAGCGGATCGACCGCTCCGAGACAGGCAAACTTCGGCGCGTGCAGTCCGCGCGCGCCCGCCCCGAAGGAGTGGACAGATGACGCCAACGCCGACCAGCCTGGCCGAGGTCGTCCGCCGGGCCGCGTGGGACGCGAGCATCGGCTGGACCGACGACGACCTCTCGCGGATGCAGGCCAGCGCCACGACCATGGCCAAGCACCTGGCCGACGGCGCCGACGTCTACGGGGTCACGCGCGGCTTCGGCCCGCTCGTGGCCTTCCCCGCCTCGGAGTCCGCGGGCGAGCAGGGGGACGGACTCATCGCCCACCTCGGCAGCGCGCAGGGGGAGCCTCTGTCGCCCGAGGTCAGCCGACTCGTGGTCGCCCTCCGGCTCACGAGCATGCGCCGCGGCTACTCCGCGGTGTCGGTCGACTTCTGGCAGGAGCTCGTCGGGCTGTGGAACCGCGGTTTCACCCCCGTCATCCCGCGTGAGGGCACGGTGAGCGCCAGCGGGGACCTCCAGCCCCTGGCCAGCGCGGCACTGGCGTACGCGGGCCAGGGCGAGGCCTGGGTGCGCGAGGACTCCGGCGCCTGGTCGCGCAGACCCGCCGCCGAGGCACTGGGCCGCCTGGGCGCGTCCCCGGTCCGGTGGAACGCACGCGAGGCCCTGTCCTTCGTCAACGGCAGCGGGGTCAGCCTCGCCGTCACCGTCGACAACCACCGCCAGGTCGAGGACGTGGTCCGCGCGTCGGCGCTGATGACCGCCCGGATGGTGGACCTGCTGGGGGCCAACCCCCAGGCGTACGCGGCGGGGATCGCGGAGGCCCGCGGCCAGAACGGCCAGGCCGCCGCCGCCGCGTGGATCAGGTCCGGCATCCCCGCCGGAGCCGAGCGCGACGAGGCCAGGCCCCTCCAGGAGCCCTACAGCCTCAGGTGCGCGCCGCAGATCCTCGGCGCGGTGCTCGACCAGCTCGCCGCCGCGGAGCGCATCCTGCTGCGCGAGGCGGTGGGGACCACCGACAACCCCGTCAGCAGCGCGGGAGAGGTCCTGCACGGCGGCAACTTCCACGCGATGCCCGTGGGCCTGTGCTCGGACCAGCTCGGCCTGGCCCTCCAACAGGTGGCCTACATGGCCGACCGGCAGCTGTCCCTGCTCTGCGGCTCGGACACCAACGGCGGACTGCCGCCGATGCTCACCCCCCGGCCCGGGGCGGGGAGCGGCCTGGCCGGGGTCCAGGTCAGCGCCACCTCGTTCGTCTCGCGGATCCGCCAACTCGTGACCCCCGCCACCCTCACCGCCCTGCCCTGCAACAACGGGAACCAGGACCACGTGCCCATGGCGCTCAACGGCGCGAACTCCCTCGCCCAGGCCCTGGACCTGGCGTGGCTGGTCGTCGGCTCGCTCGGCGTGGGCCTGGCCCAGCTCGCCGCTCTCACCGGCAGGACCGGGGAGACAGGGCTGTGGGGCCGGGTCGCCGAGCTGTCCCCGCCGCTGGACCGGGACCGGCCCCTGGCCGCCGAGGTGCGGGCCGTGCGCGACGTCCTCGCGCGGGAGGCCCGCGCCAGGTCCGGCGAGTGGGAGCACCGGGACGCCTGAGACCGGCCGGGGGGGGGGGGGGGGCCCCCCCCCCCCGCCCCCCGCCCGGCCCCACCCGCCCCGTCCGCGTCACGGACGGGGAATTCGCATGTCAGACGGGGCGTACCGCCAGGTCGCACCCCACAGGAAGGGTTCGCCTTGCAGACGCCAGAACTATGGATCCGGGGCCTCGGTGTGTACCTCCCCGAGACCCGGGTGAGCGTGGAGACCGCCGTGGCCGAGGGACTCACCACGGCGGAGGAGGCGGCCGTCCACGACATGGCCGGCGCCGCCGTCGCGGGCGAGCTCCCCGCCCCGGAGATGGCGCTCCGTAGTGCCCGCGAGGCGTACGACCAGGCGGGGGCCGACCCCGACGACACGCGCGTCCTCCTCTACACGGACATCTGGCACCAGGGCCCCGACGTCTGGTTCCCGCAGTACCACCTCCAGCACCACCTCGTCCGGGGCGACGTCATCGCGGGGGAGCTGCGCCAGGGGTGCAACGCCCTGTTCACCGCGATGGAGCTGACCGAGCCGCACCTGCGCGGCGCCCCGGAGAGCGCCACCGCCCTCCTCGTCGCGGCCGACAACTTCAGCACCCCGAACGTCGACAGGTGGCGCTCGGGAGCCTTCGTGATGGGAGACGGCGCCTGCGCGGTCCTCCTGGGGCGGGCCCCCGGCCTGGCCCGGGTGCTCTCGGTGGGCTCGATGGTCGTCCCCGAGCTGGAGGAGCTGCACCGGGCGGGGGAGCCCGAGTTCCCCCCGGCGGCCACGACCGGCACCGCACTGGACCTTCGCGCCCGGGGGCGCGCCCTCTCCGAGAAGGGGGAGGAGGACCCGGAGGTGGACATCGCCTGGTTCACCCTCCAGCAGAAGATGATGCTGCTGGTCGGCCGCACCCTCGCGGAGGCCGGGGTGGGCTTCGGTGACATCGCCCGCGCCACCTTCAGCAACCTGGGCCCGGGAGCGGTGGAGCATCGCTGGATGGACGTCCTCAAACTCCCCATGGAGAAGTCGACGTGGAGCCACGGCCGGACCATCGGCCACATCGGAGCCGCCGACCCCTTCATCGGGCTGCGCCACCTGCTGGACGAGGGCGAGGTCCGGCCCGGGGACCACGTGGTCCTGGGCGGACTGGGCTCGGGTGTCACGCTCTCCTGTGCCGTGGTGCGGATCGCCGACGTCCTGCCCGGCTCCTGAGACGCGGGAGGCGCCGGACGCGGACAGGCCCCGGAGCCCGCGTCCGGAGGACCGGCCGGCGAACGACCGCGTGAGGGGGACCGGGGGCCCGCCGGGCCCCCGGCCTCACCATGACCAGGCCTCGGGCGCTGGGCCGCCCTTGCCCACCGGGGGGAACAGGGCGTCGATCCGTTCGGCGGTCTCCGCGTCGATCCCCGTCTCCAGGGCCCGGATCGCACCGTCGAGCTGGCCCAGGGTGCGCGGTCCGACGATGGTCGAGTTGACCCCCGGGCGCGAGAGCACCCACGCGATCGACAGCTCGGCCGGGTCGCGGCCCACGGAGTCGCAGAGGTCCTCGTAGGCGGCGATCGTGTCCCCGCGCTCGCGCAGCACCTCCATCGCCCGGCTCTTGGCCGTCTTGACGGCGGTGCCCTCGCGGAGCTTGCGGATGGCGCCGCCCAGCAGGCCGCCGTGCAGCGGCGACCAGGTCAGGATCCCGATGCCGTAGGACGCCGCCGCGGGCAGGACCTCCAGCTCCACGTGGCGCGTGACCAGGTTGTACGCGCACTGCTCCGAGACCAGGCCGAGGAAGTTGCGCCGGTTCGCGGCCTCCTGGGCGGAGGCCAGGTGCCAGCCCGCGAAGTTGGAGGAGCCCACGTAGCGCACCTTGCCCTGATGGACGAGGATCTCCATCGCCTGCCAGACCTCCTCCCACGGCGCGTTGCGGTCCACGTGGTGCATCTGGAAGAGGTCGATCCAGTCCGTGCGCAGCCTGCGCAGCGACTCCTCGCACGAGGCGATGATGTGGCGGGCCGAGAGGCCGCGGTCGTTGGGCCAGTCGCTCATGGGGTTGAAGACCTTGGTCGCCACAATGGAACGGTCGCGGCGCCCCTCGCCCTTGTCGAACCATTCGCCGATGAGTTCCTCGGTCATTCCCTTGTGCACCTGCCACCCGTAGTGGTTGGCGGTGTCGAAGAAGTTGACGCCGTGTTCGAGCGCGCTGTCCATCATCGCGAAACTCTCGTCCCGCGGAGTGTTCACGCCGAAATTCAGCGTTCCCAGGCAGAGGCGGCTGACCTCCAGCGCGGTACGGCCAAGGCGTGTGTACTGCATTCTCTCCCCTGTTTCATGGTGTCTCGCAGAGAAAGCTGGACTCGGGGTCGAACGGAACTCGTGCCGGTGCGCCGGCCGCCGGATGCCGCCGTTATCGCTCCGGCAGGATCCGGAAAGGGCCTCGTGGAGAAGACTTCCACGTCCGGGCGGACCCCGCGCCGCTATGCTCGCGATCCGGCGGCGCCCGGCGGCTAAGAGGCCGCCCCGGCGCCCGCGGACGAAGGGCACCGTACCCCGCGACGCTCGCGCCCCACCGTGCCCGGAGCCCCTGCTCCCGCCGCCGCGCCGCACTCCACAGCCCGCCCCTCCCGGAACCGGCCTTCCGGCGGTTCCGGCTCCTACCCGGGAGATGCCTCCTTGCGTGTACTGCTCGCCTCCTACGCGGAGAAGACGCACTTCATCGGCATGGTGTCCCTCGCGTGGGCACTGCGCGCCGCCGGACACGAGGTCCGCGTCGCCAGCCAGCCGGAACTGACGGGGTTCCTGGCCCGGGCGGGACTGTCCGCGGTCGCGGTCGGACGCGACCACCTCCTGAAGAAGCACTTCGAGGTGGTGACCCAGTGGGGTGAGGGAGAGGCCCCGGGGCTGTTCGACGTCGGCGAGGCCTGGGACGACGACCTGTCGTGGGACGAGCTGCGGTGGGGCGCGCGCGACACGGCGGCCTGGTGGTGGCGGATGGTCAACGACCCGATGCTGGACGACCTGGTCGCGTACTGCCGCGAGTGGAAGCCCGACCTGGTGGTGTGGGAGGCGACCACGTTCGCGGGGGCGATCGCCGCCGAGGCGTGCGGCGCGGCCCACGTGCGCTTCCTGTGGAGCCTGGACCTGTTCGCCGCCATGCGGGTGCAGTACCTGGAGCGCATGGGCGAGCAGCCCGAGGCCGAACGGGACGACCCCGTCCGCGCCTGGCTGGAGAACCGGGCCGCGCGCTACGGCGTCGGTTTCTCCGAGGACCTCGTCCGGGGCCGGGCCACCCTGGACTACCTCCCCGACTCCCTGACCCTGTCCGCGCCCACCGGCGCCCGGCGCCTCCCCCTGCGCTACGTCCCCTACAACGGCAGGGCCGTGGTCCCCGACTGGCTGCGCACCTCGCCGACGCGGCCCCGCATCGCGCTGAGCGTGGGAAGCAGCACGACCGAGTGGTTCGGGGGGCACACGTTCTCGCTGGGCGAGGTCCTGCGGGGGCTGGGGGAGCTGGACGCGGAGATCGTCGCGACCCTGCCGCCGGAGGAGGAGGCCGGGCTCGGCCCGCTCCCCGACAACGTGCGGCTGGTGGGCTACGCGCCCCTGCATGTCCTGGCACCGACCTGCGCGGCCATGATCACGCACTCCGGTCCCGGCACCCTGTGCTCGGGGCTGTCCCACGGGGTGCCCCAACTGCTCGTGCCCGGGCCCCGGCTGGACGCGCCCCTGCTGTCGCGGCTGGTGGAGCGCCGAGGGGCGGGGCTGGTGGTGCTGCCGGAGGACGCCGGGGCCGTGAGCCTGCGGGACACCGCGCGCCGCCTGGTCGAGGACCCCCGCCACGCAGCGGCGGCGGAGCTGGTGCGCCAGGAGATGGCCGCCATGCCCTCCCCCGCCGAGACGGCGCGGGTCCTGGCCGACCTGGTGCGGGAGGGGTCCCTGGGCCCGGCCTGAGCGAAGCGCCGCCGGCGGTTCGGGGGAGCACCGCCGCGCGCTGGAGGAGCCCCCCGCCCCCGCCCGGCCTCGCACGACCGGCGCGGAGCCCCGTGGACCGGGGTTCCGCGCGGGGTCAGCGCTGGTCGGTGAGGGCGGTGAGGGTGTGGGCGAGGTCGGCGGGGGAGGGCATGGCGGTCATCTCCTGGCGCAGGGTGTCGGCGGCTCCGGTGTGGCGGGGGTCGTGCAGGAGTGTGCGCACCCCGGCGGCCACGGCGTCGGGGGTGACCTGGTCGGGATCCAGGACGAGGGCGGCCCCCCGGTCCCGCACCCGGCCCGACAACAGCACGGTGTCGAACATGTTGACGTTGGGGGCCAGGAGCTGGGGGGCGCCGCCGGTGAGGGCGGTCAGGACGGTGCCGGGTCCGCCGTGGGTGACCATGGCGTCGCAGGTGGGGGCGAGTGCGTGCAGGGGCACGTACTCGGTCAGGCGGGTGTTGGCGGGGACGGGGCCGAGGGCGTCCTGTTCGTGGGCGGGCAGGGTCGCCACGACCTCCACGTCCAGGTCGGCCAACCCCTCCAGCAGCGTCCTTGGGCGAGAGCTGGTGCTCCCCGTACCACTCGGCCGCGCTGGTGCCGAGGGTGAGGGCGACGCGGGGGCGTTCGGGTGGGGTGCGCAGCCAGTGGGGGACGACGGCTCTGCCGTTGTAGGGGACGTAGCGCATGGGCAGGTAGGTGAGGTCGTGGGGGGTGGGGACCCTGAGGGAGGCGGGGATCTGTTCGAGGGTGGCTTGTCCGTGGACCAGGGTTTCGGAGTACTCGACGCCGTGGCGGGCGGCGCGGGCGCCCAGCCAGGCGGCCAGTGGGTCCTCCCGCTCGGCGGCGGGCTGCTCGGCCATCCGCGCCAGGAAACGGCGGCGGGTGCGGGCGAAGATGTCGGCTCCCCACAGGTAGCGCACGTGGGCCGCCCCGCACGCCTGCGCCGCGATCGCCGCGGAGAAGGTGATGGGCTCCCAGACGACCAGGTCGGGGCGCCACTCCCGGCAGAACGCGACCAGGTCCTGCTCCATGGGGTCGTTCACCATCCGCCACCACCACGGAACCATCAGGCGGTAGCCCTCCAGCAGATAGTCCCAGGTGAGGACCTCGTCCCGGTCCTCCGCCATGTCGAACTCGTCCTCCTCCCCGCCCGTCATCGCGTGGTACTGGCGCATGACCCGGCGCAGGAGGTGGTCCCGCCCCACGGGGACGAAGGGCAGACCCGTCGCCGCCACCGTCGGCCCCAGCGCGGGCTGGCTCGCCACCCGCACCTCGTGCCCCGCGGCCCGCAGGGCCCACGCCAGGGGCACCATCCCCAGGAAGTGGGTCCTCTCCGCCTGCGTCGCGATCAGCACGCGCACGGCCATCGCCTCCGTCCCTGTGTCGTCCGCCGGCCGCGAGAGCGGGCCGGGAGGCCCCCGGCGCCGCGAGTCCGTCCCGGCCGCGGCGTATTCTTTCCCGGCGGCCGAACCAATCGGCACGCGACCGAGTTTGCCAAGAGTTGCTTCCGCGCGCATATCATTGCCCACCCGAACCGGCCGGGCCTCATTTATCTTCGGCAAGGGAGATTGTAGGGAAGTCGTTCGCCCCGCCTCCGACGAGGACTCCCCCGATGCTGCTCCGTGCGCCCCGCGCGCATGAAGTAGATTCCCAAGCACCGGCCGATCCGCCGGACAGGTGAATGGCCGGATACTGGACCGATCCTTTCTCGTCAAGATCCCTCGGGACCTGTTTTCCCTGTGCCGCCGGGGTGAGAGTCGAATGGAGCTCATATGCGTTTCCTGCTGGATCGGGAGGACATCACCGTCTCGGTCGTCGGCCTGGGATACGTGGGATCGTGCGTCGCCGTCAGCCTGGCCGACAACGGGGTGGACGTCGTCGGCGTCGACGTCGACGCCTCCCTGATCGAGGAGATGGAGGCGGGCCGCTGCCGTCTCAAGGAGCCGGGGCTGCCCGAACTGGTGGCCAAGGGCCGGGGGTCCGGCCGCCTGCGCGTCACCACCGACTTCGCCGCGATCTCCGACACGGACGTGGTGGTGATCGCCGTCGGCACCCCGGTCCAGGAGGACGGCACGCTCGTCGGGACGCAGGTCGAGAACGCCGCGACCGAGATCGGGCTGCACCTGCGGGCCGGACAGGTCGTCATCTTCAAGAGCACGGTCCCCCCGGGCACGACCCGCGACCTCGTCGCACCGCTGCTGGAGGGCGGGGGCCTGACCTGCGGCGAGGACTTCGGGCTGGCCTTCTGCCCCGAACGCCTCTCCCAGGGCAACGCGCTGGCCGAGATCCGCCGGCTCCCCGTGGTCGTCGGCGGCTGGGACGAGCGGTCCGGAGCCGCGGCCGAGCGGTTCTGGAGGGCCGGGCTCGGCGTCGAGACCGTCCCCTGCTCCTCCATCGAGGCCGCCGAGACGGTGAAACTTCTCAACAACTGGTGGATCGACCACAACATCGCCCTGGCCAACGAGCTCGCGCGCTACTGCGCGGCCATCGGGGTGGACGCCATGGAGGTCATCGCGGCCACCAACGAGGTGCCCAAGGGAAGGGGGAACATCAACGTCCTCTCCCCGGGCGTCGGCGTCGGCGGCTCCTGCCTGACCAAGGACCCCTGGATGCTCTGGCGCTCCGCCCGGGAACGGGGGGTCGACCTCAGCACCGTGGTCACCGCGCGCGAGGCCAACGAGGCGATGCCCGGCTACGTCGCCGGGCTCATCGTGGACGGCCTCGCCGCCCTGGGCACCCCCGCCGACCGGTCGCGGGTGGCCGTGCTGGGGTTGTCCTTCAAGAACAACACCGGCGACCTGAGGTCGACCCCCACCCTGCCCGTGGTCTCCGCACTCCGCGAGGCCGGGGCCGACGTGGCGCTCTTCGACCCGCTCGCGGACCCCGACGAGATCCGTAAGGAGTTCGGTGTGGAGCCCTCGTCCGGCGTGGAAGGGGCGGCCTCCGGTGCCGACTGCCTCGCGGTTCTCGCGTGGCACGATGAGTTCGCCGAACTGGACATGGCCGCGCTCCGCGCGCTCACCGCCCCGGGATGCCTGTTCCTGGACGGCCGGGCCCACTTCGACGAGCAGACCGTCGAGTCCCTCACGGGGCTCGGATTCACCTACCGAGGGATAGGACGGTAGACGCCGTGGCGCGTGCCGTAGTGACCGGGGGAAACGGCTTCGTCGGAAGCCACCTCGTCGACCGCCTCCTGCGCAGGGGGGACGAGGTCGTCGTCTTCGACTCGAAGGGGGCGCGGCCCAAACCCGCGCCCTCCTGGACCGAGGTCGAGTACGTCCGGGGCAGCGTCAGCTCCCCGGACCAGCTCGCCGAGGCCATCACGAGCGGGGTGGACGTGGTGTACCACCTCGCCGCCGTCGTGGGGGTGGACCGCTACCTGGAAGCCCCCCTCGACGTCATCGACGTCAACTTCACGGGGACCCGCAACGTGCTCGACCAGGCCCAGCGGGTCGGGGCCAAGGTGGTCTTCGCCAGCACCAGCGAGGTGTTCGGCAAGAACCCGGACGTCCCCTGGAAGGAGGACGCCGACCGGATCCTCGGGACGACGTCGGCCAATCGGTGGAGCTACTCCTCCAGCAAGGCGCTGGCCGAGCACCTGACGTTCGGCTACATGCGGGAGCGGGGCCTCAACGCCTCCATCGTCCGCTACTTCAACCTCTACGGGCCGCGTCAGCGCCCGGCCTTCCTCATCAGCCGCAGCGTCCACCGGGCGCTGCGCGGGGAGTCCCCGATCATCTACGACGAGGGCAGCCAGACCCGGAGCTTCACCTACATCGACGACGCCGTCGACGCCACCATCGAGATCGGCACCCGGCCCGAGGCGGACGGGGAGTGCTTCAACGTCGGCAGCTCGGACGAGGTCACGATCCGCGAGGCGGTCGACCTCGTCGTGGAGCTCACCGGGGGGCGGGTCGGCTTCACGTCGATCGACACCCGGGACAGGTTCGGCGCCTCCTACCAGGACCTCGACCGGCGCATCCCCGACGCCGGGAAGATCCTCTCCCTCCTGGGGTGGAAGAGCACCACCTCCCTGCGGGAGGGGGTGGCCCGCACCATCAAGTGGGCCGAGGAGAGCCCGTGGTGGCTCGAACAGCAGGAGAACACCACGGACTGACCCCCGCCCGTCGGGCGGCCGACCACCGGCCGCCCGCCGATCCCGGGCCGCCGACCCCCGGCGCGCCCGTCCCACGACGCCCGCGAGGAGTTCAGGTTGGTCCCCACCACCACGTGCCGTGTCTGCCGAGGAACGGTCACCGAGTTCATGGACTTCGGCCGCCAGCCGCTGTCGGACGCCTTCCGCGAGCCCGACGACACCGGCGAGGAGTTCTTCTACCGCCTGGCCGTCGGTGCCTGTCCGGACTGTCAGATGGTGCAGTTGATGGAGGAGGTGCCCAGGGAGCGCATGTTCCACGAGGGCTACCCCTACTACTCCTCGGGCTCCACCGTCATGCGCGCCCACTTCGAGGCCACCGCGGAGAAGCTGCTCGCCGAGCACCTGACCGGGCCCGACCCCTTCGTGGTCGAGCTGGGCTGCAACGACGGCGTCATGCTGGAGACCGTGTCCCGGGCCGGGGTGCGCCACCTCGGGATGGAGCCGTCCGGAGCCGTCTCCGAGGTCGCCCGCTCCAAGGGCGTCCGCGTGCGCAACGCGTTCTTCGAGAAGGAGACCGCGCTGCGCGTCCGCGAGGAGGACGGCCCCGCCGACGTCGTCTACGCCGCCAACACGTTCTGCCACATCCCGTACGTGGACTCGGTCCTGGAGGGGATCGGGGAGCTGCTGGCCCCCGACGGGGTGTTCGTCTTCGAGGACCCCTACTTCGGCGACGTCAGTGCGAAGGCGTCCTTCGACCAGTTCTACGACGAGCACTTCTTCCTGTTCACCGCCACCTCCGTGCGCAACATGGCCCGGCGGTTCGGGCTGGACCTGGTCGACGTCGAGCGCCTGCCCACCCACGGCGGGGAGCTGCGCTACACGCTGGCGAAGGAGGGCGCCCGCACCCCCTCGCAGGCCGTGTCCGCGATCCTGGCCGAGGAGGAGGAGCGGGACCTGACCTCGCCGGAGGCGCTGCGCTCCTTCGGCGACCGGGTCAGGGGGAACTGCGAGAGCCTGACGAAGGAGCTGCGCTCCCTCCGCGACCAGGGCAAGCGCGTGGTGGGCTACGGCGCCACCGCCAAGAGCGCGACGGTGCTCAACTTCTGCGGGATCGACGCCGAACTCCTGGAGTTCGTCTGCGACACCACGCCCGCCAAGCAGGGGCGCCTCACCCCCGGCTCCGGCGTCCGGGTCCTCGGACACGAGGCGTTCACGGCCTCCTACCCCGACTACGCGCTCCTCCTGGCGTGGAACCACGCCGAGGAGATCATGGCCAAGGAGGTCGGCTTCCGCGAGGCCGGGGGCCGCTGGATCCAGTACGTCCCGGACGTCAGGATCGAATGAGGTCCGGCCCAGCGCCCTCTCCCGCCGCGCCGGCCAGCTCCCGGGCGACGTCGGCGGGGGAGGGCATGGCGGCCATCTCCTCGCGCAGCAGCCCCGCCGCCCTCGCGTGGGCGGGATCGCCGAGCAGGCGCAGCACACTCTCACGGACCGTGTCCGGAGAGACCCGCCCCGGGTCCACGACCACCCCCGCCCCCTGCGCGGCCACCAGTGAGGCCAGGAGCGGCTCGTCGTACATGTGGTGCGGCACGGCCGCCTGGGGCACCCCGTGGGCCAGGCCCGACAGGACCGTGCCCGCGCCACCGTGGGTGATCATGGCGTCGCAGGTGGGGGCCAGGGCGTGCAGCGGCACGTACTCGACCAGGCGCGTGTTGGGCGGCACGGCGCCGAGTTTGGCCTGCTCCGGCGCCGACAGCGTGGCGACGACCTCCACGTCCAGGTCGGCCAGCCCGTCCAGGAGGGTGCCCACGTCCACGGTGTGGCCGCCCAGGCGCCGGGTGGCCGTGATGCCGAGGCTGAGCGCGATGCGGGGCCGCGTCGGCGGGGTGCGCAGCCAGTCGGGGACCACGGCCCTGCCGTTGTAGGGGACGTAGCGCAGGGGGAGTCGACGGGTGCCGGTGGGCACGGGGACGCCCAGAGAGGCGGGGACGGGGTCGAGGGTGGCCCGGCCCCGGACGAGGTCCTCGGAGAAGCCGACGCCGTAGCGCGCGGCCCGGTTCTCCAGCCAGGCGCGGACGGGGTCGTCCCGCTCGGCCTCGGGGCGTTCGCCCATGCGCTCCAGGTACTGCACCCGCATGGCGGCGAACAGGTCCAGGCTCCACAGGAAGCGCATGTGGGCCGCGCCGCACGCCTGCGCCGCGATCGCCCCGGCGAAGGTCAGGGGTTCCCAGACGACGAGGTCGGGCTTCCACTCGCGGCAGAACGACACCAGGTCGTCCAGCATCGGGTCGTTGACGACCTTCCACCACAGAGGGATGAGCACGTCGCGGTACCCCGCCCGGAGCTCCTCCCACGACGGCGGCTCCGCGGCGGCCACGCCCATCATGTCGAAGTCCGGCCGCATGTCCTCCCCCATCCGCCCCACCCAGCTGATGACCTGGGGGAGCAGGTGGTCCGTGCCCACGCGGACGAAGGGCAGGCCCGTCGCCGCCACGGTGGGGGCCAGTTCGGGCTGGCTGGCGACGCGCACCTCGTGCCCGGCCGCGCGCAGAGCCCACGCGAGGGGCACCATTCCGATGAAGTGAGCCTTCTCGGAGAATGTTGCGAACAAGATACGCATCGGCAATCCTCACTGTTCTCGGGAAGGGTAAGGGAATCTAATCCGGGCGGCTATTTTTGTCGAGGACGCGCGTCCGCTTCCCTTGCAATGCCTTATGTGCGGGCGATCCGGCGGCGAATCTGCGGGAGAAGTTCGGCCAAAGAAAAGGAATCTGGTCCCACTTGGGTGACGCACTGTGAACAAATTATTGCTCAAGGTGTCTATTATTTGGGGGTTGCTGCACGCTTGTCTATCTCATACGCTGTGACCGCGGCCATGCTGGTGGATGTATCAGCGGCGGTGTGCAGGGTTGTTTAAAGCATGAATGCAACCGAGGGGGTACTCAGGTTCAGGCCTTGTTGTCGACCGCTTTGGTCTGTTTCAGGGCAATGCAAACGCCCTGCGCCCGCTGAGTTCCCTTTCGAGGGGTCGGTGTCTCCGCGCCGACAGCTCTCCATTTCATGCGTGCTTTCTGCAATCCTGTTTTCGCCGCTTCTGCGAGCTTTTGCCTCCGCGGTTAGAAAATCCCCCGCAGTGAGCCCTCTTACCGATGTCAGCCTAATTTTCCCTACGGGAGAATGATCCTGATCCGAGCGTTGATTTCTCTTGCCGAGCGGGAGGGTCGATGAGGGGACCACATGGAAACTATGACGAATCCGGGTCACACGAACGGAAGGACGAAGTCCCGGGGCGGGGTCGAGCACCGGCCCGCCGTGGACCTCGCCGGCCGGCGGACGGGGAGCAGGAACCCGACCCGGCGCACGAGCCTCCACCTTCCCGACGGCATGGCCATGAGCGACTGGGAGCGCTGGGGACAGCACATCTTCGTCATCTCCGACGCCTCTGCCTGGTGGCTGGGGGACTGGTTGATCTACGGCCAGGAGAACTACCCCCACAGGTACAAGCGGGCCATAGAGAACACCTCCCTGGACTACCAGACCCTGCGCAACTACGCGTGGGTCGCCCGGAAGTTCATCCCCGGCCGCCGACGGGAGAAGCTGAGCTTTCAGCACCACGCAGAGGTGTGCGGGCTGCCCGAGAGCGAACAGGAGAAGTGGCTCTCCGAGGCGGAGGCCGGCCGCTGGTCCCGGAACGAACTCCGCCGCCGGATCAAGCTCCACGCCCGGGGCGAGGACGCGGCGCCGGAGGCGATGTATGTTCAGGTGGCCATTGATCCCGAACGCCGGAAACAATGGCAGGAAGCAGCGGAGAGCTCGGGTATGAGCCTTCCGGAGTGGGCTTCGGCGACGTTGGACATGGCCGCCAAGAAAATGGTCGAGGTCGGTTGATCCGGGAGCTCTGAACCTGCTCCCCCCTCTGCTATGTATGTACCTCGCCCCGTCGGGGATCCCTCTCCCCGCCGCGCCTGCCGGCGGATTGCCCGCCGTACGCGCGGGGCGACACCTTATGCCCACGACCCGGGTGCCCGGTTCTTTCGGCCGTGGAAGACCTGAAAACGGAGGAACACATGACGACCTATGTCTGGGGATACCTGGAGGAGTACGAGAAGGAGAGAGCGGACATCCTCGACGCGGTGGACACCGTGTTCAAGTCGGGGAAGCTCATCTGGGGCCCCTCCCTCGTCGCCTTCGAGCAGGAGTTCGCCGAGTACCACGGGGTCGCGCACTGCGCCGGCGTCGACAACGGCACCAACGCGCTCGTCCTCGGCCTGCGCGCCCTCGGGGTGGGCGCGGGCGACGAGGTGATCACCGTGTCGAACACGGCGGCCCCCACGGTCCTGGCCATCGACCTGGTGGGCGCCAAGCCCGTCTTCGTCGACATCGACCCGGACACCTACCTGATGCGGACCGACCAGGTCGCCGCCGCCATCACCGAGCGCACCCGCTGCCTCCTGCCGGTCCACCTCTACGGCCAGTGTGTGGACATGGCCCCGCTGGAGGCCCTCGCCGCCGAGCACGGGCTCGTCGTGCTGGAGGACTGCGCCCAGGCGCACGGCGCCACCCACCACGGGCGGGTCGCCGGATCCATGGGCCACGCCGCGGCGTTCTCCTTCTACCCCACGAAGATCCTGGGGGCCTACGGCCACGCGGGCGCCACCATCACCTCCGACCCCGAGGTCGACGCCAGCCTGCGGCGCCTGCGCTACTACGGCATGGACCAGGAGCGCTACTACGTCGTCACCCCCAACGGCCAGAACAGCAGGCTGGACGAGGTGCACGCCGAGATCCTGCGCCGCAAGCTCGGCCGCCTGGACGAGTACGTCGCGGGCCGCAGGGAGATCGCGCGGATCTACGACGAGGCGCTCGCCGACACGGACCTGGTCCTGCCCGCGACCGCGCCCGGCAACGAGCACGCCTACTACCTCTACGTGGTCCGCCACCCCGAGCGCGACCGGATCATCGAGGAGATGAAGGCGCACGACATCGCCCTCAACATCAGTTACCCCTGGCCCGTCCACACCATGTCCGGCTTCTCCCACCTCGGCTACGAGAAGGGCAGCCTGCCGGTGACCGAGCAGCTGGCCGGCGAGATCTTCTCGCTGCCGATGTACCCCTCCCTGCCGCGCGAGGAGCAGCAGCGGATCATCGAGGCGCTGACCAAGACCCTGGCCAGGCTGTGACCCACGCGGCCGACGAGGTCCGGTTCCCGCTCCCGGCGTCGGACCCGGAAGTGCCTCTGGAGTCCGACGCCGAGCTGGCCCGGTGGTGGGAGAGCAGGCCGCGGCACCGGATGCTCTCCGTCGGGCGGGTCGGCTTCGACCGCGGCGGACCCTGGTCCTTCGCCGAGGGGACAGGCGACCTCGTCCATGCCAGCGGGGGCTTCTTCTCCGTCCGGGGCCTGCGGGCCTCCGCCGGGGGGACCTCCCTCCACCAGCCGGTCATCGACCAGCCGGAGATCGGCATCCTGGGCATCCTCGTCAAGGAGTTCGACGGGGTGCCCCACTTCCTGATGCAGGCCAAGTTCGAGCCCGGCAACGTCAACCTCCGCCAGATCTCCCCCACCGTGCAGGCCACGCGCAGCAACTACACGGGGGTTCACGGCGGCCGTCCCACCCCCTACGTGGAGTACTTCCGCGCCCCGCGCGGCGGGCGGGTGCTCGTGGACGTCCTCCAGTCCGAGCAGGGCGAGTGGTTCTGGCGCAAGCACAACCGGAACATCATCGTCCAGGTGGACGAGGACGTCCCCGAACACGAGGACTACCGGTGGTTCACGCTGCGCCAGATCCAGGACGCGCTGCGCCGGGACAACCTGGTCAACATGGACGCCCGGACCGTGCTGTCCTGCCTCCCCGTGACCCGGGACGGACAGCCGGAACCGGACGACCCCTTCGGCCGGGCGCTCCGGCGCTCCTACGGTGAGGAGTCCCGGCACACGATGACCGCGGTCGTCAGCTGGTTCACCGAGGAGAAGACGGTCGTCGACTACCGGTCGCGGATCCTGCCGCTCTCCGGCGCCGAGGGCTGGCGCCGGACCGGCGACGAGATCACCGCCGGCGACGGCGCCGGGTTCAGGATCATCATGGTCTCCGTCGAGGCCCGCATCCGCGAGGTCTCCTCCTGGGTCCAACCCCTGCTGGCGCCGACCCGGAACGGGTTCGCCGCCTTCCTGGTGCGCGAGATCGACGGCGTCCTCCACGTCCTGGTCCGCGCCCGCGCCGAACCCGGCACCCTCGACCGGGTGGAGATCACGCCCACCGTGCAGTACTCGGCTTCCGCCGCGGTGCTCGGGCGCCCCGAGCCCTTCGCCGACGAGGCGGTCTCGCCGCCGGCCCACCGGGTGCGCTACGACGCGCTGCTCTCGGAGGAGGGGGGACGCTTCCACCACGCCCAGACCAGGTACCGCATCGTCGAGGCGGACCCCGGTCTGCCCGTCGAGGTACCGCCGGACTTCCTGTGGGTGACCGTCTCCCAGCTCATGCGGCTGGTGCGGCACAGCCACTACCTCAACATCGAGGCGAGAACCCTCCTGGTCTGCCTGCACTCCCTGACCTGAGCCGCGGGCGGCGCCCACCCGTTCGACACTTCCGCACCAAGGGGTCCACAGCCATGCGCGTCCTGATCGTCAGCCAGGCGGAGAAGACCCACCTGCTGGGCCTGATCCCCCAGGCGTGGGCTCTGCGGGCGGCCGGGCACGAGGTGCGGGTGGCCAGTCAGCCGGCGCTGGTCCCGACCATCGCGCGCACCGGGCTGCCCGCGGTCTCCGTGGGCCGCGACCACCTGTTCCACCAGCTGCTGGTCACGCTGAAGGGCCTGGGATTCGGGGACACCGCGGGCTTCGACATGGCCAGGAGCGACGCGGAGGCAGAGGGTCTGGAGTACCTGTCGGAGGGGTACCGGGAGTTCGTGCGCCTCTGGTGGCACCCGGTCAGCGCGCCGATGCTCGACGACCTGACCGACTTCTGCCGCTGGTGGCGTCCGGACCTCGTCCTGTGGGAGCCGACCACCTTCGCGGCCCCCGTCGCCGCCCGCGCGTCGGGGGCCGCGCACGCCCGGGTGCTGTGGGGGCTGGACGTCTTCTCCCGCACGCGGAGCCGGTTCCTGGGCCGTCTGGCCGAACTCCCCGGCGGCGACCGCGAGGACCCCCTCGCGGAGTGGCTGCAGAGTTGTGCCGAGCGTGTGGGAACCGACTTCTCGGAGGAGCTGGTCTCCGGTCAGGCGACCCTGGACCCCTACCCCGCGGGGCTGCGGCTGCCGCCCGCCCCGGGAACGCGCCACATCCCCCTCAGGTATGTCCCCTACAACGGCACCGCGGTGGTGCCCGACTGGCTGCGCGCCCCGGGACGGCGCCGGAGGGTCTGCCTGACCCTCGGCTCCGGAACGCCGGAGAGGTTCGACGACCGGTACCGCCTGCCCCTGGGCGAACTCCTGGAGGCGATCGCCGAACTGGACGTGGAGGTCGTCGCCACGCTCTCGGCGGAGCAGACCGTCGGCCTCGGGAGCATCCCCGGCAACGTCCGGGTGGTGGAGCACGTCCCCCTGCACGCCCTCCTGCCCCGCTGCTCCGCCGTGATCCACCACGGGGGAGCGGGAACCTTCTGCACCGCGGTCGCCCACGGCGTCCCGCAGCTCATCCTCCCCGAGTTCGCCATGGCCCAGTACGCGTTCGACGAGTCGCTGCTCGCCGCCAACGTCACGGAGCTGGAGGGCGGGCTGACGCTGGAGGGCACGGACCTGACGGGCAAGGAGGTCGCCCGCCAGGTGGGGCGGCTGCTGGACGAGCCCCGCTTCGCCGAGGGCGCCCGGCGCCTGTCGGAGAAGTCCCGGGAGATGCCGAGCCCCGCCGACCTCGTGCCCGTCCTGGAGGACCTGGCGGCCCAGAACCGGCGGAACTGAGGCGTCGACGGGACCGGTGCTCCTGCCGGGATCCACGTGTCTCCAGGGACTCAGGTGACGGTGTCCGTGGTTTCCCCCGCGCCCGTGCGAGCGGGATACGCCCCCACACGAAAGGCGGGCGGACGGAGAACCCCCGTCCGCCCGCGCCCTGCCGCGGTCACACCTGCTTCGGCGCCACCGCCTGCTCCTGGATCCGCTCCGCGATGAACTGGGTCAGGTCCTCGAAGCTCTCACCGGAGAACTCCGACATGTCCTCCAGGATGGACACGTTGTAGACGTCCTCCAGGGCCAGGACCAGCTGCACGATCGAGAACGAGTCCAGGTCGCTCATTTGGGAGGGCTCGGGGAGGTCGAACTGGGGCTCGTTCGACGTGAACATCAGGACGGTCATCGCCTGGACCTTGATCTGTGCCAGGATCTCGCTCTGGTCAACTGCGGCCATCGGTGCCGAACCTCTTCTCTGGGAGTGATGGGGGTGGGCGCTCTCAGTTGCTGCTCGGCACCTGGGAGAGCCGTTGGACGAACTTGGCGCCGTAGCGCTCCCAGCGCGCGCGCTGGATGACGAAGTGCGAGGCGCCCTCCAACCCGGGGGAGCGGGCGAAGCCGGCCGCCGGGGGGTCCTCCTCCGTGACCATGGTGGGGTGGTCGCGCAGGCCGGTGGCCCTGTCCCCGGCGGACCAGAAGCGCACCTCGTCCACCGGCCAGGCCCTGAACGCGTGGTCCACGGTCAGCACGGTCGCCTCCAAGGCGATGCCGACCGCGTTCGACCCCTCGTCCACGACCACGTCCACCTGGATCCACCGCCTCTCGGTGTCCAGACGGGACAGCGAGCAGAACCCCAGGACGGTGCCGCCGGCCGGGGAGACGGCGAAGAACTGCTCCGTGACGTCCGCCGTGTCGCGGGGGAGCGGCCGGACCAGGTCCTCCATTCCGGGGAATTCCCTCACGCCCTTCTCGGCCAGGGCCCGGACGACGCCCTCCGTTTCCAGACTCCGGGTGGGGACCAGCCGGACCCTGCGCGTTTCCACGGGTTTTTCTGTCACGCTCTCCTACCTCGACTCTTTATCGGTTCGCGTCGGTGCCGTTCCCGGCCCACGGTGGGGAACACCCATTCCCGGAACCCGGGGGCAAAGGGTGACGGGGCGCTCGCCGCGTGTCCCGCCAGCGGGACACGCGGGCTCGGTCCACGTACCTTAGTCGCCCTTTCTGTCCCGTTTCCGGCGCGGACGCCCCGGGCTGCGGCACGGGGCGTCCCGCCCCGCGGGACGGCCCCGGGGCGTGCCGGGCGGAGGGGCTGGCAAGACCCGGTTCACCAGGCATCCGCCCTCACGGTCTGGGGCGTTCCGTGTCCGGGAGACCGGGGAGCAGCGCCGGAAGGACCGGCGGCACACCGCGGCGGCGTCGGCCGAGCAGGCCCCTCCGTCCGGGCCGGCACCGGGGAGGAGGGGCTCCCGCCGGGCTTCCGGCCACCGCGGGAGTCATTGGCGGAACCGGCGCCGTGCGAGGAATGGGCGGGGCGGAGGAATCGCCCCCGGGTAAATCGTCACGGATTCCCGGTGAGTGCGCTGTTATCGTGAGGCAGTCCTGGCCGCAAAGGTCGGGCGGAGTCGCGGCAGGGTCACGGTTTGTTCCGAGACCCCCGGCCGGGATTCCTTTCTCCTGAAAGGTGAAAAAATGGCCGTGAGCGAAGTTCTCGACCTGCAGGCCCTCGAGTCGGAGTGCCTCCTGGAGGAAGGCGTCTTCCTCAACAGCGGCGTCAGCCTCGTGAGTTGCAGCTGACGTCCTCCCCACCGGGCGGTGACGGTCCCCGGCAGGGGGTCCGCCACCGCCGCCTGAGGAGAGAAGGGTTGCCGCGGCCGGTCCTCCGGTCGCGGCAACCCGCCGTTCCGGGCCCGTCCCCTACGCGGTGACGGCGCCGCGGAAGCGCCAGACGCCCAGCGTCAGCAGGACCGCCGCGTACCCCAGGAGCACGCCGATGTGCGGCAGCACGTCCGTGAGGGTCGCCTGGTTGCGGATCAGCTCGCTGAAGGCGTCGTAACCCCACGCGTGCGGGGTGAGGAACGCGATCGTCGTCATGGTCTCGTCGAACGACTCCAGCGGGAGCATGGTCCCCCCGAGCGCCCCGGCGCCGAGGCTGATCCCCACGGCCGCGGCCAACGCACCTCCCTCGGTCCGGGCGAGGCTGCCGAGCAGGAGCGAGGCTCCGCTGCTGACGAGGCAGAAGGCCGTGACCACCAAAGAGGTCGCCAGCAGGTCGCCCCAGTCCACGCCGAACATCAGGGCCGATCCGAACAGGATCAGCAGCGCCTGGGTCAGGGCGATGAGGAACCGGCCCAGGGCCTCGCCCAGCACGATGGACCCCGCCGAAGTGGGCGACGCGTACATGCGCCGCAGCACCCCCGAGCGTCTCGCCTGCACGATGCCCAGGGACGTGGTCAGCGCCGTGATGAAGGTGTAGAGCAGCAGCAGGGGCGGCGCCGCGAGGCTGTGGGAGGAGAGGCCCTCGGGGAAGGTGGCGTCCCCTGAGGTCGTCACCTCCACCTCGATGCCGGACACCTCGGTCTCCGAGGCGTTCTCCAACCGCTCGTCGAACCCGTCGTCCCGGACGGACCCCGTCACCTGCGCGGTGCTCAGGAGGGAGGACTCCCGGGTCACGACCGAGCGCACCCAGATTCCCACGTCCGCAGCGGCCAGGTCGTCACTGCGAGTGACGAGTTCCAGTTCGACGCGCTCGCCGTCCCGGATCCGGTCCTCGTAGTCGTCGGGGATGACGAGCCCGGCCTGGACGTCGCCGCCCTCGACGAGGTCGCGCATCTCGCCCTCGTCCATGTGCAGGACGTCGATCCGCTCGTCCTCCTCCAGCGCGTCGACTAGGCGGTCGCCGAGCCCTGCCTGCGACGGGGAGGAGACCGCGAGCACGGGCTGACCCTCTCCGTACATCAGGCCCATCATGAAAACCATGAGGAAGGGGAGCAGTAGGACGAAGAAGATGTTCGTCCGGTCGCGGAACACGCGACGGAGGTTGAGGACCCCGATGATCAGCGGCTTCATGCGTTCACCATCCGTCCCATACGAAACAGCGCGACGGTGGTGCCCACGAGGCCGAGGGCGAGGAGCACCGCGCACGGAAGGAGGACCACGTCGAGACCTCCCGCGGAGAGTTCGCCCAGTCCGAGGAGGAACCACCGGTGGGGCGTCAGGTAGCTGACGATCGCCAGGCCGTTGAGCTGCGAGATGGGGAACAGTGCTCCGCCGAACACCCCGAGCAGCATCGCCAGGACCGACAGCCAGTTGGCGGCCTGCTCCGAGCTCCGGGCGAAGCTCGCCACGGCCGCGGTGAGGCCGATGACGGCCATCACGCCCGTGAGGATCAGTGCGCCGGCGCCCAGGGGATGGCCCCAGTCGGCACCGAAGAAGACCGAGGTCGCGACGGCCAGCACGGCCATGTTCGCGAGGCCGATGACCAGGCCGCTGGTGAGCTTGGCGATCAGGATCGCCCCGCGCGGGATCGGACTGGCCAGCAGGCGGGCCAGGGTCCCGCCGGCCTTCTCGTCGAAGATGCTCGTGACGCTGAACATCGCCGCGAAGAAGACGAAGAAGAACGCCATCGAGGCGGAGTAGTAGGTGGCGGTGCCCAGCTCCCGCCACTCCAGCTCCGAGTCCTCGGACAGGACGAGAGGCGCCTCGGCGGCCTCGGCCTCCTCCAGGAGGAGGGCCGCGTCCTCGGGGCTCGGCTCCGAGTCGAAGCCCGACGCGACCGCGAGGCGGATGCGCAGGTGCTCGGTCGCGAAGGCGCGGCCGATCTCCCGGGCGATGTGGGTCGCGACGGGGGCGTCGGCGTCCCCGACGACGGTGAGCACCGCGTCGTCGCCGTCCTCCAGGGACTCGGTGAAGTCCTCCGGGACGAGGAACGCGGCGTCCACGCTGCCGTCCTCGACCAGTTCGCGAGCCTCGTCCTCGGAGTCCGCCGTGGTCAGTTCCAGGACCCCGTCGTCGGCCAGGGGCCGGAGGGCCGCGTCGACGAACTCCTGGCCGAGGGAGCCGGCGTCGCTGTCGACGACGACGTACTCGGAGCCCGTCTGCTGGGAGGTGTCGTCGCCGAGCAGCATGTTGAAGAAGAAGGCCACGCCGAGGGGCAGGAGGAGCCCGAAGACCAGCAGGCTGCCGTCCCGGAGCCGCTGGCGTACGTCCTTGGCCACGATGGCCGTGATCATGGTGAGCGTGTTGGGTCCGTTCGACATCGCTACTCCCGGAGTCCCTTCCCGGTGAGGCTGAGGAAGACGGCCTCGAGGTCCGGTTCCTGGACCTCGACCGACCGGATCCCGGCGCCGGCCTTGGTGAGCGTGTCCAGGATGAGGGGGAGGGCGTCCCTGGCGTTGGCGGTGAGGAGGCGGACCAGCGTCCCCTCGGAGGACACCTCGTCGATCGGCTCCAGCGCGCGCAGGACGTCCAGCACCCTCTCGCCGGGGGCGTCCAGGGTGATCAGGACCGTGTCGTCCTCACCGACCTGCGAGACCAGCTCACGCTGCGTGCCCTCGGCCCGGATTTTCCCGGCCTCGATGATGCCGACGCGGTCGCACAGGCGCTCCGCTTCCTCCATGTAGTGCGTCGTGTAGAGCACCGAGACGCCGCCCCGGGTCAGCGTGTGGACGCTCTCCAGGATGGAGTTTCGGCTCTGCGGGTCCACGCCGACCGTCGGCTCGTCCAGAATGAGGAGTCGGGGGCTGTTGAGCAGGCCGAGACCGATATTGAGGCGGCGTGCCATTCCGCCCGAGAAATGGGATACGGCCTCACCGGCGCGGTCGGAAAGACCGACCGTTTCCAGGACCTCTTCGGTCTTGGTGCGCGCCTCGGATTTCGACAATCCGTAGAGGCGGGCGAAGAAGCGGAGATTGTCGCGCGCGCTGAGGTCGTGGTAGAGGGCGAGCTCCTGCGGGACGAAGCCGATCAGGGACTTGCTTTTCCTGTTCGTCACGCTGTGCTCGATGCCGTCGACCGTGATCGACCCCGAGTCGCGCTGCAGGATGCCGGTGATCATGCCGATCGTGGTGGACTTGCCCGCCCCGTTCGGTCCCAGGAGGCCGTAGGTCTCACCTTCCTCGATAAAGAAGCTGACATCGTCCACCGCCTGGTTCTTTCCATATCTCTTGCTCACTCCCCTGACTTCCAGAATGGGCACGGGTGCTCCTCAACTTCTCGGTGCCTGCGTGGATCCGCCGGGGCGTGCTGAGTCGGAATCGCGCTTCTCCCACCGTCTCCGGGAGATTGTTCGTGGAGACCTTTCCCGTGCTGCGCCCGGTGCCGGGTCAGTGAACCATAGGAAGGGGCGCGGGGTGATACCGGCGCCATTTCCGCAGGTATTCGCCCCGGGGTTCCGCGCGGGGTCAGCGCTGGTCGGTGAGGGCGGTGAGGGTGTGGGCGAGGTCGGCGGGGGAGGGCATGGCGGCCATCTCCTGGCGCAGGGCGTCGGCGGCTCCGGTGTGGCGGGGGTCGTGCAGGAGTGCGCGCA
>NZ_JAUZMY010000056.1:0-27850 GCF_036327455.1 Nocardiopsis codii | reverse complement strand
TCCCCCCCCGCCCCGGGGGGGTGCCGGGGGGCCCGGCCGCGGGGCGGAACCCGGCCACGCCGGAGTCCCGTTCCCGCCGGACGCGACCACCGCCCGGGCGCCGGCCTCCACCGGCCCCGGCGCGGCCGGTCCGGCGGCCGACGCCGCGCCCGTGCCGTGCGCGCGCTGGGGCCTCCGGCCCGACACCTTGCCCGACCAGACAGCCCGCCCGACACTTTGCCCGCCCCGACACCCCGCCCGACCCGATCACATACCACCCGAGGAGACGCGGTGCCAGAAACCGCCCCCGACGTCCAGATCGAGCCCGCCGAACTGCGGTACGCCGAGGAACTCGCCTTCCTCGCCGCCCACGACACCGGGCCGCGCCCGCCCGGCTGGCGGCTCACCCCCCGCGCGGTCGTGACGTTCATCGTCGGCAGCGACGGCGCCAGGCTGCGGCTGCCCGAACCCGCCGAAGGAGTCCCGGCGAGCCTGGAGATCCCCGCCAAGTTCGTCGGAGAGCGCGGACTCGTCGAACGCTGCGTCGTCACCCTCGCCGGGGAGCGCGGCCTCCTGCTCGTCGGCGAACCGGGCACCGCCAAGTCGCTCCTGTCCGAACTCCTCGCCGCCGCCGTCAGCGGCACCGGTGCGCTCACGGTGCAGGGCACCGCCGGAACCACCGAGGAACACCTGCGCTACGGCTGGAACTACGCACTCCTGCTCGCCAAGGGCCCCACCGTCGACGCCCTCGCGCCCTCCCCGGTGCTCACCGCGCTGCGGACGGGCCGTGTCGCCCGTGTGGAGGAGGTCACCCGCTGCCTGCCCGAGGTCCAGGACTCCCTGGTCTCCCTCCTCTCCGACCGGCGGATGGCCGTCCCCGAACTCACCGACGACGGCCAGTTCCTGGCACGGCCCGGCTTCAACGTGATCGCCACCGCCAACCTGCGCGACCGGGGCGTGTCGGAGATGAGCGCCGCCCTCAAACGACGGTTCAACTTCGAGGTGGTCCCGCCCATCGCCGACCTGGACGCCGAGGTGGACCTCGTGCGCCGCCAGGCGGGCACCGCGCTGGCACGGCACGGACACGCACTCCCCGTGGACGACGCCGTCATCGAAGCCCTGGTCACCGCCTTCCGCGACCTGCGCTCGGGAGCCTCCGTGGAGGGCTGGCCCGTGGAGCGCCCCACCACCGTCATGAGCACCGCCGAGGCGGTCGGTGTCACCACCTCCCTGGGCCTGCAGACCGCCTACCTGGGGGTGGCGGACCCCCTCGCCCTCGTCCCCGGTTACCTGCTGGGAGCGGTCCGCAAGGACGACGCCGACGACCAGGGGCGCCTGCTCGCCTACTGGGACTCCACCATCCGCCACCGGGCCGAGAACGGCGCCCGGCTGTGGAAGCGGCTGTACGAGCTGCGCCACGTCGTGGGGGAGTGATGCGCGTGTCCCGGGAACAGGACCACGGCGGGCCGTACCCCGCCGAGCACGGAGAGGGGAGGGCCCGCCGGTGAACACCGCCGAGGCACTCGACGCACCCGAGACGGTCGAGGCCGTCCCCGAAGCGCTGGCCGCGTGCACGGAACCCCGCCTCATCGGGGTGCGCCACCACTCGCCGGTGCTGGCCGCCGCGATCCCCGCCCTCCTGGAGGCGGCCGACCCCGACGCCGTACTCGTCGAACTCCCCCTGGAGGCGGGACCCTGGCTGGAGTGGCTGGGCCACCCCGACACGGTCGCGCCGGTGGCCCTCGTGATCGGCGACGCCGATCAGGGCGGCCACGCGTACTACCCCTTCGCCGACTTCTCGCCCGAACTGGCGGCGGTCCGCTGGGCGCGCGCCCACGGGGTGCCGGTGCACGCCGTGGACCTGCCCACCTCGGTGTCGGTCCCCGACACCGGGCCGGAGCGGACCGAAGGCCCCGGTCTGGACCGCGCGCTGCTGCGCGCCGCCGGCGTCTCCGACGGTGAGGAGCTGTGGGACCGGCTGGTGGAGGCACGCTCCTACGGCGCCGCCCCCGAGAGGGTCCGCCGCGCGGCACTCTCCCTGGGGTGGGCGCACCGCGCCGCCGCGCTCCGCTCGGGCGGAGTCGGCCGGCGCGACCGCGCCCGTGAGGCGTGGATGCGCCGCCGCGTCGCCGAGATCGGCGCCGCCCGACCCGTGGCCGTCGTGGGCGCGTTCCACGCGGCCGCCCTCCTTCCCGAGCACGCCGTACCCGACCTGGTGCGACGTCCGGATCCGGGGGCGGGTGGCGGTCCGGTCCCCGCCCCCTCCACGGGCGACGGCCGTCCGGACGCGGTCCCCGCCACCGAGGCGCATGCGGGCGACGCCCGTCCGGACGCCACCGCGGCGGCGGTCCTGCGGGGGGAGGACCCCGGCGACCTCCCGCCCACGGGCGAGATCGCGGTGCCCGCCCCCGGTGAGCACGCCGGCGCGGGGCTGTCCACCGCCCTCATTCCCTACACCTTCGCCCTCCTGGACTCGCGTTCCGGCTACCCGGCCGGAATCCGCGACCCCGAGTGGCAGCAGGACGTCCACGCCGCCGGGGGCAGCCCCGACGGGGTCGAACGGGCGGCGATCCGGCGGCTGTCGGCCATCGGCGGCCACCTGCGCGCGGACGGACACGTGTGCGGCGTCCCCGACACGACCGCCGCCTACCGGATGGCCCGCGACCTGGCCTCCCTGCGCGGACTTCCCGCGCCGGGCCGGCGCGAGCTGGTCGAGGGCCTCTCCAGCGCCCTCGCCCAGGGCGAACCCCTGGGCCGTGCCCGGGCCCTGGCCCGCGCGGCCCAACGCGAGCTCGTCGGCACCCGGCGCGGCGCCACCGCCCCCGGCGCCCCGGTCTCCGGACTGGTCGCCCACGCCACCTCCCTCCTCCGCCGACTCGGCCTGCCGGGTCCGGGAGACGAGGGCCGCGACCTGCGGCTCGACCCCCTGCGCGGGGGGCGCGACCGCGAACGCCACATCGCCCTGCACCGGTTGTACGCGGCGGGTGTCTCCTACGCCGAACCCCGTGACGGCGGACGCACCACCGACGGGGAGACCCTGGGCCGGCTGTGGACCGTGCGCTGGACCCCCGCCACCTCCGCCACCCTCGAACTCGCCTCCTGCTACGGGACGACCCTCGAACAGGCCGCGCGCGGCCGTGTCGCCGCCCGCCTCCGCGCCACCGCGGACGGCGAAGAGGGGGCCCTGACACCGGAGGTCGCGGGTGCCCTCCTCACCCAGGCCGCCGAGTGCGCCCTGACCGACCTGGCCGCCGACCTGGGCGACCGGGTCCGGGAGGAGGTCCTGCCCCGGGCGGGTCTGGCCGACGCCGTGGAGCTGCACGACCGCGTCCAACGCGTCGTCTCCGGACAGGTGCCGGGCATGCCGCGCGCTCCCGAACCCCTGCACCGGTTGCGCGTGCGGCTGGCAGAGGCGGCGGTCGCCTCGGTCCCGGGCATGTCCGGCAGTACCGACCCGGCCGACGCCGCGGCTCTGCTGAGGGTCGTGCGCCTGGTCCAGGACCAGGCGCCCCTGCCCGGCGCGATGGGCCCCCAGCGGCTCCTGTGGCACCTGGGGCAGCTCGCCGCCACGGGCGGACCGCTCGCCCAGGGGGCGGCGTCCTCGGCGCTGATGGTCCTGGGCGGACTGACCTCCGAGGAGATGGCCGGACGCCTCGCCGGGTGGCTGGAGGCGGCAGCCGACGGCAGGGGAGGTCCGCTCGCCCTGCGGCTGGCGGGGGCGATGACCGTCGCCGCCCCCGTGGTCGAGGCCGACCCCGGCGTCCTGGACGCCCTGACCGAGCGCGTGGAGGCCTGGTCCGACGACGGTTTCCTGACACGGCTGCCCGCGCTGCGCGAGGGGTTCGAGGCGCTGTCGACGGCCGCCCGCGCGCGATTCCTGGACGCGGTCACCGAGCGGATCGGCGAGGTGGACGCCCGGTTGGAGGTGTCTGCGGAGCTGGCCCTCGCGCTGGCCCGCGCCGACGCCGCCGCACGCGAGGCGGTGGAGGCCCTGCTGCCCGGACTCGTCCACCGTGCGACCACTGCCCCGGCCGACACCGCCCCCCGACGGACGGACGACGCCACCCGCGCGAACGGCCACCCCACAGCCACCACCATCCCGGCCACCATTCCCACCACCGCCCCTGCCACCATCTCCACCACCTCGTCCGCACCGCCTGTCACCGTTGCCCCCGTCGCTCCTCCAAACCCGGCCGCCCCTGCCCCCGCCGGGCCCGCTGCCTCCGCCGGTTCCTCAGTCCCCAGCGGTCCCGGGGCTGTGGCGGACCCGGCCCGTTCCGCCGACCCGCGTGACCATGCCTCCTCCCACAACCCCGCCGACCCCGCGGTCCCTGCCGCGGCGGGGGACGCGGCGACCGCCGTTCCAGTCTCCACCGGCGGGAGGGCCTCCGACCGGTTGTCCACAGGCCCGGTTTCGGCAGGGGCGGCCCCGCACGCCATCGGGTCCGCGGACCGGTGGCGGCTCGTCCTCGGACGCCCGCCCCGCGGCGGGACACTGGCCCGCCGGGCGTCGGCTGCGCTCGACGAGCTGTACGGGCGCGGACACGGGGAGGGGTCCCAGGAGACCGCCAACCGCCCCGGGGCGAGGGGCGGTGACGGGAGCCCGGAACCGGTCGCGCGACAGTGGGACGACGAGCTCCAGGACCTGTTCGGCGGCACCGTACGCGAGGAGGTGCTGGGAAGGGCCGCGGCGCGAGGCAGGGCCGACGCCCTCGACAGCCTCGACCCCGCACGGGTCACGGCCTCCGTCGACCTGCTGGAACAGGTGCTCTCGCTCGCCGGCGCGCTGCCGGAGGCGCGTCTGGCGAAGCTGCGCCCCCTGGTCAGGGCGATCACCGAGCAGCTGGTGCGCCGGCTCGCGCGCCGCATGCGCCCCGCTCTGTCGGGCCTGTCGGTACCGCGCCCCACCCGGCGGCGCGGCGGGCCCCTCGACCTGGGGCGCACCGTCCGGGCCAACCTGCGTACGGTCCGCCCCGGTCCGGACGGTCCGCTGCTGATCCCTGAGAACCCCGTCTTCCGGACCAGGGCGCGGCGGAGCGCGGACTGGCACGTGCACATCGTCGTGGACGTGTCGGGATCGATGGAGCGCTCCACGATCTACGCCGCCCTCGTCGCGGCCGTCCTGCACGGCCTGCCCGCGCTGAGCGTGTCGTTCACGACCTTCTCCACGGAGGTGGTCGACCTCACCGGCCGGGTGTCGGATCCGCTGTCGCTCCTGTTGGAGGTGTCCGTGGGCGGCGGCACCGACATCGGCGCCGGGCTGGCCCACACACGGGAGAGGGTCAGGGTGCCCAGCCGCACGATCGTCGCGCTCGTCACCGACTTCGAGGAGGGCGGGAACCTGTCCCGCACCCTGGCCGAGGTCCGCGCGCTCGCCGCGAGCGGAGCCCACCTGCTCGGGCTGGCGGCCCTCGACGACACCGGGGCGCCGGTCTGCAACCGGGCGACCGCCGCCCAGTTCGTGGCCGCGGGCATGCCGGTCGCGTCGTTGAGCCCGCAGGAGCTGGCCTCGTGGATCGGGGAGAAGGTGCGCGGTTGAGCCGCCGGACCGGGGAGGCGGCGGGCGCGGCGCCCCGCCTGCCGCACCCCGGCGGGACGCGCCCTCCGCCGCATGCCGAACGCCCCGGCCGCGCGCACCCGCCGGTCCGGCCGTGCCCACGGACCTCCAGCGGTCGCCGACCGTCACACGACGGGGCGTCCCACGCCCCGTCGGCCCTCCCTGGCCGCAGAACCGGCCCGTCCCGCCCGCCCCAGCCTCCCGAGGAGAACCCCAGGTGACCGCCGAACGCCCCCGGATCGATCCGGGTCTGCTCGCCGAGCTGCTCGACGCCGCGCCGGGCCGGGTCCGCCGCAAGCTGGACGCCGCTCCGCGCGCCGCCGAGGAGTGGGACTGGAGCGCCGACGGGCAGGTGTGGACCGTCGGAGCCGGGAACGAGACCGTGACCCTGAACGGTCCGCGGATCACCGTGGCCGACCAGGTGTCCTGCACCTGCCTGCTCAGTCCCCGCTGCCTGCACCTGCTCTCCGTCACCGGCATGCTGACCCCCGCGGGAGAGGACGGCGACGAGGAGCCGGCGCCCGCCGCCGAGCCGGAGCGGCGCGGGACACCCGGGGCGGCACCGGGAGAACAGGACGGTTCCCGTCCCGCAGCCCCCTCCGGGGCCCGGGCACCGGAGGGGGCGTCCACAGGACCGGACGGTGGGCCGCAGGAGCGGAGCGGCCCCGGCGGCACCGCATCCGCGGGCGGGGCCGGTGCCGCGGCGGCCACCCGTCCCACCGGTTCCGCCACGCCCGTCGCCGACCCCCTCACCGCGCCGGCCGACACCGGCGACGACGCCCGCGCCGCCGCCGCGCTCGCCTGGGCGGCCGGGGCCCGGACACTGGCGGCCGGGGTGAGGGCGGCGGGATCCTCCCAGCGCTCCGAACTCCTGCGCGCGGCGGCGACGGCCCGCGCCGCACGGCTGCCCCGGCTGGCCGCGGCCTGCACCACCGTCGCCGCGGGTCTGCGCGACCACGCCTCGCCCGGCTTCGCCCTGGCCGAGTACACCGACGCCCTCACCGGCCTCCTCGACACCTCCTGGCGGCTCGGCGGCGGACCCGAGGGGCCCCGCCCCGCGCCGACCCTCGCGGACGTGGGCATCGGCCGCCGCTCCTACACCGAGATCGGCTCCCTCCGGCTCTACGGTCTGGGATGCGAACGCGTCGTCACCGCGTCCGGCTACGCGGGTGTCGTCACCCACGCGGTCTCCCTCACGGGCGGGACCCGCCTGTGGCGGATCGGTGACGTCGTCCCCGGCGACGCAGACCGGGCCGCCGCCGTCTACGGCGCGGGGATCAACTTCGGGAAGTCCGCGCTGAGCCACCGCGAACTCGGGCGCTCGGGCATGATCGCCCAACGGGTGAGCGCCAGCGCGGACGGCCGCCTGAGCGGGGGGTCCGCGACGACGGCGGCGGTCTCCGCCGGGTGCGCGTGGGACGAGGCGCCCCTGTCGGCGCTCTGGGAGCGCCCGCTCTCCGAGCAGGTCGCCGCGGCCGTCGCCGCGCAGGCGTCGCCCGTCCACCGCACCGGTGACGACCTGGTCTTCGCCGACCTGACCGTCACGGGGGAGGCGGACGGCGGAACCGCGGTCGTGGAGACGTCCACCGGCGCTCCGCTGGTCCTGGCGCCCGACGGCGCCCAGGACCTCCTCCGCGCGCGCAACCTCCTCCGGCTGGCCGCCGAACCGGGGCTCGCGCTGCGGGCCGTGGCCCGGCCGGTCCCCGAACGGCCCGGGGTCCTCGTGCCGGTGACGGTGTCCGCTCCCGGGCTCGCCCTGCCCGAGGCCTGGAAGGGGAGGGTCAACCTCTCCCTGGACATCCTGCCGTCGGCCGGTGCGTCGAGTCCGTCGCGCCCCCTGCCGACGGCCGCGCCGGGCGCCGACCCGGGCCTGGGCCCCCTCGCCCGGGTCCTCACCAGGCTGGCCGAGGCGGGGCGGGAGGCCGCTCCGGCCGACGCCGCGCTGCTCGCGCGGTTGCGCGACAACCACCTGCCGACCGCCGCCGACGTCCTGGGAGAGGTGGTCGAGTCGGCCCGTGAGCGGTGGCGCACCACCACGGGGGAGTCGGTGGTCCCCCCGCCCGACCGCCTGGCCCGCGCGTGGCTGTCGGCGACGACCTACCTGGGGGCGGTGCACCAGCACCTGCACACCCTCGCCTGGACAGCGCGGGTCGGCGGCCCGGCCTGACCGGCGGCCCGGCGAACGGCCGGGGCCGACGGGCGGGATGCCCGCCGGCCCCGCCGCCGCGACCCGGCAGCCGGGTCCGGGCGGGGCCGGCCTACGCGGGGCCGGGCCTGCGCCAGGCCAGCACGGCCGCCCACGCCGCGACCCCGGAGAGGGCCAGGGCGAGCGGGACGTGCGCCTGGATGGGACCGTAGGTCCCCAGGGCGGCCTGCGGGAAGCCGACCAGGAACGCCACCAGGCCGACCAGCAGGATCATGAGCGGCCGACCTCGGCCGGCCCCGGAGCGGTACCAGTACAGCACCGCCGCGACCAGGAGGAGCCCCCCGGTCAGGTGGACCCCGAAAGCGCCGTAGTAGTGGAGCGGCAGTGCGGTGGTGTTGAACGTCACCAGCTGCCCCGCGGTCGCTCCCTCCCAGAGGATCGCCGCCAGTTGGAGGAGCGCCGCCACCCGTATCACCCACAGGAGCGGGGGTGCGGCGGTGTCGGGCGTGGTGGTCGGTTCCATGGCGCGGCCTTCCGTTCGTGTGCGCTCGCGACTCCGATCCTGCACCATGCGGGGACGTCCGCCCCTGTGCCGGGTGGACGGAGCGTGTCCCCGTGGCGTCCTCTCCCGGCTCGCCCACGGCCCCGCCCGCCACCGTGCCCGGGCCCCGCGGTCCTCCGGACCGTCCCGGAGGCCTTCCCAGCCCCGCTCCGGGGGCCCGCGCCGGCCGGTCGCGCCTCCCGGGGGTGAAACACGTGGTCGTCGCGGTTCCCGCTACGATCGGTGCCCATGCCCCGACTCGACAGCAAGGCCATCCTCCAGGGCCGACGCTCCCGCTACTCGATGACCCTCATCGTGGGCACCACCGTCAGCGTGGTGTGCATGATCGGCATGCTCGTCTACCTGTGGCTGCTCGCCATGGCGGGCGGAGCCGCGGCGGGCATCGACGGAGCCACCGGCTTCGCCACCAGCCTGATCGCCGCCGTTATCCCGGTCGGCATCCTCGTGCCGCTCATCCTCATGCTCGACCGGATCGAGCCCGAGCCCGGCTGGGTGCTCTTCTTCGCCTTCGCCTGGGGTGCGGGAGTGGCCGTGGTGGCCTCACTGCTGCTCAACGGCTGGGGGCTGGCCCACGTCACCGTGCCGCTGTTCGGCCAGGACCTGGGCGACTTCCTGGGCACGTCGGTGGTGGCGCCGCTCGTCGAGGAGAGCGCCAAGGGCATGGTGCTGCTGATCCTGCTGTGGCGGCGCCGGAACGAGATCGACACGTTCACCGACGGGGTGGTCTACGCGGGAATGGTGGCCACCGGCTTCGCCTTCACCGAGAACATCCTGTACTTCCTGAGCGCGTTCTTCGACGGGACCCTCGTGGCGACCTTCGCCATCCGCGGGATCATCGCTCCGTTCGGCCACCCGGTCTACACAGCGATGATCGGGATCGGCGTGGCCTACGCGGCCATGCGCACAGGCCGCCTGCGCCTGCTGGCGCCGGTCGGGGGCTGGGCGCTGGCCGTCCTGCTGCACGGTCTGTGGAACGCCTCCACGCGCTTCGGCTGGTACGGCCTGGCGGTCGCCTACGTGGTGCTGTTCGCGGTGCTGATGGGCATCCTGGCGCTGGCCGCCCGCGACCGGCACGGACAGATCAGCGCCATCGACCACTACCTGCCGCCCTACATCTCCACCGGGCTGGTCACACCGTCCGACATCACCATGCTCAGCTCCATGCAGGGGCGCCGCCGGGCCCGCGACTGGGCGGGGCGCAACGCGGGACGGAGAGGGCGGACGGCGATGAAGGAGTACCAGCTGGCCGCGACCGAGCTGGCCCTCCTCCACCAGAAACTGGAGGCGGGCCTGTACCGGCAGGACTGGAAAGTCCGCAGGGACAGCTTCCTCGCGCTGATGCACGTGGCCCGGGACACCTTCCTGGGGCGTGTGCCCCAGCCGGTCGCCCCGGGGTGGGCGGAGAAGCCGACCGACTCCGGATTCCTCCGACGGGCCGACTTCGCGCACGTCATCGCCCAGGCGAGGAGCCAGCAGGAGTACGTCCCCCGTCATGGTCAGCCGGACCGGCCGGAGCAGGGCTGAGGCCGTCGTCGAGGACCTCTCCGACGGGCACCAGGCGGCTGGTGGAGAAGTACAGCCGGGAGACGGCCACCCAGGTCAGGGCCGAACCGAGCACGTGCAGGACCACGAGTGCCTCGGGCAGGCCGAGGGCGTACTGGGTGTAGCCCAGGACGCCCTGGAGGAGGACGACCGCCACCAGTGCGGCACTGCTGATCCTGACCGGTCGACGGGCGCCGCCGCGGAAGGCGATGGCGGTGGCGGCGAGGGCGCCGACGAGGGTGAGCCAGGCCAGCGCGGAGTGGATGCGCGTGACGACCTGGAGGTCGAGGCCGAACCGGGGGGCGGCCGCGTCGCCGCCGTGCGGACCGGTGCCGGTGACCACGGTCCCGGCGACCAGCAGCAGGAACCCGATCACGACCAGGCCGACGCTGATGGCGTGCAGCATGGGGCCGACGGAGACCTGGGGCTTGCCCTCGGGCTCCTGGCAGCGCACGTAGAGGGCGACCGTGAGGAAGGTCATCACCATGGACAGCAGGAAGTGCGTGGCGACCGAGGCGGGGTGGAGGTCGGTCCACACGGTGATGCCGCCGACGAGGCCCTGGCCGAGGACGCCGAACGGGATGATGACGGCCAGCCGGGCCAGGTCGAGGCGGCGCGGGGACATCCGCATGACGGCGACGAACGTGATGACGGCGACGGCGAGCACGACGAAGGTGAGCGTCCGGTTGCCGAACTCCACGGCGGCGTTGAACGCGGCGTGCCCGGTGTCGATGGGCACGAAGCTGTCAGGGGTGCACTTGGGCCACTCCGAGCAGCCGAGCCCGGACTCGGTGACGCGTACGGTGGCGCCCGTGACGGCGATCCCGGCGTTGACCACGATGTTGCCGAGCGTCCAGGCGCGCAGGGACCTCTGGGTGGGGTTCCAGATGGTCCGGGAGAGGAGGATCAGGGTGAGGACCCCGATGGCGGCCACGGCGATCTGCCAGGCCCACAGGGGGGCGCCGAGCAGGATGATGTCCTCCGCCGCGAGCGGGGGGAGCGTGTTCGTGGCCGGCATCGCGGCGGCCGGGGAATCAGACATACGACAGAGCGTAGTACATGCTTCTGTCAGGCCTCACCAGGCCCCGGACTAGCGTTTCACCTGCACTGATCCGGCCGGACCCGAGAGGGGGCGGGCGTGTCCGCGCGCTGTGGCGGGCGCCGCCGGGCGGATGGACGCCGAAGACGATCGCCGGGATTCCCGCCCGTGCGTCTCCCGGCCGCGACGCCCCGCCCCACGCGGCCGGCGGCGGCGTGGGGGCGGTCCCGGGACGGGCCGCGGCAGGAGAGTCCGGAGGTGTCGCTCACGCGGAGGCGATGCCGGGCGGAGAGGGTGCCGCCCTGACCGCATCCGGCCGGGCCACATGCGGACGCCCGATCCGCTGGGCACCGCGCGACGGTTTTCCTAGTGTGACGAGTGGAACCCCGCCCCACACGAAGGAGAACGATGATCCGCCGCCTCCTGGCCACCGCGGCCCTGGCAGCCCTCGCCGCCCTCGCGGCGGGAGCGCCCGCCCACGCCGAGAACCACGCCACCGGCGGCTCCCACGCCATCGGTGGGGTCAACGAACCCGCCTGACACACCACTGATCCCCTCCCGGTCCACTGACCGGGAGGGGCGTCCGTGTGTCAGGAGGCCGCCGGAGGGGCCGATCCTCCGGCAACGGGCTGTTCACGGACCAGCGACGGTGACCCGACCGGGCCTGCGCCGATGGACAGGATCGAGGTCAACAGCGAGAGCACCACCGCGCCGGCGGCGATGCCGAGCGAATCGACGGGACTCACCGACCACAGACTGAGCAGCCCGTCGCCGAGCCCCCAGAACAGGATGAGGGCCTGCGCGGCCGACTTGGCGGCGCGCTCGGCGGTGCCCTTCCAGAACACGACAGTGAACACGGCGTTCCTTCTCTCTTCCGGTTACAGCCAGGATCAGCCGGAGATCAGGTGACCGCCTCCTCCCACGCCGCACGCCATGTCCGCGCGCCCGTCCCGGGGCACGACGTGGGGTCGGTGTCACGGCGGCCCTGGCGTGGGAGGGGGCGCCCGGCCGGGCGGCACGCCTCGTCGTACAGGGCGCTCACGGCCGTCACGTTCTCGACCCCGGGACGAACCGGGCCCGGACGGACCGGACTCCGACTCCGACGTACCCGCCCCGGTACTTCGCGTGGGTGGCGGTGGCCGCGATCGACGTGCCCCGGCGGCGGACGGTGATCTGCGTCGGGGTGACCTCGATCCCCAGCGTCACGTACACGGGGGAGGTGCTCACGGGGACGGCGGGGCCGGACGCGGTCGCGAGCCGGGGCGCCGTCCCGCCCGCGTTGTCGGGGTCGGCCAGGTAGACGTCCAGGGTGCCGTTCGGGCGGAGCAGGATGTTGTACGCGCCGACCCGGGTGTGGTCTTCGTCGTGGTAGCCGACGTCGGAGTCCATGCAGATCTGGATCTGCGCCGAGCGCGTGGAGTTGGTGGCCTCCAGGAGGGCGACCTGGACGTCCCACGTCCACGACGCGGGCGGGGTCCCGTGCGACGCGGAGCCGAGGACCGCGGCGGTGTAGTTCTCCGGAACCCCCGTCTCCATGCGGGAGGGCGCCATCTCCAGGGCCGCTCCGGCGAGCACGCCCTTGACCGGGTTCACCGGGGAGGGCAGGTGCCCGTGCGGCCACGTGCCGAGCTGGTACAGGTCCGGGCCCGGTGCGTGGTCGGACAGGTAGAGCGGGTCGTCGGTCACGATTCCGGCCGCCCCCTGCGCGAGGGCGAGGTCCCGCTCGCTGCGCCTCAGGACGGTGTAGACGAGGGGGCGGAGTCCGGCGCCGACCGCCGCCGCGATGCGTTCGGCGGGGGCGTCCTTGCGCATCCCGTAGTAGTCGAACCCCTGGGCGGCGAGGTCGCGCGGGTCGGATCCGCCGGCGGTCTCGATGTATCCGGCCGGGAGCCCGGCCGCGATGGCCCGGAGGCCGGGGCGCCGCTGGAAGCTCTGCACGATCACCGAGTCGGCCAGGTCCCACCGGACCACCTCGCGGACGATGGCGTCGCCGACGGCGTCGAGCTGGGCGTCGGTGGGGCTCGCCGGGTACTTGGCCTCGATCAGCCAGGCGACCGGTGCGCCGGCGAAGCGGGCGAACACCTCCGACAGGGTGACCGTGGGTACGTCGGGCCAGCCGGTCAGCCCCAGCTGGGAGGCCGATCTGATGGGCCACCGCTTCACCGCGGTGGCGGTCAGCCCGGCCACGGTCCGGGTGACGCCGTGGGTGCGTGTCAGGGTGGTGTCGTGGCACAGGACGAGGCTTCCGTCGGCGGCGAGGTGCACGTCGATCTCGATCAGCTCGGAGCCCGCGTCGACGGCCGCGGCGACGGCCTCCAGGCTGTTCTCGGGGGCGGTCGACCGGGCTCCTCGGTGGGCGATGGTGAGGGGCCAGGTCAGGTTCTCGATCAGCACGGTTCTCCTCGGGGGTGGGGCGACGCAGCTCGGTGCCGCTCGTCGCGGTGGGCGGTCAGGTGGGACGCGCCGGCGGAAGGGGGCTCGGGAGGGGCATGCGAAAAGGCCCCGCACCTGGTGGTGCCGGGGCCCTCGACGTCGGTTCCGGGCACGGCTGTGGAGTGGCAGCGAACCCGTCGGCGAGAACAGTATCAGCTGTAAGGCTCTTCTGGGAATTGCCCCTTACTGCGTTTCCGGTGGATCCGGCGTGCCGCCCCGGCGGTGTACACCTCAGCCGGAACCGGCGGGGACGGCCCGCTCCAGGACGGTGTCCTGGAGTTCACCGAGGTCGATCCGGGTGTCCCGGACGGTGTCGGGCAGGACCAGGTCGGCGTTCGTCCTCCCGGGCGGGCGGTGGAGGCCGCGGATGCCGGCCCGCAGCCTCATTGGGCTGCCCCCGCCCGGTCGACGCGGCTGGTGCGCAGGCGGCGGATGGCGAGCAGGACGAGGACGGCGGCGACGGTCATCCAGGCCTTGCCGAGGATCTGACCGGTCAGGAAGTCCAACGACCCGAAGGCGAGCCAGAGGAACAGCACCGAGTCGACCGCGATACCGACCGTGTTGGACGCTGCCATCGCGAGGACCATGCCCCGCCGGCGCAACGGCGTGTACACGACCAGGTCCAGCAACTCGCTCGCGAGGAACACGGAGGCGGACGCCAACGCCAACTCGGGTGAGAACACAGCCGACAGTCCGGCGCCGACCACGACGGCGACGGCGGACCACTTCCAGGAGGTGGCTTCCTGGAGCAGGTCCCGCAGCACGAGGGCCAGGCCGACCAGGTACACCCCCGCGGGGGCGACGATCCCGGGCCACACGGGCAGGAATCCGATGTGGGTGACCGCGAGGTTCGCGGCGACCACGGTCGCGGTGAACGAAGCCCAGAGGGCGAGGGCGCGGACGGGGAACGTCATGGGGGCTTCCTTCGGGTGGGGCGGACGCCGGCGGCGATCCGGTCGCGGAGGTCGGAGGGCGGAGCGCGTGTGCGGTCGCCCCCCGGCGCGCTCCGGAGCTCCCTCGTCCTGGTGTCCGCCGGAGCGCGGCGTCCGCCCTCCGCCCGGGGGAGGCCCGGTGTGAACGGCGGTGCTGGTCGGAGGTGAACGGGGCGGACAACGGGTGCGTCTTCCTTGTGCGCGGTCGTGTCTTTCCTCCGTGTGCGGCGATCACCTTCTCGGTCATGTCATGACGAGTGGTCCGCATGCGGGAAGAGCCGGGGGTGGAGTTTCTCCCGGCCCGGTGTCCGGTGCCCGGTGGCGGGAGGGATGTTCGTCGGAGGCACGCCTTCTCCGTGCTGGACCGGCCAGGAGTGCCTGGCCGGAAACCTCACGGGGTCCGATCGGGTTCGACCGTTCCGTGCTTTCCACGGTGCGCGATGAGGAACGGGAAGTGAAGGCCTGGCCCCTGGAATCTCGTATCCGGGCGAAGTGCGGTCCACCGTCTTCCCCGGAGGGCCCGGATCCGCGGGCGCCGGAGCGGTCGCGACGGGAGCTGTTCCGCCACGGGCCCCGGACGCGGTCGCGGTGGTGGGTGGTGCAGGGCTCGACCGTTGCGCACCGGGAGCGCCGGTCGCGCCTCACCGGCCGCGTGTGGCGGTTCGTCGCCGACCCGGAGACGGACACCGAGGGGATTCCGCCCGGGGAGGCGGAGGCGATGGTCGAGCGGGCGACGGCGAACGCCGGGGCCCGGGCGCGGATCGTGCTCGACGCGCGACACCGTCGCCGTGAGCGGCGCCGGGGGCCGGAGTATCCCTCGTCCTCTGAGGAGTGAGGCCTGGAGCCGGTCGGACGCGGTCCTGTCCGAGGTCCGGGGAGGTCCGCCGACCCGTGGCGTTCGGACGGCTCGCGGGTCGGGCCGAGCAGCGGAGCTTGCTCCGGGCGCTGTCTCAGGCGGGCTGGGGGAAGGGCGGGGGACATGCCGAGCGGGGACGCCCGTTGAAGGACGTCCCCGCGTCGACCGGCCGGGTGGTGCGCTCCCGCACCTGCCCTGCGCCTCGGTCCGTGTCCGGGTGCCCGAGGACCGGGGCCTCGGCGCCGGGGCGTGTTAGCGCGTACCCCGCGAACACGCCTGCGGCGCCTCGGCGGTCCTCAGGCGCCCGTGCCGACCCCGGAGTCGGGTCCGGGGTCGGAGCGAACTAGTGGCTGTTGTAGTTCGCGATGCACTGGTTGAGCAGGTCCAGGTTCAGGTTGAGCAGACCGAAGGAGTTCTGCTGCTTGGTGCAGGCCTCGTACGACACGTACGACACGTGGTCGCCGTGGTCCTCGCCGCCGCCGGAGGCGGAGGCGGCACCGGCGCCCAGGCCGAGGAGGCCGGCGGTGAACAGGGCGGTCATCGTGATCTTGACAGCGGAGCGCATGTTGTCCCTTTCGAGCGCAGGCAATTCGACGAGGTCGGCCGACCCATCACCTTGATAACCGTTTGCTTACGATCGGAAACTCACGGTAGTCACCCGGGTTCCCCAAGAGAAGGTCGGGACATCTTTGCAGGACACTCGTACCGTTGGTGTTCTTCCGGTCCATGGAAGGTTTTTCGGAGGTATTGCCGCACGTGGGGGAGGGGGTGGGCGGGGCGGCCGGGGCGGGCCTCAGCCGCTCCGCCGGTCCTCGGGCGGAGGGGCCGACGCTTTCCCACGCCCCCGTCCGCCGTCACCGTCGCGTGCGGAGGTGCGGGTGGAGCCGGCGCTCGCCGCGATCACGCATCCCACCGCGAACCACTGCCAGACCGACAGCAGTTCGCCCAGCAGGACGAGACCCACCAGCGCGGCCGCGGCGGGTTGCAGGCTCATCAGGACGCCGAAGACCCGGGGCGGCATCCTGCGCAGGGCGTTCAGCTCCAGGGTGTAGGGCACGATCGAGGACAGGACGCCCACCGCCAGGCCGAACAGCAGCAGCCGCCAGTCCAGCAGGGCGGCGCCCCCCTCGGAGATCCCCGCCGGGGCCATGATCACCACGCCCACCACGCTGGCGATCGCCAGCCCGGACGCACCGCTGAACCGCTGTCCCGTCGCCGCGCTGAGCAGGATGTACCCCGCCCAGGCGACCGCGGCGAGCACGGCGAACAGGATGCCCAGCGGGTCCATGGAGCCCGACTCCAGGCCCAGCGCGACCACGCCCAGTCCGGCCAGCCCGGCCCACACCAGGTCGATCCTGCGCCGCGACCCCAGGATCGCGATGGTCAGCGGTCCCAGGTACTCGATGGTGACGGCGATCCCCAGCGGGATGCGCGCGAACGCCTGGTAGATGAGGAAGTTCATCATCGCCAGCGCGACGCCGTATCCGACCACCACCAGCCAGTCGGTCCGGCTGCGGGCCCGCAGCGCGGGGCGGACCAGCAGGACCAGGAGTGCGGCCGAGGTGAGCAGTCGCAGCCACACCACGGCTGCCGGGGGAAGCGAGTCGAACAGGTTCTTGGCCACGCCCGCGCCGGTCTGCACGGAGACGATGCTGATCATCACCAGCCAGACCGGCGGTATCGCCTCCGCCGCGGTCCGCAGGGAGAACGGCTCCTGGGGAGTGGTCGGGATGCTCATGATCAGTCATCCTACGTTTTCGGGCGTCCTCTCCGGATCCCCGTCCTCGTCCCCGCCCCCGTACGGGGGCGGCCCCCGGGAGGCGTGTGCGGTTCCGGGCCCCCCGCGTGCACCGCGGCGGCCCGCTCGACCGCGACGGCGGGGACGGTGCCCGCGACGGCGGGCGGGCGGTGGATCAGCGCGGTCAGCACCAACAGCCAGGCCACGACCACGACCAGGGGCTGGAGCAGGGTCATGACCAGACCGAACACCGTCCGCTCCGCCTGGTCGGTGAGGATCTGCAAGCCGATCCACAGGAAGGGGAGGGCCGCCGCCACCAGGTTCGTCACCAGCGCCGCCCACACCAGTCCCCGGCGGGCGGGCGGACGCCACACGAGCAGTGCTCCGCCCACCAGGAGCAGCAGGACCGGCGGGCCGAGGTACCGGACCGCGATGAACCAGGGGACTCCGATGGCTTCCATGGCGGGACCCTATCGAGCCTCGGCGGGACCGTAGACGGAGGGCGAACGTGCGCGTAGCGGGTCAGGTGGTGTCAAATGGTGCGGGGTCGTGGCCGACACGTCCCTCACCCGTCGCCCGCTGGAGTGTCCTCACATGTCCCGACGCCGAGCCCGCAGCGTCCCCCGCGCCCAGGAACGGTACGTGCCGAGCTGGCCGCTCTTCGCCGGAGCGCTGGCACTCGTCCTCGTCGCCGTGATCGGCGGCTACACCGGCGGGCTCCTCGCCGCGGACTCCGGGGAGCCGGAGGAGCCCGAGATGAGCGTGGCCTCGGGCATCCTCGTCCAGCCCCCCGGCGGGCCCGAGGAGTCCGAGGAACCCGAGGAGGAAGAGGAGTACGTCCACCCCGCGGGCATGGACCCCGAGCTCGTCTACGTCCTCCAGAACGTGCACGGCGACCGCGTCGCCGACGTCGCGGGCGCCTCCACCGACAACGGCGCCCCCGTCCACCTGTGGGACCGCCACGATGCGGGGAACCAGCAGTGGAGGTTCGTCCCGCTCGACGAACAGGGCTTCTACGAGATCGAGGGCGTCGGCAGCGGCAAGGTCCTGGAGGTCCCGCCCGACCCCGCACAGCCTGCGGCGACGCTGCTCACCCGCACCGGAGCCGCCAACCAGCAATGGTCGGTCGCCGAGGTCGGGGACGGTGTGGTCCGCCTGCTCAACAGGGCCACGGGGCAGGCACTCGAAGCGCAGGGAGGCGCGCCCGACAACGGCACGGCGATCGTCCAGGCGCCCGACGGCTCCCACGCCCACCAGCAGTGGCGCCTGCTCCCCCTGGGCTGACCGGGCCGGAGCCCCCTGTCGGGACGCCGCGCGGCCGCGCGGCGCCCCCGCGCCCGGACACGGGGCCCGGGCCGCCGCGCACTGCGAGGGGCCCCGGGGAACTCAGCCGAGGAGCAGGGACCGCACGGTCTTCCAGCACTCGCCGTCGGAGGCGTTGAGCAGGCCGACGGCGTCGTCCCCCGGACGGTACTCGCCGCCGTCCGGCCGCAGGCACACGCCTCCGGCCTCGGTCACCATCAGGGTTCCGGGAGCGTGGTCCCAGGGCAGCGTGCGGTGGAACAGGACGAAGTCCTGGCCGCCCTCGAACAGGAGCGGGTAGTCCACCCCGGCGCAGTGCGCGCCCGGCCCCACGGACGCGAACCGCGGAGCGGCCTCCGCCGCGCGGTGCCGCCCGGCGGGGTCGAGGAAGCGTGTCAGGACCGAGCCGCGCAGGCGGGCCGGGTCGGTCGGCGCGGGCGCCCGGTGCACCCGCACCCCGTCGCGCCAGGTGCCGGAGCCCCGCTCGGCGACGTAGACCCGGTCCTCCGTTGGGCGCAGGATCCAGGCCGCGACGGTCTCGCCGCGGCGTACCAGGGCGGCCATCACGGCGAAACCGGTGTCGCCCCGGACGAAGTTGCGGGTTCCGTCGACGGGGTCGACCAGCCAGACCACCGGTTCCGTGCGCAGGGCCCGGAGCAGGCCGGGGTCGTCTGAGGCGGCCTCCTCGCCCACGACGGGGGCGGCGACGACGCCGCGCAGGCGGGCGCTGATCAGCTCCTCCGCCTCGCGGTCGGCCACCGTGACGAGCTCGCCCGGGGCCTTCTCCTCGACCTCGCCCTCGGACAGGGACCGGAACCGGGGGAGGACCGCCGCCTCCGCCGCCTCACGGAGGATCTCGGTGACCGCGTCGACGTCGAGCATGCGCCCCATCCTAGGAGTGCGGGACCCGAGGGGTGTGCGCCGCCCCCGTCGGGGCGCGCCCCTCGCGCGTCACTCCCAGCGGAAGAGGCGGCTCGCGAGGAGGCCGCAGACGAGGGCCCACGCGGCCAGTACCGCGAACGCCGCCAGGCCGGGAAGGGACCCGTCCGCGAGGACGGTCCGCAGTCCCGAGCTGAGGGCGGTGATCGGCAGGAACGAGGCGGCCTGCTCCATCGGTCCGGGGAAGCTGCTGGTCGGGAAGAGCACCCCGCCCAGTCCGAGCATCAGCACGTAGACCAGGTTGGCCCCGGCGAGGGTCGCCTCCGCCCGCAGGGTGCCCGCCATGAGCAGTCCGAGAGAGCTGAACGCGGCTGTCGCCAGCAGCACCAGGGCGATCGCCGACAGCACCTGCGCCGGGCCGAGCTCGGGGGACCAGCCCAGCGTCAGGGCCACCGCGCACAGCACCGTGATCTGGATGGCCTGTACGCCCAGCACGGCGAGGGTCTTGGCGGCCAGGAGCCCGAACCGGGACAGCGGTGTCGCGCCCAACCGCTTCAGCACCCCGTAGCGCCGCTCGAAGCCGGTGCCGATGGCCAGGCCGGTGAACGACGTCGACATCACCGCCAGGGCCAGGACGCCCGGCGTGAGCGCGTCCACCCGGGGACCCTCGCCCACGTCCAGGACGGAGGTGAGGCTGAACCCCACCAGCAGCAGGACGGGGATGACCATGGTCAGCAGGAACTGCTCGCCGTGGCGGAGCATCACCCGCAGTTCCATGCGGGCCTGCGAGGCGACCATCCGCCACATCGGCGCGGCCCCGGGCGCGGGAGTGAACAGCGAGGCGCCACCGTCCGGGAAGGCGGTGGTCGGGGCGGCGCCGGCGGCCCGCGTGGTCGTGCTGGAGGTGTGCTCGGTCATTGGTCGCGCAGTTCCCTGCCCGTGAGTTCGAGGAAGACGTCTTCGAGGGTACGCCGTCGCACGCGCAGATCCTCGGCGAGGACACCGGCCGACGCGCACCAGGCGGTGACCGTGGCCAGGAACTCGGGTCCGAGCGCGTCGGCGTCGTCGGTGGTGATCACGTACTCGTGGCGGCCGTCCGCGGTGGTCCCGTCGGCGACCCTGCTGCCCCCGGGCAGGGCGGCCAGGAGCGACCCGGTGTCCACCGGGGTGCTGGAGAAGCACACCTCGCGGCGCCCCTCGGTGAGCTCGGACGGTGCTCCCCCGGCCACCACGGCGCCGCGGTCGATGATGACCACGTGGTCGGCCAGCCGTTCGGCCTCCTCCATGTGGTGGGTGCTCAGGATGACCGCCACGCCCGCCTCGCGCAGGGCCGAGACCAGGTCCCAGGTGGCCATGCGGGCCTGCGGGTCCAGGCCCGCGGTCGGCTCGTCCAGGAACACCAGTTCGGGACGGCCCACCACGGCGCAGGCCAGGGACAGGCGCTGCTGCTGGCCGCCGGAGAGGCGACGGAACGGGGTGGTGGCCACCGAGTTCAGGCCCAGCCGTTCCAGGAGGACACGGGGGTCGATCGGCCTCGCGTGGAAGGAGGCCATGAGGTGCAGCCACTCCGCCGCGCGGGCGCCGGTGGGGACGCCGCCGGACTGGGGCATCACCCCGACGCGGGGCTTGAGGGCGGTGGCGTCGGTGACGGGGTCCAGGCCCAGGACCCGCACCCGCCCGCCGTCGGCGCGCCGGAACCCCTCGCAGACCTCGATGGTGCTCGTCTTGCCCGCCCCGTTGGGTCCGAGCAGGGCCGTCACCGCGCCCCGGCGCGCGCTGAACGTGAGGCCGGAGACTGCGGTGGTGGCGCCGTAGCGCTTGACCAGGTCGACGACCTCGACCGCGGCTGTGTCCATGGGGCCTGAGTTTACGTGCGGCCGGGCGGGGCCCTTCACCGGCCCGCGTCGGGCGGTCGCGGGGCCCGGGGCGTGAAGAACAAGAAAAGTCCATATTCTGAGTTGTGCGTATCAAAATGTGGGAATTCGGGGTGGCTCCCGGTTCGCGTGCGGTGGCGACCTCGGGTTTCGGGCGCGTGAACATGCTGTTAGGCAAGCCTGACCTTCGTGATGAAGGGCATGAGTGGGCGTTTGCCTCAACGGACTTATTTAGGCCACACTGATGTTGTCTAAAACACGAGCCGCGTACGACCAGGGAGGGGAGCGCCGTGCCCGAGGCCAGCAGTGTGCCCCGTGCCCTGGCCGGACCCGAGCGGGGGGCCGAGACCGGTACCCGCGCCCGCGTCGCGCGGCTCATCCTGGAGAAGGGCCCGATCACCGCATCCTCCCTGGGGGAGCGGCTCGGACTCACTCCGGCGGCGATCCGCCGCCACCTCGACAACCTGACCGGTGAGGGCATGGTCGAGGCCCGCGACGCCCGACCCCACGGCGGACGACGCCGCAGGGGCCGGCCAGCCAAGGTCTTCGCCATCACCGAGGCCGGGCGGGACGCCTTCGTCCACGCCTACGACGACCTCGCCACCAGCGCGCTCCGCTTCCTGTCGGAGACCGCGGGAGCCGGGGCCGTCGGCGAGTTCGCCCGGAGTCAGGTCGCCGATCTCGAGAGGCGCTACAGGCCGCTGTTGGACGCGGTTCCCCCCGAACAGCGCGTCCGACTGCTGGCCGAGGCCCTCTCCAACGACGGCTACGCCGCCACCGCGGGCCAGGCGCCCGCACCAGGGGGCGGCGACCAGCTGTGCCAACACCACTGCCCGGTCGCCCACGTGGCCGCGGAGTTCCCGCAGCTCTGCGAAGCCGAGGTCGAGGCCTTCTCGCGACTTCTGGGCACCCCGGTGCGCAGGTTGGCCACCATCGCCCACGGCGACGGTGTGTGCACCACGCACGTCACCCCTCGGGGCGACGTGGCGGGCGGGGACAGCCATACCCCCGCGTCAGAGGCCATCCGCCAGGGGGCGGGCGGCTCAGTTCACCACAAGGACACCTGAGTCCTGGAGGAGTCCGCGCATGACGTCTATCGCGCATCCCGAGCTCGAAGGGATCGGAAACTATGAGTTCGGCTGGGCCGACTCCGACACGGCCGGGGCCACCGCCCGCCGTGGCCTGAACGAGGATGTCGTCCGCGACATCTCCTCGAAGAAGGACGAGGCGGAGTGGATGACCAAGCTCCGACTCAAGTCCCTCAAGCTCTTCGACAAGAAGCCGATGCCCAACTGGGGCGCGGACCTGTCCAAGATCGACTTCGACAACATCAAGTACTTCGTGCGGTCCACGGAGAAGCAGGCCACCTCCTGGGAGGACCTGCCCGAGGACATCAAGAACACCTACGACCGGCTCGGCATCCCCGAGGCGGAGAAGCAGCGCCTGGTCGCCGGTGTCGCCGCGCAGTACGAGTCCGAGGTCGTCTACCACCAGATCCGCGAGGACCTTGAGGAGCAGGGTGTCATCTTCCTCGACACCGACACCGCCCTCAAGGAGCACCCGGAGATCTTCGAGGAGTACTTCGGCTCCGTGATCCCGCCCGGCGACAACAAGTTCGCCGCGCTCAACACCGCGGTGTGGAGCGGCGGGTCGTTCATCTACGTGCCCAAGAACGTGCACGTCGAGATCCCGCTCCAGGCCTACTTCCGGATCAACACCGAGAACATGGGCCAGTTCGAGCGGACGCTGATCATCGTCGACGAGGGCGCCTACGTCCACTACGTCGAGGGCTGCACCGCGCCGATCTACAAGTCGGACTCGCTGCACTCCGCGGTCGTCGAGATCATCGTCAAGAAGAACGCCCGCTGCCGTTACACGACCATCCAGAACTGGTCGAACAACGTCTTCAACCTGGTCACCAAGCGCGCCATCGCCGAAGAGGGCGCGACCATGGAGTGGATCGACGGCAACATCGGTTCCCAGGTGACCATGAAGTACCCGGCCGTGTACCTCATGGGGGAGCACGCCAAGGGCGAGACCCTGTCCATCGCCTTCGCGGGCGAGGGCCAGCACCAGGACACCGGCTCCAAGATGGTGCACTGCGCGCCCAACACCTCCTCCACCATCATCTCCAAGTCGGTGGCACGCGGCGGGGGCCGCGCCTCCTACCGGGGTCTGGTGCAGGTGCAGGAGGGCGCGCACAACGCCAAGTCCTCCGTCAAGTGCGACGCGCTGCTGATCGACACGGTCAGCCGCTCGGACACCTACCCCTACAACGACCTGCGCGAGGACGACGCCGAGCTCGCGCACGAGGCGACCGTCTCCAAGGTCAGCGAGGACCAGCTCTTCTACCTGATGAGCCGGGGGATGAACGAGGACGAGGCCATGGCCATGATCGTGCGCGGGTTCGTCGAGCCCATCGCGCGCGAGCTGCCCATGGAGTACGCGCTGGAACTGAACCGGCTGATCGAGCTTCAGATGGAAGGAGCGGTTGGTTAAGTTGACCGGCCCCAGCATCGAACCCAAGGCCCACAGCCACGGCCTCGGGGACATCCCGTTCTCCAAGTTGGCGACCCACGGGTCCTTCGACGTGAACGACTTCCCCGTCCCCAACGGCCGCGAGGAGGAGTGGCGTTTCACGCCCGTCCGCCGCCTCAAGGGCCTGCACGACGGCACCGCCGTCGCCGACGGCACCGACAAGCTCGACATCGACGCCCCCGAGGGCGTCACCGTCGAGACGGTCGGCCGCGGCGACTCCAGGCTCGGCACCGCCGGGTTCCCGGCCGACCGCGTGACCGCCCAGGCCTACACCTCCTTCGAGGAGGCCACGGTCGTCACCGTCGCCCAGGGCAAGGCCCTGGAGCGGCCGGTCGTCATCTCCCGCGAGGCCCAGGGCGGCACGCGCTTCGACCAGTACGTCATCGACGTCAAGCCGCTGGCCGAGGCGATCGTCGTCCTCAACCAGACCGGTACCGGCGTCCGGGCCGGCAGCGTGGACGTCCACGTCGCCGAGGGCGCCCGCCTGACCCTGATCAGCGTGCAGGACTGGGACCGCGACGCCGTCGACGTGTCCCAGCACAACGCCCAGGTCTCCAAGGACGCCACGTTCAAGTCGATCGTGGTCACCCTCGGCGGCGACGTGGTCCGGCTCTCCCCGAAGGTGGCCTACAAGGGGCGCGGCGCCAACGCCGAGCTCCACGGCCTGTACTTCACCGGTGACGGTCAGCACCACGAGCACCGCTCGCTCATCGACCACAACATGTCCAACACCCGGTCCCGGGTGGAGTACAAGGGTGCGCTGAGCGGCAAGGGCGCGCACGGCGTGTGGATCGGCGACGTGATCATCGGCGAGGGCACGACCGGCACCGACTCGTACGAGCACAACCGCAACCTCCAGCTGACCGACGAGACCCGCGTCGACTCGGTGCCCAACCTGGAGATCTTCACCGGCGAGGTGGAGGGTGCGGGGCACGCCGCCGCGAGCGGGCGCCTGGACGACATCCACCTGTTCTACCTCCGCTCGCGCGGTATCCCGGAGGACGAGGCCCGCCGCCTGGTCATCCGCGGCTACTTCCTCGAGCTGATCAACCGCATCCCGGTCGGTGAGCTGCGCGAGGGCATCATGGACAAGGTCGAGCGCAAGCTGGCCGAACATGAGTGAGGGCGGACGCTGGGTGAAGGTCGCCGAGCTCTCCGAGATCCCCGACGAGGGGGTCCTCGGTATCGAGACCGACGACGAGACACCCATCGCGCTGGTCCGCTCCGAGGGCGAGGTGTTCGCCGTGCGGGACGTGTGCTCGCACGCCGAGGTCCGCCTGTCGGAGGGCGAGGTCGAGGACGGCACCATCGAGTGCTGGCTGCACGGCTCCTGCTTCGACCTGCGTTCGGGGGCGCCCATCAACCCGCCCGCGACCCAGCCGGTACCCACCTACGACGTGAAGATCGACGGCGACGACGTGCTCGTGTCGTTGGACGAGAAGAATTCCTGAGGCTCTGACATGACGAAGTTCGAAATCCGCGGTCTGCGCGCCGACGTCCTCATCGGAGAGGACGAGAGGCAGGAGATCCTCAAGGGCGTCGACCTGACCATCAACTCCGGTGAGACCCACGCCATCATGGGGCCGAACGGCTCCGGCAAGTCCACCCTGGCCTACGCGATCGCCGGCCACCCGCGCTACGAGATCACCGAGGGCGAGGTGCTCATCGACGGGGAGAACATCCTGGAGATGAGCGTGGACGAGCGCGCCCGCGCCGGCGTCTTCCTGGCCATGCAGTACCCGGTCGAGGTCCCTGGCGTGTCCATGTCCAACTTCCTGCGCAGCTCCGTCACGGCGGTGCGCGGCGAGGCCCCCAAGCTCCGGCAGTTCTCCAAGGAGCTCCAGGGCGCGATGAAGGACCTGTCCATCGACTCGGCCTTCGCCGCCCGCGGCGTCAACGAGGGCTTCTCCGGCGGTGAGAAGAAGCGCCACGAGATCCTCCAGCTGGAGCTGCTCAAGCCCAAGGTCGCGATCCTGGACGAGACCGACTCCGGTCTGGACGTCGACGCGCTCAAGGTCGTCTCCGAGGGCGTCAACCGCGCCAAGGCCGACGGCGAGATGGGCGTCATGCTCATCACGCACTACACCCGGATCCTCAACTACGTGAAGCCGGACTTCGTCCACGTCTTCGCCCAGGGCCGCATCGCCGAGTCCGGCGGTCCGGAGCTGGCCGACGCCCTGGAGGCCGACGGCTACGAGCGTTTCGTGAAGGCGGGCGCGTAACCCATGACGACAGTCCGCGAGTTCGGTCGGGCCGGCGCAGGTCGGCTCGACGTCGCGGCGATCCGGGAGGACTTCCCGATCCTCTCCCGGACCGTCCGCGACGGGCGTCCGCTGGTGTACCTCGACTCCGGGGCGACCTCGCAGAAACCCCGTCAGGTGCTCGACGCCGAACGTGAGTTCTACGAACGCCACAACGCGGCGGTGCACCGTGGTGCGCACCAGCTCGCGGAGGAGGCGACCGACGCCTACGAGTCGGCCCGGGAGACCATCGCCGGGTTCATCGGCGGGAACGTCGGCGAGGTGGTGTTCACCAAGAACGCCACCGAGGCGATCAACCTGGTGGCGTACGCCATGGGCAACGCCGCCACCGCCGACGAGGGCCTGCGCGGCTTCCAGGTGGGTCCCGGCGACGAGATCGTCGTCACCGAGATGGAGCACCACGCCAACCTGGTGCCCTGGCAGCAGCTCTGCCAGCGCACCGGGGCGACGCTGCGCTGGTTCCCGGTGACCGAGGACGGCCGCCTCGACCTGTCCGGCATCGGTGAACTGGTCAACGAGCGCACCCGCGTGGTCGCGTTCACGCACCAGTCCAACGTGCTGGGCACCGTCAACCCGGTCGCCCCCATCGTCGCCCGCGCCCGCGAGGTCGGCGCCCTGACCGTCCTGGACGCCTGCCAGTCGGTTCCGCACATGCCGGTGGACGTCACCGCGCTGGGCGTCGACTTCCTGGCGTTCTCCGGGCACAAGATGCTCGGCCCCAACGGCATCGGCGTCCTGTGGGGGCGCCGGGAGCTGCTGGAGGCGATGCCGCCGTTCATCACCGGCGGATCGATGATCGGCGTCGTCCACATGGAGTACTCCACGTGGGCGGAGCCGCCGCAGCGGTTCGAGGCAGGGGTGCCGATGGCGCCCCAGGCGGTCGCCCTCGCCGCGGCCTGCGACTACCTGTCGAAGGTGGGTATGGACCAGGTCGCCGCGCACGAGCACGCACTCACCGAGTACGCGCTCGAGCAGGTGGGGGCGCTGGAGGGTGTGCGGATCGTCGGGCCCACCGAGGCGGTGGACCGCGGCGGCGCGGTGTCGTTCGTCGTGGACGACATCCACCCGCACGACCTGGGGCAGGTGCTCGACGACCGGGGCGTGGAGGTCCGTGTGGGCCACCACTGCGCGTGGCCGCTGCACCGCAAGCTGGGCATCCCGGCGAGCACACGTGCGTCCTTCTACCTCTACAACACGCTGGAGGACGTGGACGCGCTGGTGGAGGCCATCAGGGCCGCACAGAAGTTCTTCGGAACCCGGCCCTAGAACGAGGAACAGCCTGACCATGCAGTTGGACGCGATGTACCAGGAGATCATCCTGGACCACTACCGGAATCCGCACCACAAGGGGCTGCGGGATCCGCACAACGCGGAGGCCCACCACATCAACCCCACCTGTGGGGACGAGGTGACGCTCCGAGTGGCGCTGACCCCGGCCGAGGGCGTGGCCGGGCTCGACGAGGAGGCCGTCGTCAGCGACGTCTCCTACGAGGGGATGGGCTGCTCGATCAGCCAGGCCAGCACGTCGGTGCTGACCGACCTGCTGATCGGACGGACGGTCGCCGAGGGCATGACCACCCTGGACGCCTTCACGGAGCTGATGCAGTCCCGGGGCAAGGGAGAGCCCGACGAGGACGTCCTGGAGGACGCCGTGGCGTTCGCCGGGGTGTCGAAATACCCTGCGCGCGTCAAGTGCGCCCTGCTGGGCTGGATGGCATGGAAGGACGCCGTGTCGCAGTCCCTGGAGAAGGAAGGCGTCTGATGAGCGAGAACGAGACGACGACGGCCGAGGCCGCAGAGGCTCCCGAGGCCCCCGAGACGGCTCCCCTCTCCCCGGAGGCGGAGGCGCTGGTCGAGGAGATCGGCGAGGCTCTCAAGGACGTGATCGACCCGGAACTGGGCGTGAACGTCGTCGACCTGGGCCTGCTGTACGGGGTGAACGCCGATGACCAGGTCATCACCCTGGACATGACGCTGACCAGTGCGGCGTGCCCCCTGACGGACGTGATCGAGGACCAGGCGCACAGCGCCCTCGACGAGTTCGAGCGCGAGGTCAAGATCAACTGGGTCTGGATGCCGCCGTGGGGTCCGGACAAGATCACCGACGACGGGCGGGACCAGCTGCGCATGCTGGGCTTCAACGTCTGAGGCGGATCGGATGAACGCGTGACCACGCGGCGGGGCCGGGCCGGTGGGGGCCCGCCCCCCCCGG
>NZ_JAUZMY010000055.1:0-28653 GCF_036327455.1 Nocardiopsis codii | reverse complement strand
ATGCGGCGGATGGGATGACCGCGTCACCCGGGGGCGGGCCGGCACTTGTGGGACCGCCCCCGCCGCGTTCTGCTCTCCGGGTCCCGTGGGACCGGCCGCGCAGGCGGTCCGCGACGTTCCCGGCGGACCGGTCGGTCCTCACCTGCGCCGACCCGGGGGCGGGCGCGAGCCGATCCCTCAGGGGCCGCAGTGGTGGGGGAGGCCCGCCATGCCGTGGACCTCGGCCGCGACGTCGTGGGGGGTGTCCGCGGGCCTGCTGAAGGGCAGCCGGGCGTCGAGGTCGCCGTCGGGGCCCTCGAAGCGGAGCCTGATCCCGTAGCGGTCCACCCCCAGAGGGCGGGGGCGCCCGGGGGGCAGGGGCTCGGGGGAGCGCACGACCATCGCGTGCAGCACGTCGGGGTGGTCCTCCTCCAGGTGGCGCAGCCACTCCCCCTCCCAGCGCCCGAAGGGGTCCGTGCGGGCCCGGACGAACTCGTCCGTGCGCAGGAGGTGGCAGCCGTCGGTGTCGGAGTGGACCACGAGGTAGGGCTCCAGCGCCACCATCGTCCGGCCGTGGCCGATGTCGAGCAGCCGCTCGTCGGGGTCCTCGCGCAGGAGGCGCAGGGCGCGCAGACGAGCCGTCGGGTGGTCCAGCCGGGTCAGGGTGCCGCTGATCCACAGGAGGGAGCGTGTGCGGTCGCGCAGCAGCACCGGGGCGGTGTCGGTGAACTCGACCGTGGCGGCGGTGGTGTGCCGGCCGACCCTCTCCAGGAGCAGGTGGCGGTCGGGGACCAGCAGGCTCACCGACCCGTTGGGGTGGATGTGGCAGGCGGGTTCGTCGAGGTGGACGGCGTGGTCCTGGGTCGTCACGGTCACGGGGTTGGGACGGCTCAGGACCGACCGGGCGCGTTCCGCGGGCGGGGGAGCCAGATGCTGGTACGTGGACAGGGGGACCACCTCGATTCATACTTAGGTGAGGCTAACCTACATGGTCTGTCCCCTGGTGGGACACCCCGGGTGGGCTTTTTCTCCGGACGGGGTGCCCGCGCGTGCGCAACGGAAGACGCCCCGGGACGGCGGTCCCGGGGCGACGAGGGCGGATGAGGGTTGTGAGAACCCGTGACGGGGGCTGGGCCGCGTTCCGCGGATCATTCCGGGCTCGCGTCTCCCGGGCTGCCTCTCGCCGCGCCGACTGCGCTCGGACAGCCGAACCCGGGCTGAACTGCGCTACCCGTCTTGCGAGAGATGGCCTGGAAGCCGCTCGCGTCGATCGGCGCAAGCGCCGAGTCAACCGAAAGCATCCACAGAACACGCCCTAGTGCGCTGCGAACAGCCCCGAGCGCAGCTCCCCGGCGATGTCGTTGTCCCCGCGCAGGGTCAACAGGTCGATCAGCGACTGCGGGTCGGCGAGCGCGTCGTCGTCGTGGTCGGTGATCCGGCGGGACAGGATCTTGAGCGCGTCGTCCGTGGAGGCGGGCGCCGTGTACCCGCTCAGGTGCAGGGCGCGGGCCGCGGGAGTGTACCCGCCCAGGTCGGTGGCGGGAAGCTTGCGCGCGTCCAGCCGGTCACCCGCCACGGTGATGAACATGCGGTCGCCGGGCTGGGCGGCCTGGCGGCGCAGCAGCGGACGCAGCGAGTCGAACGCGGGCTGGTCCCTCCAGACGAGGACCAGCAGGTCCGCGCCGGGCGCCGTCAGGCACAGCAGGCGTCCCGGCTGCAGCCCCAGGTGGGTGGCGTATCCGTTGGGGACGGCGACGGGAGCGCCGTTGAGGTGGTCGGCGGTGATGTCGATGCGGTGCCACCAGCGCCCGTCCGGGGCGCGGAAGCAGCGGGCCGCCATCGCGGGGTCGCTCGCGCCGGGGCGTGCGGCGGGGGCGTGCGAGGCGAGCACCGGCTGGAGGAGCGGGGCCGCGCCGTGCGGCTGCCCCAGGAGCACGGGGCGGTGGGGTTCGTGTCCGGGGGGACCGAACGACACAGGGCCCTGTTCGTGGGCTGGTCTCTGCTGGTGGTCGGGGACCGGGACGGGGTCGGCGGGCTCGGGTTGCGCGGGGGCGGCCTGGCCGTCGAGGCGGCGCCGGATCGGCAGCCCGTTCTCGGTGGTGGCCCCCGAGTCCTCCGGGGCGATGTGGCCCGGGTGGTTGGTGGGAGCCTCCATGGGCACCGACGTGTCGACGAACACGTGCCCGTCCTTGAGGCTCACCCCGGGTGTGCTCAGGAGCCAGGCGCGCAGCTCCTGCTGGCGGATGCCGATCCGGCCGAGCCGCAGGCCCGCCTCGGTCATGTTGGGGGCGTCGCCCAGGAGTTCGCGGGTCTGCCAGCGCAGGCGGTTGGGGTCGTCGGCGATCAGCCAGCCGTTGTGCATGCGGCGGTCGGTGAACAGGGTGATGATCACCCGCCACAGGGGGGTGTTCAGCGTGGGCACGTCCACGGGGTGGTCGGAGTGCGCGTTGATCAGCCGGTCGATGGTGGTCGCCGACCCCAGCTGGTCCGACAGCTCCCGCATGTGCTTGGTGATCGCCGCCCCCTCGGGGGAGCCCAGCCAGCGGAGCAGGCGCTCCTCGACCTTGCGCTGGGCGCCGCGGATCTCGGTCACGTCGACCGCGATCTGCTCGGAGAGCACCCGGATGCTGATGGGGTCGGTGGCGAAGAGGCGCTCGGCCGCGACCGTGCGTTCAAGGTCGGGCCAGGAGCGGAACATCTCCTCGACCAGGTCCACCAGGGGGTGCTGGCCCAGGGCGGGGGGCGGGGGGCGCTCCTCGACGTGGTCCGGCCGCATGGCCTTGGGAGGGCCGAAGCTGGGCCGGCGCAGTGTGCGGCCGGGCCCCACCAGGGAACTCCGGAACTGGGACCGCAGGTCCCCCGGGCCGCTGTCGGCCTCGGTACCGGTGCCGGCGGCCCCGGAGCCCAGGGCGGAGCCGGGGATCATCGCGGCGGAGCTCACCATGCCGTTGGGAGCGGCGCCGCCGTGCCCGTTGACGGCGACCTCCTCCAGGAACGGGGCGTCGACCCCGTCCCGCTCCTCGCGCTGGGCCCGCAGAGCCCTCAGGGTGCGGATCGCCCGGGTGGCGGGCGTCTGCGGCGGCATCGAGCCGTGGCCGGAGGGGTCGGTGTCCGCGGCGGCGCCGTCGGCGCCGGTGGCCGCGCTGAGGTACTCCAGGGCGCTGCGCACGTGGTCCGGCACGGTGTCGGGGATCCAGTGCGCGATGGTGCGCACGGCCTCCATCATCAGGGCCGGTGAGGGGGTGGGGCCGCCAGGAAGCTCACAGCAGGGCTGCAGGGCCCGCCAGGCGACCGTGCTCACGACGTCGAGGACCCCGCAGCCGGAGAGCGGCCACTCGCCGATCTCCTGCGGCGGGGTGGAGATGAGGCGGTCCCAGTCGCCCGCGGTGGCGGTGACGGCGCCGCGCACGGGCTCGGAGAGGTCCGCGCAGGTCACCTGCTGGGTGCGCAGGCTCGGCAGGAACTCGGAGAGGGGGACGTGGCCCCACTGCTCGACCGCCAGGCGCGCGATGCCGTGGGCCAGCCACGGCGGGCCCGCGATGTCCAGGACGCGGGCGACCGGCAGCGAGTGCCACCAGCCGTCGATCAACCGGTCGTGATGGAGCAGGGGTGCCACATCCGGCGACCTCGACCACCGCAGGGCGGGAGCGAGGTCGACGAGGCAGATCGGAGAGACGGCGTTCATCCGCTGGGGACCTCGACCTCCTGGTGTCTGCACGTGAATTGGGGAGGAACCGCACGGGCCTTCGGTTCGATGCACCACAGTACGCGCCCTTCACCCGGGTGGGGCCGGACCGTGAGCAGTTCCGGTGTGCCACGGGTGGGCACGGCGATCCAGGGGACAGGGGTGCCGTGAGCACTTCTCCGAGATCGTACGTGCCCCGGGGCCACATGGGTACCCCCAGGCCGGCCCGGTCTGCGGCGACCTCCCCGTGACCGCGCCGTGTGATCACCGTGACAAGGGAGATCGGTGTACGGAGGCCGCACCGGCGTGTGAGTTAGCTCATAAGCCGCTTATGGCTCGTATCGCACCAGCCGGTCGTTGTTGTTCACTGTGCCGTCATACGCCCGCCCTCCCCGTGCAACAGGTGAGCGTGACGCGCTCCGGGAGCGGGGACGAACCGGAGCGGGCCGGCAGGTCCCCAAGTCAGGCGTTCTGACGTCGGTCGTGGGTATGCTGGTCGGGCACTGTCCTCGCCCGAACGACCTTCGGCCGGGTGGCCGCGCTCCGCGGCCGACCAGGGGTCGACGGTGTTCGGACCTGGGTCAGCGGCAGACCGCGACCCGTACCAGGATTCCGTACCCGCGCACCCTCGGCGCTGCGTAGGCGTGGGACGGTCGAGCCGGATGATTGGTTGACGTGACAGACCTAGAGACGAATCCCCCAGCGGCCGCTCGCGTGAGCAGACCGGACGTCATCCGGTCCTTCGTGGCGATCGGCGACAGCATCACCGAGGGGATGGAAGACGACAGCGGCCCCAACGGCGAGTACCGCGGATTCGCGGACCGTCTCGCGGAGCACCTCGGTGGGATCTCCCCGGAGTTCCGGTACGCCAACCTGGGTGTGCGGGGTCGGCGCATGCGGCACATCTTCGGCGAGCAGCTCGACCAGACACTGGAGTGGAAGCCCGACCTGGTGACCGTCCTCGCCGGCGGCAACGACGTCCTGCGCCCGGGCGGCGACCTCGACCAGCTCGCCGAGCACTTCGAGTGGGGCATACGCCAGCTGCGCGACGCCGGGATCCGCGTGGTCATCCTGTCCGGGCACGACACCGGCTGGATCCCGGTCCTGCGCTACTACCGCGGCCGCATCGCGGTCTTCAGCATGCACATGCGCGCCGTCGCCGAGCGCACCGGTACGGAGATCGTCGACCTGTGGGCGCTCAACGCCCTCACCGACTCCCGGGCCTGGAGCGAGGACCGCCTGCACCTCAACGGCGCGGGCCACCAGATCGTCGCCGCCCGCATCGCCGACCTCCTGGGCTTCCCCATGGGGCCGCGCGAGTCCTGGACCGACCCCTGGAGCACCCCGCCCCAGCAGCTGCCCCGCATCCTGCGCCGCCGCGAGAACCGGCGCTGGGCCCGCCAGTACGGGGTGCCGTGGCTGCGGCGCCGCCTCATGGGCCGCTCCTCCGGGGACGGGCGCCTGCCCAAGCGCCCCGAGCTGGAGTTCCTGAACGACGAGGCCACCCGTGCCGCGATCGCCAGGGCGGTGGCGGAGGGCGGTGTCCCGGAGGCGGACTACGACACGTACTCCTCCGGTGACGGCTCCGCTCCCACCAGCAGCCCCTCGGGCACCAAGGGCCCGGACCCCGTCGACTGACCCGCACGACGCCACGGCGGGGCCCGCACCGACCGGTGCCGGTCCCGCCGTTCGCGTCTGCGCCCCAGCGGACGTGCACGGTCGGTCTCCGCTCGGAACGGACCGGAGGGGCGGTCCGGGGGGAGTGACCCCAGCGGGACCCGGGACGGCGGGCGGCCGTCCGGGCGGCTCTCCCGGGACCGGTGTGCGGCGTTCGGCCCTGCGGCGCTCCACGGGCGCGGAAGCGGGTGGGTGCGAGCCCGGCGGGGGCGAGCTCCGAAGGAGGCGGCCTAGCTCCGGGAGAGGGACTGGATGAGGTCGCTGATGTGCACCACCCCCAGGCACTGCCCGTAGGAGTTGGTCGCGACCAGGTCGTCGTAGACCCGCTCGGTGTCCTGGCCCGCCACGCGGAGCGCCGCCAGGGCCGTCATCCACGCGGGGATCGTGCGCGGGGACTCGGCGAGCCGCAGCGCGGGGCGCTTGGCGTGCAGGGCGTGTCCGTACCTGCCCGTCATCGACAACAGGAACCGGGTCCGGTCGATGACCCCGACGGGCCGCTCGCGGTGGTCGATGAGGATGACGCTGTTCAGCGCCGGATCGCCCGTGAACGCCTCCAGCACCTGCTCGGTGGTCGTGTCGGAGTCGAACCCCACCGGAGGGAGCATGAACTCGGTGACCCGCGGCCCCGCGTCCTCCTCCCGCCCCTGCCCGGCCGTCGGCTCGGGCACGGGCGTCACCCGCTCCCCGGGCCGCCAGGCGCGGTCGGCGAAGAACGCCCCCGTACCCAGCCGTATCCCGCACGCGCGCAACCGCAGCACGTCCTCGGCCGCCTCCACCCCGGACGCCATCGCGTACACGCCGCTGCCCCGCCCGATCCGGGCCAGGCCCTCCACCACCGTCGCGTGCCTCTGGTCGGTCGCCACCCCGGACACGATCCCGGGGTCGATCCGCATCAGGAAGGGGGCCGCCTCGACCACGAGGTCGGGCCGCACCATCGACGTTCCGAAGCCGCACCGGAACCCGGCCGCCCGCAGGCGCGACACCCCCGGCAGGACCACGGACCGGTGCAGGTCCGCCAGGTCGGCGCCGAGCAGGAAGGTGATGTCGCGCGGACGGCGGCCCGCCCGCCGTATCCGGCTCTCCACCAGGGCCACGAAGCCCTCCCCGGCGGTGAGGATCCGCGCCGGCAGGGGGAGCACGAGCGGCAGCAGGCTCTCCGTCCCGGCCGCCTCCGCGACCAGGCCCAGCACCCAGTCGGCCACGGCCGTCCCCTCGGGGACGCCCATCTCCGCGGTCGGAGGGCCTCCGGGGACCGCGGGGGAGGGGGCGGGCGGTGCGGCGACGACCTCCACGGCGACGACCGCTCCCGAGTCCAGGTCCACGATGGGACGGTAGCCGGGGGCGCGGGACGGCCCGGGCGGGTCCGACGGGCCGGTGGCGCCGGGGGAACGCCGGTGGACCGCACCGTGTCCCGAAGGGTGCGCCGCCGACGTGTGGTGGGGATGCAGGGCAGACACACCTTCATGGTGACCCCGACACGGCCGGACCTGAAGGCCTGTTCGCGGCTGTTCAGCTCAGCTTCACGACCTGTTCGGGGTCACGCGCACACGGTCGCGCCACCGCGACCGACCGTGGTGGCGAACACCCTCTGACCTGGCCGGGGGCCGCCGCGGCACCAGTGCTCCCCCGGACGGCCGGGGCGGGGATCCGTTCGCGGGGTCAGGCGCGGCGGAACACCACGGCGATGTTGTGGCCGCCGAACCCGAAGGACTCGTTGACGGCCGCCACGTCACCGCTGGGCATGTCCCGGGGCTTGTCGCGGACGATGTCCACGACCACGTCCGGGTCGAGCTCCTCGATGTTGATGGTCGGCGGGATGCGCCCGTCGTGCAGCGCCAGGATGGTCGCGATCGACTCCACCGCGCCCGCGCCGCCCAGGAGGTGGCCGGTCATGGACTTGGTGGAGGTCACCGCGACCTGGTCGGCGGCGGAGTCGCCCAGCGCCGAGCGGATCGCGCGGGTCTCGCCGACGTCGCCCGCGGGGGTGGACGTGGCGTGCGCGTTGACGTGCACGACGTCGCTGGGGGCGAGGCCGGCGTCGTCCAGGGCCTGGGTGATGGCGCGGGCCTGGCCGGCGCCCTCGGGGTCGGGCTGGACGATGTCGTAGGCGTCGTTGGTGTAGCCCACACCGGAGGCGTGGGCGTACACGCGGGCGCCCCGGCGTGCGGCGTGCTCGGCCGACTCCAGGATCAGGATGCCCGCGCCCTCGCCCATGACGAAGCCGTCGCGGTTCTTGTCCCAGGGACGGGAGGCCGTCTGCGGGTCGTCGTTGCGCGTGGACAGGGCCCGCATGGACGCGAAGGACGCGATGTTCAGCGGGTGGATCGCGGCCTCGGTGCCGCCGGCGATGACGATGTCGGCGCGGCCGGAGCGGATCATGTCCACACCGTTGGCGATGGCCTCGGCGCTGGAGGCGCAGGCGCTCACCGGCACGTGCGAACCGGCCCGGGCGGTGTACTCCAGGCTGATCGCGGCGGCGGGGCTGTTGGGCATGAGCATGGGCACGGTGAACGGGGAGACCCGCTTCCAGCCCTTCTCACGGAAGATGTCGTACTGCTCGAGGATGGTGAGGATGCCGCCGATGCCGCTGGAGACGACGACGCCCAGGCGAATCGGGTCGACGTCGGGCGACCCGGCGTCCTCCCAGGCCTCCTTCGCGGCGATCAGCGCGAACTGCTGGGTGCGGTCCAGGCGGCGCAGGCGCGGCCGGGGCAGCTTCTCGGAGGGTTCCTGCGCGATCTGTCCGGCGAAGTGCACCGGGAGCTTCTCGTGCCACTCCTCCGGAAGGCTGGTGATTCCGGAGCGGCCGTCGAGGAGCGCGGACCATGTGGTCGCGACGTCACCCCCGAGGGGGGTGGTGGCGCCGAGGCCGGTGACGACGACATCGGTCTTTGACATGATCCGTTCGCCCTTCTCGTGGGACATTCCCGGCGGTGGGGCCGGGAGGCGTTGGCGGATGTTCGTGGGGGAGGCGACCACGGTGGTGGCCTGTGGGGGCGCCGGCGTCAGGGGTGGGACCCGGCGCCCCGAACGCGCTACTTCTGGATGAAGGTGATGACGTCCTGGACCGTCTTGAGGTCCTTGAGCTGGTCGTCCGGGATCTCCACGCCGAACTTGTCCTGGGCGGCGATGGCGATCTCCACCATGGACAGCGAGTCGATGTCGAGGTCGTCCACGAAGCTCTTCTCCGGGGTGACCTCGGCGGGCTCGGTGCCGACGATCTCCTCGACGATCTCGCCGAGGCCGGCCAGGATCTCCTGCTCGCTGTGAGCCATGTCGTTTCTCCTTGGTTGGTGTTTCTGTGTCGTTCAGGGGCACCGCGTGTGCCGCGGTTCTGCGAACCCGGCGCGTGCGGCGCCGCCGCGGGCTCGGGCGGTGTTCAGGGGATGCGGATCACCTGTGCGGCGTACACCAGCCCCGCGCCGAAGCCCAGGGTGAGGACGATGCTCCCCGACGGCAGCTCCCCGCGCCCGATCATGCGCGAGAGCGCGAGCGGGATGGATGCGGAGGAGGTGTTGCCAGCGGTGACGATATCGCGCGCCACGAGTGCCTGGGGAGCGCCCAGCTTCTTGGCGATGGACTCCACGATCCGCAGGTTGGCCTGGTGCGGCACGAACGCGGTCAGCTCGGAGGGCTTCACACCCGCCCGCTCCAGGGCCTCCAGCGCGACCTGGTACAGCTCGGTGGTCGTCCAGCGGAAGACCGCCTGGCCCTCCTGGTAGAGGTACTTGCCCTCGCGCAGGTGGATCTTGTCGGCGCGCTCGCCGGAGGAGCCCCAGACCACGGGGCCCACACCCTGCTCCTCGGAGGCCGAGACGATCGCGGCGCCCGCGCCGTCGGCGAAGATCACACAGGTGGAGCGGTCCTCCCAGTCGATCCAGTCGCTGAGCTTCTCGGAGCCGATCACCAGGACGTTGCGGGAGCTGCCGCCGCGGACCATGTCCGAGGCGACGCCCAGCGCGTAGCAGAAGCCCGCGCAGGCCGCGTTGAGGTCGAAGGCGCCCGGGGCGACGATGCCCAGCTTCGCGGCGACGGTGGCCGCGGTGTTGGGGATCTGGTCCTGGACGGTGCAGGTCGCCACGATGACGAGGTCGATGTCCTCGGGGGAGAGCCCGCTGGCCGCGAGGGCCTTGCCGCCCGCCGCCACGGCCATGCTCGTGACCGTGTCCTCGGGGCCGGCGATGCGCCGCTCCTTGATGCCCACGCGGCTCTGGATCCACTCGTCGGTCGTGTCGACGCGGGACTCCAGGTCGGCGTTGGTGAGGACCTGGGACGGCTGGTACTCGCCGAGGGCGACGACGGTCGCGCCTCCGAGGGTGTTCGGGGAGCTGAACATGGTTAGCCTTCCTGGTCCGTGCCCGCAGGGGCGGGGACCCCGGCGTGCTCCTTGATGAGGGCACCGGCGCGGTCGAGGTCGTCGGGGGTCTTCACCGCGAGGAGCTCCACACCGCGCAGCGCGCGCTTGGCCAGCCCGGTCAGCGTGCCGGCCGGGGTGAGCTCGATCAGGGCGGTCACCCCGAGGTCGGCCAGGGTCCGGGTGCAGGAGTCCCAGCGCACCGGCGAGGAGATCTGGGTGACGAGGCGGTCGAGGTACTCCGCGCCGCTGTCCACGACGGCGCCGTCGGCGTTGGACAGGAGGCGGACCGAGGGGTCGGACGGGGACAGGGCCGCGGCCGACGCGCGGACGCGCTCCACGGCCGGAGCCATGTGCTCGGTGTGGAAGGCGCCCGCGACGGACAGCGCCCGCAGCCGGGCCCGCGCGGGCGGGTTCTCCGCGAACACCGCGAGCTGCTCCGTGGTTCCGGCGGCCACGATCTGCCCGGAGCCGTTGTCGTTGGCCGGTGTCAGGCCGGCGGCGGCGATGGCCGCCAGGACCTCGTCGCGGTCTCCGCCGAGTACGGCGGTCATCCCCGTCGCGGTACGGGCGGCGGCGTCGGCCATGCCCCGGCCGCGCTCGGCGACCAGCGCCATCGCGTCCTTGGGGGACAGCACACCGGCGATCGCGGCGGCGGTGAACTCACCGACGCTGTGACCCGCGACGGCGTCCACGAGGGAGGCCTCCGCGGGCAGCGCGGGCGAGGGGGCGGATGGCGGGGCGAGCACGGCTGTGGCCGCGACGAGGCCGGCGCCGACCAGCAGCGGCTGGGCGACGGCGGTGTCGCGGATCTCATCCGCGTCCGCTGTGGTGCCGTAGCGGGCCAGGTCGAGTCCGGTCACCTCGGACCACGCGGCGAACTGTTCGGCGACGCCGGGGAGTTCGAGCCACGGGGAGAGGAAACCGGGAACCTGGGCGCCTTGGCCGGGAGCAACGATTACGAGCACGACATCAACCTTGCCCTGTAGGAGATCACCAGTCGGATAGGGAGAAACACGAACTTCGGCCGGGGCGTTTGTAGACACTCCACAAAAAGTGGTCTGACATGGGCCCACGGTGCAGAAACCAGTGTGAGGGATCACTCCCGACGGTACGCACCGTTCGCCCCCGATCACGGGGCGGGGTCGGGCGGGGGGCGGATCGCGGCCCCTCGCGTGGGGCGGCCCTCCGGTCAGGTGCCTCGGAGGTGCGAACCTAGAGGTGTGAACAGCGAACCCCACCCGCCCCGTGACGACGAGGGCAGCACCGGCCCCACGGACGCCACCGGAGTCGAGGGTGACACAGACCCGGTCGCGGAGGAGCAGGAACGCGTCCGAGCCGAGACCGTGCGCCGTCTGGAGCGCTCCATGGGCACCCTCGGAACGGCCGCCGTCGCCCGCATGGAACAGCGGCTCGGCTGGTTCCGGCGCATGTCCGCCCAGGACCGCTCCTGGATCGGGCTCGTCGCCCAGTCGGGCGTGGCCGCCTTCGTGGACTGGTTCCGCAACCCGGTCCGCGGGCGTCCCGCCATCACCGTCGAGGTCTTCGGCACCGCCCCGCGGGAGCTCACCCGCTCGGTCTCCCTCCAGCAGACCGTCGACATGATCCGCGTGGTCATCGACGTGGTGGAGGGGCAGGTCGAGGAGCTGGCCGCCCCCGGCGGCGCACAGCAGCTGCGCGAGGCGGTGCTCCGGTACACGCGGGAGGTGGCGTTCAGCTCCGCCAAGGTGTACGCCCGCGCCGCCGAGGCGCGCGGCGCGTGGGACGCCCGCCTGGAGGCGCTGATCGTCGACGCGCTCCTGCACGGCGACCACGAGGACGGGCTCCAGACCTGGGGGTCGGCGCTGAGCTGGTCGCACACCCCCGTGATCGCGGTCGCCGGGGAGACCGGCGGTGAGGACGCCGGGAAGATCCTGGACGACCTGCGCTCGGCCGCGCGGCGCCTCGGACACGACGTGCTGGCGGGGACGCAGGGGCGACGCGTCGTGGTCGTGGTCGGCGTGGGCGGCAGCTACCCGGAGGAGGACCTCCCGGCGGCCGCCGCCGAACCGCTGGCCGGGCTCTTCGGCCCCGGCCCCGTGGTGGTGGGGCCCGCCGTCGCGGACCTGCGCTCGGCGGGCGCGTCCGCGCGCGCGGCGGTCAGCGGGCTGCGTGCGGCGGTGGCCTGGCCGGACGCGCCCCGCCCGGTGCTCGCCGACGACCTGCTGCCCGAGCGCGCCCTCCAGGGGGACACCGACGCCCGCCGCCAACTGGTGGAGGAGGTGTACGTACCCCTCCTCGGCGCGGGGTCGCCCCTGCTGGACACCCTGTCGGTGTACCTGGAGCACGCGTCGTCGTTGGAGGCCACCGCACGGATGCTCTTCGTCCACCCCAACACCGTCCGCTACCGGCTCAGCCGGATCGCCGAGCTCACCGGCCGCACCCCCTCCGACGGGCGCGGGTCGTTCGTCCTGCGTGTGGCGGTCGCCCTGGGGCGTCTGGCACAGACGCACGACGGATGACGCGCGGCGGCGGAGTGGGGCACACCACACGGATTCGTGTGTCCGGAATCAGCCACGGAGCTGACCGGAAGGTGCGGGGGAAGTAATCTGATCGTTGCCTGTCATATACACCGACTTAGGGAAGTTTCACCTGCGTCGGGTATGTCTGTGACTGCCCGTGTGCGCCCGGGGACTACATGAAAAGGGATAGCTTTGTGATGGGCGGGTTGCCGACGGGACCAATGAGGTTAAGGACACCCTCGGGCGATGGTCCCCGCACCGCTCCGTCACGACGTTCTTGGGGGGTCAACGCTGTGGTCGAGCGACCGAGGAAAAGGTCCCGGTTCTTCCGTTCGGTGATCGATTTCGTTCTCCAGCCGACGCAGGAGGGCGAGCTGCGCAGACGCGTCCTGTTCTGGCTGCCCGCGCCGCTGCCGGTCCTGGGCGTGGTGTACGTCCTCGTGGGCGGTGTGTACTCCGCCGCTGGATGGACGATCCTGCTGGCCGCGAGCGTCGGTGTGGGCACACTGCTGCTGGCACTGATGGTCCAGCCGACGCCCCTGCCCGAAGGGCTGGTGCCGCAGGTCTCCGCGCGCCGGTCGCTGCACCGGTTCCGACAGTTCACCGGCCTGCGGATCTCCCTGGCGCTGGTGCCCGTCGTGATCGGGGCCGCCGCGTCCGTCGCGGGCGGGGGCATGTACCCCCTGCTCGCCGCACTCCTGCTGGCGTGGCCCCAGCTCCTGCTGGCCATGCCCACCTTCTTCACCATCACCAGGGCGCGCAGGGCCATGGAGGCATGGGGCACCACCGCCTACCTGTGGCACGCACTCTCCCGCCCCGCCAAGGTGACCTGGCCGATCGTCACCTCGGCGGTCAACTCCTGGAAGGCCGCGCGGGTGGCGCGCTCGCGGGAGTCGATGCGCCAGAAGCTGGAGGAGCGGGCCTGGAAGAGGGCCGTGCGCGAGGAGAGCGCCGAGGCCTCCGACGGCGCCGTGCCCGCCCCGGCCGAGGCGGCGGCCTCCGCCGCCGAGCGCACCCGCCCGATCCGTCCCCTGGACAGCCGCGACGACGAGCGCACCGACGTGCTCCCGCATCTGCGGTCCCGGCGGGCCGAGGGCGAGGAGTCCACCGACGTGCTGCCCCACCTGGACCCGGCGCGGACGCGACCGGAGAAGCCGACCGACGTCCTTCCCCACCTGACCTCCGGGCAGGAGGTCCAGCCGACCAGGCAGCTCCCGCACCTGGGAAGCGCCGGAGCCGGCGAGGCCGAGGGGGAGGGTGGCGACACGGCCCTGGGCTCCGGCTCCGCCCCGGACGGCGACCCCGACCCCGACGCCCCCGCGGGTCCCCGCTCCAGCGTGCACCGGGCCGCCCGCCAGTTCCTGGAACAGGGCAGCGGAGCCCTCGGGCTCGCGGTGCGCCGGTCCCGGCGCACCGCGTCCTCCACGCGACGGCCGCACTCGAACAAGCCCTGACCCCGTCGGGGCGCCGCCGTCACCAACCCCGCGGCGGCGCCCCGGCGCCGGACCGGGCCGCGACGCGAGGGGCTCAGACCCGCACGCGCCGGTACACGCCGGGCAGCGCGTCGATGCCCCCCTCGGAGGCGTGGTACCAGAGAGCCTCGGCCTCGCGGCCCTCGAAGGCCACCTCGCCGATGGTGTTGCCCGCGTAGGTCTTCCCGTCCAGCGTCCAGCTCAGGGCGAGCCCGGGCACGCGCGCCAGCCACGTCAGGACTCTGCCGACCACATGGGCGGAGCGGCTCGACGTCAGGCGCACGACCCTGCGCGTCCCGGCGGGGAGCTGGTTGCACAGGGGGGAGGACACGAGCTGCGTCACCCGGGTCCCGCCCTCGGCGACATCGCTGTGCCGGACGGGCGCCGCGTACGAGAAGTGCACGTCACCGCTGAGGAACAGCACCGTCGCCGGTGCGGGGCCGCGCTCGCCCCGGGCCGCCCCGCGGACCGCGTCGCCCAGGCGGCGCAGCGAGTACTGGAAGGCGCCCCAGTGCTCCAGGTCCATGGCCTGGCGCAGCCGCTCCGCGTACGGACGCGGCCACCGGCCCCAGGCGCCCGCGCACACGGCCTCGTTCCAGGCCTCCAGATGGTGCACGGCGGTGGGCAGCATCACGGGGACGGTCGACGCGACCACCACGTGGTCGGGACCCCCGCTGAGGTTCTCGTCCAGCCAGTCGTGCCCCTCCGCGCCCAGGATCGACCGCGACCCCTCGTGCAGGGCGTCCTCCCCGAGCGCGCGGGAGCAGCGGGTGTCGGCCATCAGCACGCGCACGGAACCCACGTCGTAGCGGTGGCTCCACCTGTAGGAGGACGGTTCGGCGTGCGCCCGCCGGGCGAACTCGTCGACGGCGTCGGCCCCGTCGCCGCCCGCGTCGCGGAGGCGGGCCCACAGCGGGTCCTTGGCCCGGGCGGGGGAGGACAGGTTGCCCAGGTGCTGGTACACCCAGTAGGCGCCCAGTCCGCTGGTGACGCGCCGGTGCCACCACGGGCGGCCGTCCATGGCGCGGCGCCACTCCGCGGACGTGTTCCAGTCGTCGCGGATGTCGTGGTCGTCGAAGATCATCAGGGTCGGCACGGTGGACAGCAGCCACCGCACCGGCGGGTCGGACCACGCCTGCCGGTACAGCTCGGCGTACTCGTCGTAGTGGACGACCTCGTCCGCAGGGGCGCCGCCTGGGCCGTCCGGCTCGCGCACGGAGGCCAGGAAGGAGCGCATCGGCTCCTCCAGTTCGTCGGCGTAGACCTGGTCGCCGATCAGGAGCAGGACGAGGTTGCCGTCCACCGCCTCGCGCGCCAGGCGCCGGGCGGTCGCCCGCAGCATGTCCGGGCCGTAGCGCACCACGCCCTCGGGCGTGTCACCCGTCGGCCTGCGGCACGAGCCGTACAGCAGCCGCGTGGGCGCGTCCGGGGCCGTCGTGCGCACGACGCTGGGAGGGAAGGGGCTGTCCGGCTCGGGCCACACCCGGTCCTCGCCGAGGAACACCTCGTAGGGCAGGGCCGCGCCCTCGGGGAGCCCGGTGATTTCGCACACGGCGTAGTGGTGCCCGTGCACGGTGAAGGTGTCCGTGGTGGCCGTGAGGGCCCCGTCGACCCGGACCCGCACCGTACAGGGGGAGTCGGTCTCCACCCACACCGTCGCCGTGGTCGGCCCGGCATGGCGCAGCAGTGGGCCCAGAAGTAAAGAAGCAGTCACCGTTTACCCTCCTTTCGACCAGGTTCGCACATATAGATGACGAGTATGACGCGCGCCGACCTGGGCCGTTGTGCACAGGGACGACCGGGATGGTTGCACGAGGGCCGCACCTGCGCGAAGGTGGCGCTATGCGGACACAGATCCTTGAGCTGCACACCGGCGGATCGGAGAGCGTCACCGACATCACCGGGGAGTGCGGTGACTTCGTCGCCGACATCGGAGGGGACGGACTGCTCAACGTGTTCGTCCCGCACGCCACGGCGGGCGTGGCGATCATCGAACTCGGGGCGGGGTCCGACGACGACCTCCTCGCCTCCCTGGACGACCTGCTGCCGGCCGACGACCGGTGGCGGCACAAGCACGGCTCCCAGGGCCACGGAAGATCACACGTGATGCCCGCGTTCATCGCCCCGCAGACCACCGTTCCGGTGCTCTCCGGGCGGCTGGAACTGGGAACATGGCAGTCGATCGCCGTTGTCGACCTCAACGTGGACAACCCGGACCGCACGGTCCGGCTGTCCTACCTCTCGTCCTCGTGAGACCCTCCGCGGGTGACCGGGACCGGAACGGGGTTTGGGAGCGCGTTGACGGAACATGCCACTAGCGTGTGAACTAGGCCATCAGCGATGGTTACGGACCCACGCGACGGGCCGCGAATTGGCCCGGCATCGTTGTGACAACTGCCCAGTGCAGGCAAGATTGAGAAAAACCATCTGTGGAGGAGAACTTTCGTGAGCGCGACCGCGGGCCAGGCACAGAGCGAACGTGGCTTGGCTGACCGACTCGGATTCAAGCCGGGTCAGGTGGTGCAGGAATTCGGCTTCGACGACGACGTCGACGAGGGCCTGCGCGCATCCATCACCGAACTCACCGGTGAGGAGCTGGTCGACGAGGACTTCGACGGAGACGTCGACGCGGCACTGCTGTGGTGGCGGTCCGACGAGGAGGAGGACCTCACCGACGCGCTGATGGACACGGTGACCACCATCGCCGACGGCGGGACCATCCTGGTCCTGACCCCGAAGGCGGGGCGTGAGCTCCACGTGTCCCCGAACGACGTCGCGGAGGCCGCTTCGACGTCGGGCCTGTCCCAGACGAGCGCGGTCAGCATCGGCGCCGACTGGTCGGGTACGCGCCTGGTCGTCCCCAAGCGGTGACGTCCACCACCCGGACCGGGTGAGGCATCCGGTGCCGCGCGTCCCAGCGGTGGGCGCGCGGCGCTGAGGGGCGCCCGCCAACAGGCGGTCGCCGACCCAGGCTCCGACGAACACGGACGCGATCATGACCGATCCCATCACCGCGGGCGCGGTCGCGCCCGACTTCACCCTCCAGGACCAGTACGGGCAGGAGACGGCCCTCGCCGACCTTCGCGGCCGTCCCGTCCTCGTGGTCTTCTACCCGCTGGCGTTCTCCGGGGTGTGCTCGGATGAGCTCGCCGACCTGCGTGAGCGCCACTCCGAGTTCGAGGAGGCGGGCGCCGTCGTGCTGGCGGTGTCGGTGGACTCGGTGTTCTCCCTGCGCACCTGGTCCGACCGTGAGGGGTTCCCGTTCGCGCTGCTGTCGGACTTCTGGCCGCACGGCGGGGTCGCGGAGGCGTACGGGGTCCTCGATCCCCGGCGGGGCGTCGCCCGGAGGGGCACCTTCCTGATCGGCGCCGACGGCGTCGTCCGCTGGTCGACGGTCGGACCGGTCTCCCAGCCGCGCGACACGGAGGAGTACCTGGCCAGGTTGCGGGAGCACGCCGGGAACTGAGGCGCGGAGGTCACCGCGACACGGTATGCTCTCGTGCGACGCAAGGGCGCGTAGCTCAGTTGGTTAGAGCAATTGCCTTACAAGCAATAGGTCAGGGGTTCGAGTCCCTTCGCGCCCACGTACTCAGGACGATCCTGCTCGGTGGCCTTCGGCCGCCTCGCCGGGTCGTCCTTCGTGTTGACCGGGGGAGACCCCCGCCCCCGAGGTGAACCCCTGCGGCCGGGGCCGCGCTGATCGGCGGGCTGGGCAGGGCGGTCCCTGACGGCGCGAGGCTGTGCCCCGCGGGTTGTCGTCTGTCGGCCCAGCGGCCGCACCCGACTCCGGAACGATCCTGCTCGGAGGACTCCGTCCTCCTCGCCGGGTCGTTCTGTCGTTCCGCCCGGGGACGCCCCCGCCACTGCCGCGACGCTTCCCCGACCGCGCCAGGACGCCTGTGCCCGGTCTGCTGCGTCGCCGATGAGCGGCCCAACCGGTTGCACGCGCCAAGAGGTACTCGATCCCGATTTCGACGGTGGATTTCGAGGAAGTTGCAGGACAGGGCATAAGGGGCAATCCGGGTGCTAGGCCGTCTTGCAAACGTTTGCATTAACCTCCCTTGACATGGAAAGCGCTTTCTCTACTCTCGAGTAAAGCAGTCATTGCTTGTGCTCCTACGACGAAGGGTGAGCAATGAGACGATCCATCACGCGTCGACTCGTGTCGACGCTGGCCGCCGCGGCGCTGGTGACGGCCGGTCTGGCCCTGCCGATGACCCCGGCAGCGGCGCAGACCGGAAGTGCCACGGGTTACGCGACCCAGAACGGCGGCACCACCGGCGGTGCGGGCGGACAGACCGTGCGGGCCACGACCGGAACCCAGATCCACCAGGCCCTGTGCAGCCGACCCAGCACCAGCACCCCGATCGTCATCGAGGTGCAGGGAACCATCAACCACGGCAACACCACCAAGGTGTCGGGCCCCGGTTGCGACACCGCGGCCGGCGTGATCGAGCTCAAGAAGATCAGTAACGTCACGATCGTCGGCACCGGCAGCGGAGCCGTGTTCGACCAGCTGGGCATCCACATCCGGGAGTCCAGCAACATCATCATCCAGAACGTGACCGTCCGGAACGTCAAGAAGTCCGGCTCGCCCACGTCCAATGGCGGCGACGCCATCGGTATGGAGAACGGCGTCCGCAACGTCTGGGTCGACCACGTCACCCTGGAGGCGTCGGGCGGGGAGTCGGAGGGCTACGACGGCCTCTTCGACATGAAGAACAACACCCAGTACGTCACCCTCTCCTACAGCATCCTGCGCAACTCCGGCCGTGGCGGTCTGGTCGGGTCCAGCGAGAGCGACCGCTCGAACGGCTACGTCACGTACCACCACAACCGGTTCGAGAACATCGACTCACGTGCGCCCCTGCTGCGCGGCGGCATAGGTCACATGTACAACAACCACTACGTGGATCTTCACGAGTCCGGCATCAACTCCAGGGCCGGGGCGCGAGCGAAGGTGGACAACAACTACTTCGAGGACTCCAAGGACGTCCTGGGCACCTTCTACACCGACGAGAGAGGCTCCTGGCAGGTCAGCGGCAACATCTTCGACAACGTGACGTGGTCCAGCCAGGGCAGCCAGAACTACCCCGCCGGCCCCGACCCGCAGTCCAACACGTCGGTGAGCATTCCGTACTCCTACGGGCTCGACGACGCCGGCTGCGTGCCGCAGGTCCTGGACCAGACCGCGGGCGCGGGCAACGGGAACCGGGTCTCCGACGGCAACTGCGAGGCGGAGGAGCCGACCGACCCGACCGACCCCACTGACCCGACCGACCCCACTGACCCCACCGATCCGACCGACCCTCCCGTGGGTACCAACCTCAGCACCGGGGCCGGCGCCGACGGTTCCGGTAAGGCCAGCGGAACCGGCTACGGGGACGTCATCGACGGCAACATGAGCAGCTACTGGTCGCCGAGCGGCTCGACCGGTCGCATCTCGGTCAAGTGGGGCTCCGCCACCACGGTGTCCACGATCAACATCCGCGAGGCGGCCGGAGCCGAGGGCAACATCGGCTCATGGCGGGTCGTCAACAACGACACCGGCGCCGTCCTGGCCACCGGAAGCGGAGCGGGCGTCATCACTTTCAACTCGACGGCCCTTCGAAAGATCAACTTCGAGATCACCAGCTCGAACGGCACGCCGCGCGTCGCCGAGTTCGAGACCTACGCCGGCCGGCCGTAGGCGGGCGGGTGGCATCGAGCCCCCTCCGGTCGACGAGAGCTGCCCGAGCGGCCGCCTCGCGGTGAGGACCGGAGGAGGCCGGGTCGGTCTGTGAACGATCCGGCTGGGAGCACCGGAGCCGGCCGGCCCGCCCGAACGACCGGGGCGGGCCGGTCGGCTCCAGGTGTCGACGCCGGGGCCGGGGGCGCCGCCTCTGCCGGGGCCCACTCCTCCGGTCATCTCGGGAGAGGTTCCGCCGACCGTGCGGTCCAGGCGTCGGTGCCCCGTCCGGGGCAGGCCCCTCCGGGGAGCCGGTGTGCGGCGGCGCTCCCGTGGAGGAGGTCGCCCGGGTGCTCGTCGCGCACACGCCGGACGAGGCCGACGACCTGGTCCCCGATCGCCTCCTCGGCCCCTTCCGGTCGCATCCCCCGCGGCGGACGGTCAGTTCGCGGCGTCGAGGCGGGAACGCTGGTCCGGGGTCAGCTCCAGGTCGACCGCGGCCAGGCTCTCCTCCAGCTGGGCCACCGACGACGCCCCGACCAGGGGGATGATCGGCAGTGCGCCGCCCATCTGCCAGGCGAGCACCACCTGGTTCACCGTCGCGTCCGCCTCCCGGGCGACCTGCCGCAGTACCTCCAGGCGCGCCGGGGTGCCCGGGTGGTCGTAGTCGCGCGGCAGCGGCCTGTCGTCCCGGGTGTAGGCGCCGCTCAGCAGGGGCGAGTACGCGACCAGGGCCAGGTCCGGCTCGGAGCGCAGGTAGCCGAGCAGGTCCGGCCCGGCCGTGCCGAGGCTGCCGTCGGCGAACAGGGCGTCGGGGATGTCCGTGCGCGGGCGCAGGTGGCTGTGCTGGTACTGGAGCACCTCGTAGCCCGGCAGCCCTGACGCCGCTGCCAGGGCGCGGGCGCGCTCCACCCGCCACGCCGCGTGGTTGCTGACCCCCAGGAGCCCCACGGAGCCCTCGGACACCAGCGCCGCGAACCCTTCGACGGTCTCCCGCGCGGGCACGGTGCGGTCCTCGATGTGCGCGTAGAGCAGGTCGAGCCGGTCCACACCGAGCCGTTCCCGGCTGCGCTCGGCCGACTCCCGGATGACGCCGGCCGACAGCCCCTCCGGGTTGTCGGTGAAGCCCGTCCCCGGAGCGAGCGGGCGGGCCCCGAGTTTGGTGGCGATGACGACCTCCGAGCCGATGCCCCGGTCGGCCCGCCAGCGGCCCAGGAGTTCCTCGCTCTGGCCGCCCTGGCCGCCGTCGACCCAGAAGGCGTAGTTGTCGGAGGTGTCGACGAACGTCCCGCCCGCCTCGACGTAGCGGTCCAGGAGGGCGAAGGACGTCTTCTCGTCGGTCACCGATCCCATGAGCATCGCGCCCAGGGCGAGGACGCTGACCTCGCGCCGGGTCCGCGGGTCACTGCCGATCGTGCGGTAACGCATGGGGGCCCCTTCGGGGTTCGGGCCCGCTGCCGTCCGGGCCTTCGCAAGGGAGTCTGGGACGTGGAGCGCGCTCCAGGTCAAGTCCGGGCCCCGGGCGTGGCCGGGTCCGGCCAGGACGGGGAGCGGTGGTGACCGACCGAAACCCCGGTGCTCCGACCGACTCCACTTAACGATCGTTAAGAAATGTCGGAGGGTCCCTACCCGCCCGGGGAGCGCACCTGTAGAAAGGCGTGTGAGCAGACAACGGCAAGCCCCCCGCGCCTCCACCGGTCCCCGCTCCCGGCTCCCCCTCCTCGCCCTGGCCCTCGGCGCGGTCGCGTCGGTCCTCACGGGCCTCGCCCTCGTCCTCACGGTGTCGCTCGCCCGGCTCCGCCCGGGGGCGCGGACACCGGGGTAGCCCGTCCCGAGCAACGCCCCTGCCCTCCCGGGGCGGACCCGCCCCGTGCTCCCGGGAGCCCCGAGCCGGTGCCGTGCGGCGCGTGAGGGGCCCCGCACACCGCCGGAGCGGTGCGCGGGGCCCGGTGGCCTCAGCCCAGGACGACGGGGAGGCGGGATCGCCCGCTGGCGACGATGGACGGCGACTGCGGCACGTCCTCGCCCTCGGCCAGGCGGATCTCCGGGAAGCGGGTGAACAGCGCCTCCAGGGCCGTGACACCCTCCAGGCGGGCCAGGCCCGCCCCCAGGCAGAAGTGCGGTCCGTGCGAGAACGCCAGGTTCCCGCGCTGCTCCCGGGCCAGGTCGAAGACGTGCGCGTCCGCGCCGTGCCGCGCCGGGTCCCGTCCCGCGGCCCCGAAGCCCATGAGCAGGGCTTCGCCCTTGGGCACGCGCACCCCGGCGAGGGTGACGTCCTCGGCCGTGTAGCGCAGCGGCAGGTACTGGATGCTGGCGTCCCAGCGCAGCGTCTCCTCGATCGCGTCCGCCCAGGAGGCGCTCCCCTCGCGGATCAGGGCGAGCTGGTCCGGGTGGGTGAGGAGGGCGTGCACGGCGTTGGTGACGAGGTTCATCGTGGTCTCGTAGCCGGCGCCGATCATGAGGATCAGGGTCCACACCAGCTCGGTCTGCGAGAGCTTCTCGTCGCCCTCCGCGCGCGCCTCCAGCAGGGCGCTCGTGAGGTCGTCCCCGGGGGCCTTCGCCTTCTCCTCTGCCAGATCGGTGAGGAGGGTCAGCATGTCCGCGTTGGTCCGGGCGGCCTGCTCCGGGGTGGTGGTCGCGTCGAAGACCCGGTGCATCAGCCGGTGCAGGGTGTCCCGGTGCTCGGGGGCGACCCCGAACAGCTCGGAGATCACCGTCATGGGCAGGGGCAGCGACAGCGCCGCCTTGAGGTCCACCGGCCCCGGCCCGGCGGCCTCGGCGGCGTCCAGGAGCTCGGCGGTGATCTCGCCGATGCGCGGCCGCAGGACCTCCACCCGGCGGGGCGTGAACGCCTGGGACACGAGGGTGCGCAGACGACGGTGCCGGTCCCCGTCCGCGGTGAGCATGTTGTCCGGGGCGACCCAGGAGATCAGGGGCCAGTCCATGGGGATCTCGCCCCGGGCCCAGGGTCCCCAGTGCCGCGCCTCCTTGCGCACGTCCGGATGGGCGAGCGCCTCCATGACGACGTCGTGCCGGGTCAGCGCCCGAACAACCACGCCACCAGTGATCTCAACCTCGACGACGGGGCCTCGTTCGCGGAGTCCGGCTGTCTGGCGGTGGAGGTCGTAGGGGTGGAGGACGGGGATGTCTGCTGCCATGGGGGAGTCGATCCCTTCGGGGAGTCGGGGGTGAAGGCGACGGGGAGGCGGGCCAGGGCCCGCGCGAACGGGGAGGGGCGCCACTGGGCCTCGTCCTCGGTCGTCCGCAGATCGGGGAACCGCTTCGTCAGGGTCTCCACGCCGACCTGGGCGATGGCGTAGGCGAACCCCTGGGCGGGGCAGCGGTGCGGGCCCACACCGAAGGCGAGGTGGGCGCGGTTGCCCTGTTCGATGTCGGGCGCGCCCTCGGACAGCCCGGCGTGCGCGGCGGCGTACCCGAGCAGGACCGGTTCGCCCGCCTTGACCACCGTGTCCGCGCCGACCCGCACGTCGGTCACCGGGTAGAGGACGGGGTAGTTGTTGATGGGCGGTTCACGCCAGAGCACCTGGTCGATCGCCTCGCCGATGCCCACCCGGGCGCTGCGGAGGGCCTGCCCGACCTCGGCGTCGACCAGGATCGTGCGCGTGGTCCCGGTGATGAGGTTGGCCGTGGGCTCGGCCCCCGCGCCGATGGTCACGACGAGCTGGTGCAGCAGTTCGTCGTCGGTGAGCCCGGCACGGTGCTGGAGCAGCCAGGAGGTGATGTCCTCCCCGGGAGCGGCGTGCTTGGCGGAGATGGCGTCGGAGAGGGCGCGCTCGTACTCGCCGTTGGCCCTGACCACGTCCACGCCGTCCCACAGGTCCGAGAGGGAGGTCAGGACCCGCCGGCCGACGTCGGCCGAGAACCCGAAGAGGTCGCACATGACCAGGAGCGGCAGCAGGCGGGCGTACTCGGAGACGAGATCGGCGCTGCCGCGCGAGCAGAAGGCGTCGATGAGCGCGTCGGCGTGCCGGCGGGTGATGTCGCCGACCCTGCTCTCGGGGACGCGCCCCAGGGAGTCGGTCACCGAACGCTTGAGGCGGGTGTGCTCGTCCCCGTCGGCGTAGAGAAGGTTGGGCCGGTGGGCCATCATCGCCGCGACCGGCGCGTCGTCGGGGATCCTCCCCTCGCGCCAGTCGCGCCAGAGACGGGAGTCGCGGACGAAGGTACGGGGGTCCCTGCACCAGGCGGTGATCATCGCGTAGTCGGCGACGACCCACGCCCGGATGCCGGGGGAGATCTCGACGGGGAAGACCGGTCCGTGTTCCTCGGTCATCCGTCGGTTGACCTTGTGCGGGTCCGCATGGAAGTCAGGGGAGTGGAGTTCGGCGTAGGGGCAGCGGGAAGCCACAGGTGTCCTGTCCTCTGGGGTGGAGAGGCGGCAGAGTCTAGTAGGACACAAGGAACTCCGGCCACCTCGGGTCACCCTCGAAACACCTTAGCCACAGGGGGTTGCGGGTCCGAAAGGTCCCTGCCGGACCGGCTCCCGAGCTCGCGGCTCCGGCTGCCGGGAGGTCCCCCGTGCCGGTCGGAGCGCACGGGGCGGGGCCTTTCCCGGAAGGGGCGGTCCGGCCCGCGCGGGACCGCGACCGTTCCGATCGCCCGGCCCCGGACTCCGTGCGCGACGGGGTCGAGCGGATCCTTCCCGGCGGCCCGGCCCCGGGGCGCCCCGGGGCCGAAGGGCTGCTCACCAGTCGGTCGCCTCCGCCAGCCGAGCGTCCAGCTCCGGCGCCAGGGTGCGCATGAACGTCGCTCCGATGTGGCTGCCGTCCCAGTACACGAGCACGTTGCCGACGACGGGGCGGCACACCGCGGGCTCGCAGATCAGGTCGTTCAGGTCCAGCACGGTCACGTTGCCCGGAACCCGCACCGACTCCAGGGGCGAGGTCGCCGCCATCGACGTCCCCGGCTCCACGGAGCACTCCTCGGGCGTCGACGCGGCGAGGCAGTCGGGCACGTCGAAGCCGAACCGGGGCGTGTCGCGCACGGCGACCACCTCTACCCCCATGGCCTCCAGCTCACGCCACCTCTCCACGTAGCCGTCCACGACCTGCTCCTCCCCGAACCCCGCGGAGGCGTCCAGGCTGGTCGTGGTCCCGGTCGTGAACACCGCGTCGGGTTCCAGCGCCGCGAGTTCGGCCATCACACCGCGGTTCCACTCGGCGCACGCCGTGTAGGGAGCGCCCTTGTAGGTCTGCGGGGCATCCGTGAACAGGCACGAGCCCTTGACGATGTTGACCAGCCGCCAGTTCCGGTCGAGCGCCACCCGTTCGAGCGCGGGGAACCAGTGCGCTGCGTGCGAACCGCCGACCAGCGCCACCGTCCGCTCCGGTGACTCCGCGCCGTAGACGCAGGTGATGACCTCGGCGTCCGCGATGGTCTGGTTGCAGCCGTCCCCGTAGGTCGCGGGCACGTCCTCCGACGCCCGCGCGGGGTCCGGGTAGACGGGGCGGTCCAGGGCCCGGGCCGCGTTCCCCCCGCCCGCGAGCACCGCCGCGCCCGGATAGCTCCGGCCGTCCGCCAGCAGCTCCTCCCACCTGCGCTGGTCGGCGTCCAGTCGCGCGGACCAGGCCCCCGCCGCGAGCAGTACGGGGAGGAGGCAGGCCAGACCCACGGCCGCGCCCCGCAGCGCGGGGCCGCGCAGGGCGGGGACCACCGCCCCCGCCCGCCGGGGGGAACCGGGCCCCGCGGCGCCGGGCCGCCTGCCGAGTGCGGCCAGCCGGTCGGCGACCGGGGTGGTCGCGGCGGCCAGCACCACCGACACGACCAGCACCGCGGCCCCGCCGACCGGGCTCGCCAGCGTGCGACCGGTCGCGGCCAGGTAGAACACCAGGACCGGCCAGTGCCACAGGTACAGGGCGTACGACACCGACCCGAGGTAGCGCGCCGGCCGGAGGGTCAGGAGACGGTCCGCTCCCGCCCGCGCCCCGGTGGTGCCCGCCGCGATGACCGCCGCGGCGGCCAGGGTCGGCCACAGGGCGGCGTGGCCGGGGAACACCGTGGACACCTGGAGCAGTACTCCGCACAGGACCAGTGCCGCCAACCCGGCCCACCCCAGGGCGATCCGCACGGCCAGGGGCAGCCGCAGGTGGGGGAGGGCGAGGGCGAGGAGGCCGCCGAGGGCGAACTCCCACAGCCGTGCCCCGGTGTCGAAGTAGGCCCACGGCTGGTCGTTGCGGGTGGCGTGCACCGAGTAGGCGAGGGAGAGCGCGAACACGGCGACCAGCGCGACGAGCACACCCGTACGCGGTCCGCGGCCGGATCGGCCCGCCGCCCACACGGCCGCGGCGATGAGTAGCGGCCACAGCACGTAGAACTGCCCCTGGACGGACAGCGACCAGAAGTGCTGGAGGGGGCTGGTCTCCTCGCCCCGCGCCAGGTAGTCCACCGCGTCCAGGGCCAGGGACCAGTTGAGGTGGTGGAGGGCGGAGGCGAACGCCTCGCCCAGGACGTCGCGCCAGCGGGGTTCGGGCAGCAGGAGGCGGGTGCACAGCAGCACGGCCGCGATGACCAGGGCCGCCGTCGGCAGCAGACGGGCGGCCAACCGGCCGAGGAACGCCCCGATCCCGATGCCGCCGCGGCCCGCTGCCCGCAGCAGTGACCCGGTGACGAGGAACCCGCTGAGCATCAGGAAGACGTCGACGCCGCCGGAGACCCGGCCCAGCCAGATGTGGTAGACGGCGACCAGCAGCACCGCGACGGCCCGCAGCCCGTCGATCTCGGGGCGGTGGCCGCCGTCGGCGCCGCCGGTGCGCGGGGCGGTCCCGGCCCCGGTCCCGGTGCGGGAGGCGAGTGGGGACACGGGAACGGTGCTCGCTTTCGCGGAAGGAGGGGTGCGGCTGCGGCACGGGCGGCCGGGCCGGTGGTCGGCCATGCTGCACCGTGTCCGTGACCGTGCGGGGTACGCGGGCTGAATCGCACACCATGCGCCGCTGGACACTTCGCGTCACCGCGCCTCCACGTCACCGCACCCGGCGGTTGGGCCGGGGCGTAGCAGCCCCCGGACGGAGCCCCGGCCCGCCGTCCCCGTTCAGCGCGCGCGCAGGCGCGGACCGCAGCGCCACCCGGCCGCGTACCGGACCACGTCGGCCGGGATCGATCCGATCAGCGGTGCGGTCCTGCCGGTGCGCAGGCCCCGGAACCGGTCGGACACGCCCTCACTCCTGCCGGTGCTGACACTGATGCCGCTGGAGGGCATCCCGGACAGACCCGCGCCCGCCACGAGGAGGCCGGGGGGCCGGCGCTGGAGGTAGGTGTCGGAGGACCCCGGGACGGAGCCGCCGAACCCGGTGGCCCTCGCGGACCGCGTCGAACCCGCCGACGCCCCCGTCCAGGCGGACCAGGGTGGCCAGGACGCGGATGGCCGTGGTCTTCCCCGCGCCGTCGGGGCCCAGCACTCCGAGGACCGAACCCGGGTGCGCCGCGAGGTCCGCCCCCGTGGGCGCCGCCGTCCTCCCGAACCGCTCGACCAGCCCCTCGGCCCGGAACGCGTACTCGTCCATGGTGCGCACAGCCTCCACGATTGAGATGATCAGAACATTTGGATGATGAGAGTATCTGAGTGGTTCGGGTATCTCAACATAGGATGGGGGTACGCCGAAGCGAGGAGAACGATGGCCCGGCTCAACAGGGCGGAACAGCAGGCCCGCAACCGTGCACGTGTACTGGCGGCCGCCAGGGACGAGTTCGCCGAACACGGGTTCCGCGACGCCAAGATCGACCGCATCGCCGAACGGGTCGAACTCACACGGGGGGCGGTCTACTCCAACTTCCCCGGCAAACGGGCCCTGTACTTCTCGGTCCTGGCCGAGGCCGCGGAGCGCGCCGACGAGGCGCCCGGGGTCGAGCCCGGGACGACCGCCGTCGCGGCCCTGGGCGCACTCGCCCGCGCCTGGGTCTCCCGCCTCCCGCTCGCCGACTCCGACGAGCCGCTCCGGATCGGGGCCGGACTCACCCCCGAGGTGCTGGCCGACGAACCGACCCGACGCTCGTTCGCCCAGCTGATGCGGCTGGACGCGGTCCTCCTCGGGCTGGCCCTGGAAGCCCTGGAGCCGCCGCGGGAGCCCGGCGGGCGCCGGGTACGCGTCGCCGAGACCGTGCTCACGACCCTCTACGGGGCCGGTCAGATGGTCGGTGTCGCCCCCGGTTTCGTCGACCCGTTCAACGTCATCCGCGCCTGCGAACGGCTCGCCGGCCTGGACCTGGACGACGCCTGGCCGCTCCCGCACATCGCGCACATCCCGCCCGCGAGCCCGGTGGACGAGGGATGGGCGCCGCCGGAGGGGTTCGACGCGATCCGCCGGCGGCCCGTGTCCCTCGCCGACGACGGAGTGGTGGTGGTCCTGGGACTGCACCGGCTCGAAGCGGTCGAGGACGCACTGCGCTCGGCCCCCGCCGACGCGGCGGTCACCGCCGTCGTGGTCACCGGCGACCCGGCCGAACAGGCGCCCATGGCCAGGCTCGCCGTCGCCGACCTGTGCGGATGCCTGCGGCAGGCCTTCCCCGAAGAGGCCTGGCCCCGTCTGCGCCTGGTGTTCGACGACTCGGGGAAGACGGCAGCGGCGCTCGGGGTCCCCACGGTCGAGGACACCACCGAGGTCGCGGTCCGCGTGGTGGGCGGCCGTGCGGTGGCCCGCGCCGGCCACCGCGGCGCCGGCCACGCCGTCGGCTCCTTCGTCCCGGCGCGGGGAGGGGACAGGGCCCGCCGGTGACCTGCCGCGGCGGCGGGGGCGCGGGTACGCTCGGCAGCACCGCGGTGCGCCCGACCGCGGACGCGTCCCGCGGGTGTCCGTGCCGTCGCGGAGCCGGGCGCCACGGCGCGTCGGGCGCGACGGTGAGGGATGTCCGCCGGGCGGTGCGCCCCTCTCGTGAGCGGCGTGCACGGCTTTGCGACCTGTACCAGCAGGGGATACCGTGAGAATTCGGGTGATGCGATCATCTGGCTCAGGGGAATTCCCCGCCGATCCACCCGGGCACTGCCCGCGTGAGGAGAACGTTTCTAGTGACAGGCACCGGTGCCAGCGCCCCCCTGCTGAAGTGCTCGTTCTGCGGCAAGGATCAGAGCCAGGTCCGCAGACTCATCGCGGGACCCGGCCACATCTGCATCTGCGACGAGTGCGTCGGCCTGTGCAACGAGATCATGGAGGAGGAGGACACCGTCCTCCCCACCGACCTGTCGTGGGACTCGTTGCCGAAGCCGCGGGAGATCTACGAGTTCCTGGATTCGTATGTGATCGGTCAGGATCAGGCGAAGAAGGCCTTGTCGGTGGCGGTGTACAACCACTACAAGCGTGTGCGGT
>NZ_JAUZMY010000054.1:0-29123 GCF_036327455.1 Nocardiopsis codii | reverse complement strand
GATGACGCTCTCTGGGGGCGGTCACGGCTGGGCGCCTTCCCCGCTCGCTTGGAGGTCGTCCTGGGCCAGGTGGTAGCGCATGAAGTCGGTGGGCCCCATGTCCAGGATCGCGATCCTCTCCTCCCGGGTCAGGGGCCGGCCATCGATACGCCACTCCTCGGGCGGGGTGGCCTCGAAGTCCTCGATCGAGTTCATCCCCTCCACCCGCAGCAGCAGCTGGACGGGGTCCAGGCCGCGGGTGGGGACCGTCGGGGCCAGGAGCGCGTCGAGCTCGACGCGCACTTCCTCGCGCGGGCGGGCAGGCCTCACCTCCTGTTCCTCCTCGGGGTGCTCGCACCCGCAGTCGGCGAAGGAGTCGGGGAACAGTGCCCGCATCTGGTCCCAAGTCTGCTCGGTGTCCTGGAGCCGGGACGGGTCTTCAAGCCAGGGCCGGTTGTTCTCCAGCACCATGCGCTCCCACTCGGCGTCGAGCTGGTCGGCGTGCTCGGGTGCTTCGGCGCGCATCTGCGCGATGACCTCGGGGGTGATGACGCGCCCCTGGTGGGTCATCGGGATCGGATCGTCGAAGTCGTCGAAGACGAACCCGGCGGGGTTCTGCGGTCCCGGCTGCTGGCCGCGCTGCTGCCTGTTGCGTTTGCCCTTGCCCATGCCCGGCTCCTCGATCTGCTCTGGTCGCAGGTCACTGCGGTGCGGGCAGAGTAGGGGGCCCGCTCCCTGGGGGCGGGGGATTCCGGGACCATGCGGGCGTGTCCGGACGCCTACCTGGCGATCCAGGTCGGTGTCGAGTAGTCAAGGATCGCCTTGTGAGCTGGAGTGATACGTCTCGCACGCGTGATACGGGTGCTACGAGTGCGAGGCGTATCACTCGTAGTACGCGGTGTGGCCATCGTGGTCAGAGGCGTCGTCGCCATGACGACGTTGTCGTCACAGCGACGACGAATCCGTCGTCATGGTGACGACAATGTCGTCATGGCGACGACGCCCCCGGGAGGTTCTGTTTAGGTAAGCGGGCCTCGGGCCCGTTTCCTAAACCCCACCCCATCCACCCCGGGCCGCACGGAGGTGACGTTTAGGAAAATCGGACACCCGTGTCCAGCACCATAGGACGTGATCGGAGAGAAGTTCTTGACCAGGAGCGGATCATCTATCCCGGCGCGGCCATGACGAGAGTCCGCCAATCTATCCGCTCTTTTTCGCCGCCCGGCCCGAACCCGATCCGTCTCAGCCAGGAAGAAACAGAGCTGGCGTTGGTGGAGAAGGCGTCCGGTCGGGGATGGCCGATCCGCCGCCCGACTTCGAGAAGCACGTGGTGAACGGCCGACTGGTCGCCTGCACCCAATACGGTGAGCAAATCATCTCGGTCAGCACCACGACCTCGGGGAAACGGAGCGTGAGGGACGGATCCCGCACCACCCAACTCCAGGCGTCCTCGCGTCGCTGCCAGATGCGCTGGACGACGTCCGAGCGGCGCGGATGAGCCCCGTAGCAGTACTGCGCCCAGAGTCGGTAAGCAGCGAAAACCGCCTTGTTCGCGCGCTCGGGGCCGCTGACCGCGGCCAGACGCTGGGCTGCGAGGGGGTTGAATGCGAAGTCGTAGCGGTGCCACCCGTTGGCACGGATGGATTCATACGTGCCGCACAGGGCGATGTGGGACAGGACCAGGTACTCGCCCATGCCGTTCACCTCGGCCAGCCGCGCGATGTAGGAGGACGTGGTCTCGGCGGAGACCGGGGGCGTGGTGAAGGGATGGGTCTCCGCCACAGGGATCTCCCACATGGCCCTCACCGGCGGCTGCCCGCACGGGCTAAGGTTCCTCGTAGCGCAGGCCGGGTGTGCTCCTGGTGTTCGGCGGCATGGTCCAGCCGCACTCGCGCCAGCGAGGCCTTGGTGATGGTCTCGGTGCCGTCCAGGATCGCTTCGACTGCGGCCTCGCGGATCAGGTGCGCGAGACTGCCGATCATCCCGCCGCTGCGTTGGTGCAGGTAGTCGGTGTGCCGCAGGAGCACGCGTGAACAGGGCGGAGCGGTGTTCGGGCGCGGTCGGGCGCGTCCGTGGGACGTGAACGACGGGTCACCGTGACCGGGGGTTGACCGCTGCCGGTAAGTCTGGACCCGGCCGCACGTGGCCCACACCCCCTGAAAGGCGTCCCCCAGTGAACAGCGCACCCCCCGCCCCGGACCTCCCCGGGTCGAAGACGAAACCACCGATGGGCCGGGACTTCCACCGCTTCTGGGCGGGAAGCCTGTCCAGCAACCTCGGCGACGGGATGATGCTCGTCGCGTTGCCGCTGGTGGCGGCCATGCTGACCAACGACCCCCTGCTGGTGGCCGGGCTGACGGCGGTCCGTTTCCTGCCCTGGCTGCTGGTCGGCCTGTTCGCGGGCGTGGTGGTGGACCGGGTCGACCGGGTACGCCTGATGGTCCTGACCAACCTCGGGCGGAGCGGCGCGCTCGTGGCCCTGTCCCTGCTGATCGTCACCGGTCACGCCTCGATCTGGGCGCTGTACGCGGTCATGTTCACGGTGATGGTCTGCGAGGTGTTCTACGACCTCGCCGGGCGGGCGATGCTGCCGGACATCGCTCCGGCCGGCGCGCTGGACCGGGCCAACAGTCGTCTGGTCGGCGGTCAGACGGTCACCCAGCAGTTCGCGAGCGGGCCCCTCGCCGGGTTCCTGTTCGTGGTGGCGGCGTTCCTGCCGCTGGCCGTCAACGCCGGGGCCTACGTCCTGGGTGCGCTGGTGCTGCTCGGCCTGCCGTTGGCGGTGCGCCGCTCCCGCCGACCCGAGGGCCGTGCCGAGGTGAGGGACGGGAAGGGAGCGGTGCGCTCGGTCCTCGACGACATCGGTGAGGGGCTGGCCTTCGTCTTCCGTGGCAGCTCCCTGGGTCCGATCCTGGCGTTCAACGTGGTCATGAACATGGCCTTCGTCGGCCAGTCCGCGGTCCTGGTGCTCCTGGTCCGGGACCACTTCGGGGTGCCTGCCGCCCTCTACGGGGTCTTCCTGGGCACGTCCGCGGTGGGCGCGCTGCTGGGCGCGACCACGGTGAGCCGGGTCGTGGGTCGCCTCGGCCGGTTCCGCACCGAGATGGTGCTCTTCACCCTGGCGTCCGTGTCCTGCGTCGCCTTCGGCCTCGCCCCCAACGCCTACGTGGCCGCCGTGGCGTGGACGGTGATCGGGTTCGCCATGACCTCCTCCAACATCGTGATGCTCAGTGCCATCCAGCTCATCGTCCCCGGTGCCCAGATGGGGCGGGTGATGTCCTGCGTCCAGGTGTCCGGTGCGGGCTTCGCCCCGATCGGCGCCCTGCTGGGCGGGGCGCTCGGCCGGGTCGAACTCTCCCACGTGCCGGTCGCGGCGGGCGTGGTGGTCTTCGTCGCCCTGCTCCTGTCCGCGTCCGCGCTGCGCCGGATCACCGCCCAGGCGGACGAACACGAGGCCGCGGCGGTGGCCGAAGCGTCAGGGGCCGAGGCCTCGGGAAAAGCGGCTGACCTGGGTGAACATGAGCGGGAAGCCGGGCAGGAGAAAAAGTAGGGAGAATTCCGAGAAGGGTGTCGATTCCGGCCCGCCCCGTTCGACGTACTGCTGAGAGCGGGGAACGGACCCCGTTCCGCACCCGAAGAGCGGAGAGCACCATGCGCTACCTGATGTCGATCATGAGTACCCCCGAGTCCGAGGCCGCCGACTACGAGGTCGGCCCCGAGGTCTACGAGGAGATGGGGAAGTACAACGAGGAGATGCTCCGGGCCGGGGTCATGCTCACCGGTGAGGGGCTCGCGCCCACCTCCGCCGGTGCCGAGGTCATCTTCCGCGACGGAGAGGCCACCGTGCTGGACGGTCCCTTCACCGAGGCGAAGGAGTTCATCGCGGGGTACTGGGTTCTCCAGGTGTCCTCGCACGCCGAGGCGCTGGAGTGGGCCAGGAGGTGCCCGCACCCCGCCAAGGGCGAGCCGGGCGAGCTCAGGCTCCAGCTGCGCCGGATCGCTGAGCTGGAGGACCTGGAGGACATGCCCGAGGAGGTCAAGGAGCACGAGCGCGAGCGGCGTGCCGAGGAGGGCCAGCAGGGCTGAGCCCCGCCCTTCGGGGTGTCGCGAGCGGGCTCGTGACCCGTTGCACTGGTGTGGCCCGTGGTGCTGTGATGGACCCATGGGCCTGGCGCGAAGGTCGGTGGCCACCGCGTCGATGTCGGGCCCCTGGATGCGCTGACGCGGGAGGATCCCGACGAGTTCGCCGTCCTTGAACAGCCAGAACGACGGTTCGGCCTGCGGGAAGTCGCTGAGGTATTCGCGACGCAACCTGGGGTGTCGGTAGCTTTCGCGGAAAATCCAACGCCTAGCGTTCGCCCTCCTGGGGGGCGAACCAAGTACGCCGCAAAGGGGCAACGGGGAGAGCGTTAGTGGGGCGTGCTCGCGGCCTCACTGACATCCCCGGGACTCGGCGGGGGCGCAAGCGAATATGGGACCCATGGGGAAACGGTGACTCAAAGTGACACTTCCTGTCCGCAAGAGGACAAAGAGTTACGAAAGTGGCCTCGCTCCCTCTACTTTGAGTGCGGTGCGTCACCGAAAGACCTCGGTGAGCACATGCCCGCCTTCTCTGAACCGGAGATCACCTTGCGCGTGAAATCCCTTCTCACCCCCACCCTGGTCGGCGTCATGGCCGCCAGCCTGTTTGCCACCCCCGCTTCCGCAACCACATCAACGCCCGGATCAGCGGAGACCGAAACCGGCCGAGTGCAGGTCTCTGCCAGCTGCTACACCCGAAACACGGATCTCTATTGCGACAACCGCCCCGGAACCCCCTTGCGCGTGAACCGCTCGTACGAGAGTCCGGTCCGGGACTACCTGGACACCTCGCACAGCTGGTTCCAGTGCTGGGGGTATGGGGACTGGCACGCTGGCGGAAACAACGTCTGGTACTGGACCCAGGGCGACCGATACGGCGCCTGGGGCAACATCGCTGCGGTCGACGTCTACACCAGCGTTGACCCGCCCGCCGGAATCAACCAGTGCTGAATTCCGATCGGCGCCGACCACCACATTCCAAGGGTGCGGTTTAGGTAGCACGCGTTCCGGTTCGGGAGTTCCCCGCGTCCCCGGCGTCCGTCGCCGGGGACGCTCTTTTTCCTCAACGTCACCTCTGATAAGCAGCGGTTAGCCGCCTCTGGTCCTAAACCCGACCGTCGGCCTCGGTGTCGACCTCCGGGTACAGGTCGGCGTAGACCTCCCAGTAGGCGACCAGGTGGGCCCGGCCCACCTCGGTCAGGTGCCACCGGTACTCCAGCACGTGCGTGCCCTGCGGGGCCATGACGGGGCGGGACTCGATCAGTCCCCGCGCGGGGTGCCCCCCGGGCCGGCGCCGGTACCCGACCGCGAGGTGGAACAGGGGCTTGCCCGCCAGTTCGTTCTCGTGCAGGCCCTCGTCCCCGGTGTGGGCGACGCGGACCAGGTGGCGCCACAGCCACTCCGAGAGCAGGTGCCCGGGGGGCCTGGTCGCCGCCGGTTCCCCGAGCCCGGCCCTGGCGGCGGCCCGCCCGGCCCGGGTGAGCGTGACGCTGACCTGCTCCACCTCCCCCACCGAGGGCACGACCACCGTGTCGCGGGTGACGGTGAGCAGGTTCCGGCGGGCCAGGGCGTGCACCGTGGAACCGGCGCCGGGATCGTGCACGCCCGCATCGCGCAGGCGCTGCTGCAGGCGGGTGTGCCCCACCAGCTCGACCGGTGCGGCCAGGGCCAGGGGCAGGCTCCGCCAGACCTGGGCGGGGTCCGGGCGCAGGTGGTGGTAGCGGCGCAGCCACTGTTCGGCCTGGGCCATGCGTTCGTCGCGCATGATCTCGCCCAGGTAGAGGCGCTGGCGGGGGTTGAGGGCCTCCCATGTCTCCAGGGCAGCGGAGGAGGGTCCGCGCCGGCGGGGCAGGGGGATCTCGGGCACCTCCCCGGGGCGGGTGCGCATCCAGGCGTCCAGGACCATGCGCACCGGCACGGCGTAGGCCGTGGCCAGGGCGGGCAGCAGGCGTCCGGCGTCGGCGGTGGTCCACCCCTGGAGTTCGGCGCCGTCCTCCAGGGCTGCCAGGCCGCCAGCGTCCACCGTGAGGGCGCTGGCGGCCTGGGCGTGGTCCATGTCGGCCATCCGGCGCAGGTCGGCCAGGGTCTCGGTCCCCGGGCGGGGCGGCGTCCACGGTACCGGCGTCGGGTTTGGGATCACCGGACCGTCGAATGTGGTCGCCCAGGCGGCCTCGACGTCGGCGGCCGCGGCCCGGTAGGCCACGCCCAGGGCGTTGCGCACCATCGCCCCGGCCGCCTCGGGCCGCCATGAGGGAGGCAGGGCACCCTTCTCGGCGCGGCCCAGGACCGGGCGCGAGCACGCGATCGGCGTCTGCTCGGGCAGGTGGGCGGCGACCGCGTCGGCGGCCGCGGCCAGGGTCAGCCCGGCCCCGGAGCGCAGGCCCGCCAGACCTGGGGGCAGGGCGCCGTCCTCGACCAGGTCGGCCACCCCTGCCCCGGTCGCCGCCGCGAGGGCTGCCAGGCGGTGCAGTTCGGGGCGGGCCCGGCCGTGTTCGTAGTCGATGATCTGGGCGCGGTGCAGCCCGGCGGCGGCCGCGAGGGCGGCCTGGGTGAGTCCGGCGCCGGCGCGGGCCGCGCGCAGCCGGGCGGGGTCCAGGGGTGGTCCTGCTCCACGTGCCATGGACTGATCCTAAACCCGACATCCTCGGAGGCGGGTGGCTTCACGCGAAGTGCCCCCGGCGGCGGGCGCCGGGGGCACTCTTTTTCCTAAACGTCACCGCCGATAAGTGAACCTTATCGGGGGCATGTCAACTCAGACTGACGGATCCGGGCACAGGGCAGCCCCCGCGCAACGGTGCGTTGCGTGGGGGCTGGCGCGTTTCAGGGGCCGTTTCCCGCCGAACCGGGAGTAGGAGCGGTTAGAGGCCGTTCTCTGCGAGGCAACTCAGGAGCGCCATGCCCGACGCGGCGGCACAGGGGTTGTCCTGTGCGGCGGCGGGGGCGGCCATCGTCCCCAGGGCGGCGGCGGTCAGGGCGAAAGCGGCGATGATGCGGCGCATCGGTCTCCTCAGATCATGTCGACGGTTGCGGGGGAGGGGTGGGTCATGCTCCCGAGCCGCCCCCACCGCCGAATTCTAGAGTAATCATGTGAACTCGGAGAGTGATTTTCGCAGATGGGTCGTTGCCTGAACGGGAACCGCCCCGGCGGGCGAACCCGACCGCAGTGGTGCCGCCGCAGACTCTGGCAGCCACCGCTGAACGGCTAGTTGAAGCCGTCCATGGCGACGGGCAGGCCGGCCTGGGTGCCTGCCACGCAGGTTCCGATGAAGACTGAGGGGATCTGCAAGGGCGCGACGTAGCCTCCCCCCGCTTCGCACTGGGCGCGAGTGACGCTCCCGTCCTGGGCGGCAGGGGGCGAGAAGGATTGCTCCAGGATTTAGCGGTAGAGCCGTGACCTGCCCCGCGCAAGGCGTTGCGCCGCTGGCGGCCATCGGCCCGTTCGCGCAACGGCTTGCGCGGGGCAGGTCACGGACGCCGTCCGGCGCAAGTGATTGCGCCCCAGAACACGAAAGCCCCCGCCCCGGACAGGTGTCCGGGACGGGGGCGGGGTTCCAAAAATCGGCCCTCGGCTGAGGGGCTACTCCTCGGGACGGTCAGGACCAGCGCGGAGGGTCGGGCACCCGTGTCACGGCGGTGACCGTGGACAGGCGGGCCCGCCAGGGGCGGTCGTGGTCGGTGTACTCCTGGTCGTGGCCGTGCAGCCACAGGTGCCAGTCGGAGTAGTCGAGCAAGCAGCCGCGCACCACGTCGCCGCCGGCCTCGACCACGACCTCGGTGTGCAGGGGCATCTCCTCCAGCACGGGCAGGATCGCGGGGGTCACGGGCGTCCTCCCAGCCAGTACTCGTCGGGGGCGACGGTGTACAGCTTGCGGGCCAGCACCAGCTCCTCGTAGCAGGCCTGGAGCAGCCCGGCCTCGTGCAGCAGCAGGACCCAGACGGCCTCCAGGCCGGGGTCAGTCTCGAACTCGCGCTGCGTGATCTCGCCGCGGGCGTGCGCGAGGGTGCGGTCGGCCAGGGCCCGCACCTCGCGCGGGGTGTACCAGGCGGCGCCCTTGGTCTCGCCGAGGGCGGGTCGCAGGGCGCCGGTGGCGGTGGCGCGGTAGAGCCACCAGTGGTGGCCCGGGCGGGGCTGTGCGGGCAGGGACGCGCACAGGTTCGGGATGTGGCCGCGGCCGATGCGCTCGCTGGAGGTGACGGTGAGGCCGACCTCTTCCTCGACCTCGGCGGCCAGGGCGTCGGCGACGTCGGTGTGTTCGTCGTAGACGTGGCCGGCCACGGGTGCGATGCCGTGGGGGAACCAGCCGCGCTCGACCATGAGCAGGCGGTCCTGTTCGTCGGTGATGATGATGCCGACACTGGAGCCGCAGCAGCGCTTGAGGGCCTTCGTGGTCTGCGTGGTCATACTGGTGATGCCTCTCGGTGTAAGGGGTGTGGCCCGCCCGGGGTCCTTGGCCGGAACCGGGCGGGCCGTCGTCGTGTGGGCGTGGTCAGAGGCGGATGTTGCCGTGCACGTTGCCGCCGGTCTGGATGAGCACGCCGCTGAACGTTCCGCCGCCGGTGTAGGAGTTCGCGACCTGGTCGACCTCGGGGTTGTCCAGCATCAGGACCAGGGTCGGGGCGCCGTCGGTGTCGACGTAGGCGTCGAGGATCGGCCGCCCGGTCGCGTCGTCGTACAGGGGCGTGTTCTCGGGCAGGTTCTCCAGCAGGGTGCGCATGGCTCCGGCGGTCATGGGCGTGGGCATGAGGTCCTCCAGTGGGTTCGGTCGGGTGTGTCAGGCGGTGACGGTGAGCTGGGTGGTCTGGCCGCTGTGGCCGTAGACGCCGCTGCCGGTGTGCGGCCAGGCGGCGGGCTCGCGGTAACCGGGCAGCACGGCGGGGGTCGCCAGGTCCAGGCACGCGCCCAGTGCGGCGTACTGGCCGCTGGACAGCAGCAGGCTGCGCACCAGGGAGCCGCCGGAGTGGGCCGTGGCCAGGCTGTGCAGGCGGGCCACGACGGCCACGCCCTGGGCCCGGGAGGCGATGAGCAGTTCCTCCCACGCCTCGCGCCGCTCGACCAGGGCGCGGTGGCCATCGACCAGCACCAGGGTCGGGGCGGTGTCGCGGGTGTGGGTGAGCTGGGCCAGGCCGGTCTCCAGCTGCGCCGCGGTGGTGATGCGGTGCGCGGCCGCCGCCCATGCGGGGCCGCCGTCCAGGTCGACCTGGACGGTGTGCACCCCCGCCGCGCGGGCCTGGGTCGCCAGTCGGGCCAGGGCGGTGGTGCCGCCGCAGCCGCGGCGGCCGGTGATGACGCCGTGCTCGGTCTGGCCGGCCGCGTCCAGCAACTGCCAGGAGACGGGGGTCCCCTCGGGGGTGGTGCCCAGGGGCAGGGCGAGCGGGGCGTCGGTCTGCAAGGTGGTGGTCGTGACGGTCACGGCGGTGTCCTTCCGGTTGGTGTGCAGCGGTGTGGACCGGGCGGTCCCCTGGTCTCCCGCCCCCCGGTGCGGGGGTGGGGGAGACCAGGCCAGCGCCCGGGCGCGGTGACTCTCAGTGACAGATGTCGGGGTGGCGGTGCGCCCGCCGGCGGGCGTGCCGTGGGGGGGTGGGGGACCCCCACCCTGGGGGGGTTCGCCCCCTCCAGGCCCCGGAAAAGGGGGGTGCCTGCCACCCCCCCAACCCCCCCACGGACTCCCCCATGCCCCAGGTCAGAGGGGGTGTGGGAGTCCATGGGGTACCCCACGGTGCGACCGCCCCGCGTGGGGGGTCCATGGGGGGGTTGGCCAGTCCTTCAGGCGGGTCGCGAAGCGGCCTCGCGGCTACGCTGCGCGACTGCTTCGAGGGCGCCGCGCTCGTACCCGCGCAGGCTCGACCCCCGCCGCACGAACTTGTTCGGCAGGGACTCCACCCCCAGTCGCTTGAGTGCCTCGGCCAGTTCCTGCTGGGTCATCCCGAGCGCCTCGGCCAGCTCCTTGGAGTGGACCCGGTCGTCGGCCAGGCGGTCGAAGACCTCCAGCGCCCGGCTGATGATGTCGGGCACCCCGTCCCAGGCCTCCCGTTCCGCGCCGGCCGGGGCGGTGCGGGTGCGCTCGGTGGGGGTCAGCCACGACCCCAGGTCCGACCCGACCGGGGTCGGCTCAGCCGCCTGGGCGGGTGCGGGGTCCTCGCGCAGCCAGGTGGCGGCGGTGGGCACCGAACGCAACCTGGGCTTCTCCCCGGGGACGGCGACCTGCGTGGACTCGCTGTCCTGGACGTCGCCGGACTCGGTCAGGGTCTGGGCCCCGCCCGGCACCCCGAACGTCGCCCGCATCCGCTCGTACCTGTTGAGGTAGGCGGCTCCGGCGGCGGTGCGCGACTCCTGCTCCAGCTCCGGGCGCCGCGCCGAGATCGTCCTGCTGATCTCCGCGACCCGGCGCGGGGTGAGGTTGTAGCCGCGCATGGGCCGGATCTCCTGGCCGTCGGTCAGGTAGGCCGTGCCCGGCCCCGCCAGGTCGTCCACGGACAGGTTGCGCTTCCATCCCAGCAGGTAGGCGAGTTCCTCGTCGTCGGACCCGGCCATGGCCACCCGGGTGACCGCGCCCTTCTTGATCCCGGCGTTGAGCGTGTCGGCGGTGGCTCTCAGGGTGGAGAGCACGGGGTTGACCGCCGAGTCGCGGGCGATGTCCTGCAGCTCCTCCAGGCCGTCGCGGATCTTGGCGATGATGCCCCTGCTGGAGGGGTTGAGCAGGGTCTTTCCCTCGTCCGCGAACAGCATGATCTGGGGCAGGTCGGCCCCGATCGGCAGCAGGCTGACGTCGGCGGCCATCTTCTTCTCGAACCCCGAGGCCTTGCGGCCCTTGGCGATGCCCAGCGCGGCGGTGACCATCGCGTGCGCGTCGGCGGGGGTGCACGCCGCCCAGTCCAGGGCGGGGCGTTCCACCTCCCCCTTGAGCCAGGGGTCCAGCCACGCCCGGGACAGGCCGCCGCCGGTCAGGTCGATGTGCCAGATCAGCGCGTCCGTGCACCGCCCCACACCGGCCGTGCCGACGTTGAGGATCGTGGTCTTGCCCGACCCGCGCTGTCCGGAGAACAGCGCGGAGTGCTCGCGCCACATCACCTGCGCCGGGGAGGAGTCGCGGTGCTCACCCAGCACGATCGGGTCCATGATCGACCGCGGGCTGTAGTCCTCGGGGTAGTCGATCGAGCTGCGCATCCGGTCCACGGTGGCCACGTGCAGCCGCACGCTGCCCCTGGACTCGGCCTTGTCCAGCTCGACCCCGCACCCCTCGGGCAGGCGCGCGTCGGCGGCCAGGGCGTCGGTGTGGGTCTCCAGGGACTTGCGGGTCACGCCCGAGGGCAGGTCCACGTGCAGCGTGAACCCCGCCCCCGTCTCCCACGCCACGGTCCGGGTGACCCGGAACGGGGTCCGGTGCACGATCCGGCCCAGGCGCTGCTCCCACTCTCGCTCGGTGCGGGAGGTGGCGTTGAGGACCAGGGCGCCGCCCTGGGCGGTGTGCGCGGGGCGCCCGCCCCGGGCCAGCGGGGCCAGCCCCGCCGAGATCGCGGAGCCCACGACCAGGGTGAGCATGGAGTTGACGTCCCAGGGGGTGGTGGACAGGCACCAGGTCAGCCACCCGCCCGCCCCGACCCAGCGGGCGATGTTGATGACCTGCCCGGTGGGGGAGGCCTCGGCGGCCGCCCCGATCATGACGTTGGTGGCGGCGCCGGCCACCCCGGCGGCCGCCCCCCACACCGGGGAGACGGCCAGGCCGTGGCCGGTGGCCGCGGCGGCGGCCAGGCCCAGCGCGGCCACCGCCGTGTTCGACACCGGCCCGCCACCGGTCACCGACCAGTCCACGCCGCGCTCGCGGCGACCGCGCTTGCCCATGATGCTCTCCTTCCAGGTTGGTGTTCGGGGGTCTCAGACGTTCCAGGCGCGCTCGTTGGGGCGCGGGGCGTCGCGGCGGCGGATCTCGTCGGCGTGCACGCCCTCGAAGAGCGGGCTGACCTCCTGCGCGACGTTGGCGGCCTTCCCGAGCTGCTCGAACACGTTGAACAGCTTCTCCAGCACCGCGTCGTCGATGGGGTAGTTGTCGTTGAGGCGGGTGACGTAGGTGCGCAGCGCGAGCGCGACGTTCTCGCACATGGCCGGGAGCTGGCGCAGCTCCTGGCGCACCGCCCACATGTCCTCGGGCACGTAGGCGGACACGGCGGCGTTCATCTGGGCGGAGGAGCTGCTCAACGGGTTGATCGACACTTCGGCTCTCGATTCCTTCTTGGCGAAACGGATGGTCGGCTCCGGCCCGATGGGGCCGGGCTCGGGTGTGGGGGTGGGGTCCTCGGGGTCGGGCATGCCGCCGCCGGGGACGTGGACGTCCTCGTGGTCCGGGGCCCCGGCCCCGAACGCGGTCCCGGCGCTCTCCTCCTCACCGGGCGCTTCGACCCCGGCCTCGGCGGCGCCGGTGGTGGTGGTCTCCTCCTTCGTCGTGGTGGTGTCGTCGGTCTTGGTGGGGCGGATCTTGTGCCACAGCGCCACGGCCGGGATGGCCATGACCCCCAGCACCGCGGCCAACACGCGGCCGGTGCGGGACGTGCGGGCCTTCGTCCAGGCCGTGCGCATCCGCTTGAAGGGGCCCGAGGAGCGCACCCGCTCCCCGGCCGTCCGGCTCCGCTCGCGGGTGGCCTTGGCCGCGCGGGAGAGCCGCCCACCGGTCGCCCCGTCCAGGCGGCGGGCCGCACCCCGCAGCCGCACACCCGCGCCACGTAGGCGCTGGCCCAGGCCCCGGCCCGCCCCGCCCGAGCGGGCGGTGTGGCCGCCGTCGACCGTGGAGTGCGCACGCCCCCGGGCTGTGCGGGCGGAGCGGGCTCCGCGTCCGGCGGCCCCGCCCAGCAGGGAGCCCACACGCCCGACCGCGCCCCGGACCCGTCCGGTACGGCCCGCGCCGGGGCGGGAGAACCCCCGCCCAGCGGCGCCTGCGGCGCGTCCCGCCCGCCCGGACCTGAGCAGGCCGGACACGCGAGCACCCGCGCCCCGCAGCCCTCCCGTGGGGGAGGACCCGGCACCACGTGCGCCTCTTCCGGCGCGGCCCGTTCCGGCCTTGCCCAGACCGGCCGACCCCATCGAGGACGTCGCCGACCGTGCGCTTCGCCCCCCGCCCAGACCGGCTCCTGCTCCGGTCCCGGCGCCGCCCCGGCGTCCCAGACGGCCCAGACCGCCGGAGAGGCCGCTCCCGCGCCGGGATCCGCCGCCCAGGCGTTCGCCCATGGCCCGCAACCCCCGGCCACCACGGCCGCCCCGGCTGCCGCGCTCGCGGGCGCCCCTGCCCTTGCGCAGGCGGTGCACCCCGTAGGCGGCCCCGGCCACGGCCGTGGCCGCGCACCCGGCGGCCAGGCCCCAGGGACCGGCCAGCTGGTAGAGGCCGGCCGCGCCGACCGCGGCCGCCGAGACGCCCCCGGCCGCCCACTGCCCGGCCCGCACCGGGTTCGCTTCCTCCTTGTCCTTCGTCTTCTTGTCCTGGTCGGTGTCCTCGTCGGGGGAGGCCTCGGCGCTGGGGCGCACCCGCAGCTCGTACTCCTGCCCGTCGGGGCCGCTCACCCTGGGCGGCGGCCCCGACGGGCTCTGGTCGGTATCGGTGCTCATCTGGTCCTCCAGCTCAGAGCAGGCCGTCGATGGCGGGGGTGAGCGCGGTGACCAGGCGGCCGATGGAGTCGCCGCCCTCACCGATCAGCCCGACCACGCTCAGGAAGAGGCCGGCCACCGACTCCGGATTGCCGAAGACCCACAGGACCAGCGAGCCGATGACGAAGATGCCGAAGGCCTGGGCGAGACAGCCGCGGATCATGCGCGCTCCTTGGTGAGGTCGGTGCGGGTGGGGGTGGTGGCCATCAGGTCCTCAAAGCCCGGCAGGGTGAGCTGGTTCGCGCACAGCGGGCACCAGTCGTGCCAGGCCACACGGTGTTTCTTGGGCTCGCGGCACCTCTTGCCCGGCGGCGGCGCGGCCGCGAGCCGGTGCTCCTCCACGGCGGCCGCCGCGTCGGCGTACCGGTAGTGCGCGGCCTCGGCGGTGGTGCCGCACGCGCAGCGCACGCGCCAGATGAGCGCTTCCCCCTCGGGGGTGTCCTCGCGGCGGCCCAGGCCGACCTCGGGGCGGTGCTTGATGTAGGACACGACGAATCTCCTTCCTTCGGTGTGGGTGGTGGTGCGGGGCCGCTCGCGCGTCAGCTCACCGCCCCCGGAAAGGGGGTGGTGTCACCTCGCGCGCCACGGCCCCCGGAGTGGTGCGCACACCCGCCCCGGCCGGGGTCGGGGAAGGTGTGCGCACCCGCCGGGGCGGGCGGTGGTGCTCCTGTGGCACCCGCAGGTCAGAGCGGGTGCCACAGGGTGGGGCGGGTCAGGGCTGCTGGCGGAAGGCCGCCATCAGCTCGGGGTAGTCGCCCGCCAGCGATTCCTTGTAGCGGGTGATCGAGCGGGCGGAGGTGTTCATGCGGCGGGCCGCGTCGCGGACCCCGGGCGCCTGCCCCCGGCCGATCTGCCACTGGGCGTAGTCGATGAGCTGGCGGCGTCCCTGCTCGGGGTCGACCGGGCGCGGCCAGGTCCGCCCCTCCAGAGCCTCTTCCTGCTCCTCTTCTTCCTGTGCGGGGTTCGCCACGGGGGCGTGCGGCACCGTGGCGGCGGGTGTGGCGGGCTGTGGCACCTGCTGGTCAGCGCCCGTAGCGGGCGTGGCGGGCGGGCCGGAGTGGAGCATGACTGCCAGGGCGTCGGTGCCACGGTCGGCCAGCGCGGTGATGCGCTCATCGGCCAGCACCGCCAGGACTCGGCGGATCCGCTCGACCTCGGAGTCCTCGTCCTCGACCGGCGCCGCCTGCGGGGCCGGCGCTTCGGCCAGATCCGGGATCAGGGCACCGGCCGCGCGGGAGCGCAGCTCCTCACGCGAGGCCGCCCAGTCGCCGCCCTGCCAGGCGGTGATGTTGGAGCGCACGGTCTCAGCGGCGGCCACCGAGGCCTGCCACGCCGACCAGGACGCCAGCGCGGCCGCCCCCGCCCCCAGCGCCCCCAGGACTCCGAGGGCGGAGGTGTCGAAGAAGGCCAGACCCACCAAGTTGAGGGCCACGCTCGCGGCCAGCAGGCCCACGATCTGCGCGGTGAGGAAGGTCAGCGCCTTCGCCCCGGCAGACGTCTTCACCAAGGCCTGGCCCTTGTGCTGTTCGGCCAACTCGGCGCGCTGGCCGATCAGGCGGATCACCCGCACGGTCAGCACGACCTCCAGCGCCACCGCGACGGCGATCGCACCCCACCAGGGCAGCGTCGTGGACGCCTTCACCAACGAGGCGACCCCGGCCGCGCTCAAGCCGCTGCCGGCGATGGCGTAGGCGAACTCCTCCCGCCTCCACCCGCGCACCGCCTCCATGAGGCGGCGGGTCGCGGTCGCCGGGGACGCCCCCCGCTCGAACGCACGCACCTGCGCGAGTTCGGCGGCGGCCTCGTCGGCGTCGGCCAGGCCCTCGGAGACCGCCCGCTCGGTGCGCGCGGTCACCGCGGCCGACCGGGTGCGGCGCTGGGCGATCTGATCCACCAGCGCCTGGTGGTCGTCGGTGGCCTCCAGGCGCTCGCGGGCGTAGCCCAGCTCGATCTTCTCGCGGGCGGTGCGGGTGCGCTCGCTGGTGAGCGTGGACAGCGCCTGGGGGTTGGCCTCGGGGGTGTCCAGGTGGGTGGTGTCGACCTGGGCCAGCTGGTCGGCGGCCGCGGCCTGGGCGGTGTAGTCGGCCACGACCTCGGACAGGTCCGGGGCGGGGGCGGCGGTCTCGGGCGCCCCGGCGGGGCGCCCCTTCTTCTTCGACATCAGCTGTCCTCCTTCTTGGTCGGGGCGCCGCGCCGGGCGCGGCGGTCGGGCTCGGGCAGGGGGTGCTCGGTGTGGATCAGGTCGCGGCCGCCGGTGGCGGCCAGGAGCACCGCAGTGGCGGTGCACAGCAGGGCCAGAGCCCCCGTCATCAGCAGCAGACTCATCGCGTCTTCCCGCAGGTCCAGCACACGTACAGGGACCGGATGACGTCCCAATCCATGGGCTGGGCGCCGCAGCAGCGGGGGGCGTGGTCGCAGCGCAGAAGGCGGCGGAACAGGCTCATGCGGCCGCCCCCCGCTCCGCGACGACGTCGCCGGCCTCGACGGTGTCGGCGGGCCAGGTGCCGTCGACATCGACCGGGACCAGGGCGAGCGCGGGCGTGGTGGGGGTGTCCAGGACCTCCCACACGGCCAGGAGCAGCACCCGGGCGGGCAGCTCGTCCAGCCACCGCTGGTAGCCCTCGACCAGGACGCCGATCCGCGCCCGCTCCTCCTCGGTGGTGTGTTCCTCGACGCGGTGGGTGACCGCCTCGACCTCCGCCAGGTCGGCGGAGTCGGTGACGATCTCCCAGTCGCAGGTGGGGCAGTCGCGGGTGGCGACCGCGCTCTGACGGGTACGCTCGTTCTCGCGCATCTGTGTCTCTTCCTGTTCAAGGTGGGTCGGGTGTGCGAGAGCCCCGCCGGGCGGCAATCCCGGCGGGGCTCGCTGCGTTCGTAGGGGTGGGGTCTACTTCTTCTTGCGGTCGTCCTTGGTGGTGACCTCCTGGCCCCGCACGACCTTGCCGTCGGTCACCGTGGCGCCGGGGCCGACCGCGCAGCCGTCCAGCACGACGTTGTCGCCGAAGGTGAAGCCGTCCAGGTCGCCGAACTGCTCGTTCTTGTACTGCTGGCCCATGGCGGGCTCCTCTCGTGTGGGTGGTGGACCGGGCGGTCCCCCCGCCCCGCCCGCAGGACGGGCGGGCGGGACAGAGGCACCGACCGGGCCTAGAACGGGACCCCGGTCATCTCCTCCAGCAGCTGGCCGCGGCGGGACTGGAGCCGGGCGATCTGGGCGTCCACGAGCACGAGCGCGTCGGGCGGCGCGGGCAGGGACACCGTGATCTCCCCCAGCAGCGGGCCCCGCCCGAACGCGGTGGCGGTCCGGCCCATGAGCTCCGCGTGCAGGGTGCCCTCGGCCGCGTCGGGGTGCGCGCTCACCTGCACGGAGGTGGACGGGGCCAGGTGGCGCCGGGCATAGGCGCTGATCTGCACGGTGAAGTCCAGCTCGTTGTCGGCGTGCACGGTCAGCGGCTCGACCACGGTCTCCAATCCGACCCGGGTGAAGCTCACGATGCGGGTGAAGCCGTCGGGGTTGCGCATGCTGTCCTCTTTCTGTGTGGGTGTGTGCTGGTCAGGCGGCGGTGACGTAGGTGTCCAGCAGGCGCTGGGCGTGGGCCGCACGGAGTTCGGGGGCGCGCTCAGCGGTGCGGCGCAGCAAGCCGGTCAGGCCCTCGCGGACGTCGTCGGGGGTGGTCCACCGCGCGACGATGCTGTCGACCCGGGTCTTGGTGGCCTCGGGGTCGGTGCCCCGGCGGACGGCGATCAGGCCCGCGACCACGGCCCACAGGCGGACCTGGTGGCGCTCGGCGCGGGCGTCCTCGTCCTCCTCGGCGGGCGTGTCGTCGCCGGGGTGGTGCGGGGCGACCGTGGTGGGGGCGTCGGGGGCGGTGGACTCGGGGTAGACCCGCACCTCGGAGTCGTACTCGGCCAGCTCGTTGGTGGCGGCGACCAGGGCGGGAACTGCGCCGGAGTCGCCCCAGATCTCGGCGATCATCTGGTCGCGGCCCGCCATGAGCACCAGCTCACTGGCGCGGCGCCCGCCGAGGCGCTCGATCGTGCGAGCGATGTGCCAGTCGGCCTCGGTGGTGCCGCCCTGGGTGAGCACGCGGACCACGTCGGCGCGGGTGGCGCCGGCCTCGATGGCGACCTGGGCGATAGTCGGCTGCGACTGCATCGCGTGCTCCTCTCTGCTGGTGGTGGGCAGGGATCACCCCTGCTCACCGGCATCCACTCCCGAGCGGCCTAGCGTCTCGCTCTAGACCTACTATCTCTCTCCAGTGATACTATGTCAACTGGGTTGCTATAAAGGGTGTCGACGAAGGGAAGATTCGACCGACATGACCAGCCGATATCGAGAGATCGCCGAAGAGATTCGCGAACGGATCTCCTCCGGCGCCTACGCCCGCGGGAAGCGCCTCCCGCCCCAGAAGTCGCTCGCTGACGAGTTCGGCGTAAGCCAGCCGGTGGTGCAGCGAGCGGTGATGGCGCTGCGCACCGAGGGACTTGTCCGTATCGAGAGGGGGACTGGCACGGTGGTGCACGAGATCAAGCCGATCGTTCGGAACGCGACGGCGAGGTACACGAAGACCGCACGTGAGCAGGGACAATCGCGGGGTGCCTTCGCCACCGAGGTGCGCTCCCTGGGCCACGTCCCGCACAGCAAGCTGGTGAAGCTGGGGCCTGCGACCCCTCCAGCCGAGATCGCGCAGATCTTTCAGTTCGGACGGGACGACATCGCGGCCATTCGCCACCGCCACATGACTGCGGACGAGACGCCCGTTCAGATCGCGACGTCCTACGTGCCCTGGACGATCGCGAAGGACACGCCCATCACGCAGGAGGACACCGGTCCGGGCGGGACGTACTCGCGCTTGGAAGACCTCGGACATCGGGTCACTCGCTTCACAGAGCGCATCCGCACACGCCCTCCGTCGGAGGAGGAAGCCGATTTCCTGCGTCTGGGGGAAGACCAGCAGGTCTACTCCGTGCTGCACATCGCTTACACCGAGGACGGAACCCCGGTAGAAGTCACACAGCACGTGATGCCGACTTTCCAGTGGGTGCTGGAGTACGAGTGGGCGGCAGATTGATCGCATGACCTCACCGTGGCGAAGACGCTCCTGACCTGTGAGAGGCATCTGGGGGGCAGGGGAATGCCCCCCAGATGCCACCTAGACGAATCCGTGCGAGATGGGGAGCGTGAAGGCATGACTGGGATGGCGCCATGGGCGCGGCGAATCAGGAAAGAGCGCGAGCTCCGAGGGTGGACGCAGCGCGACTGTGTCGAGCGACTGCGGTACGAGACCACTCGTGAGTTGCCCGCCTCGGCCACGATGCTCGATCAGTGGAAGCGCTGGGAGGGCGGCCGCGTACTCCCGTCCGGCGAGTATCAGCAGATGATCGCCGCGCTGTTCGGCAGCGTCTCGGGTGCCTTCTTCGCTCCGCGCAGTCCGCAGGAGGTCCTGAAAGCGGCCGTCCCCGGGGCGGACACGCCGGAGCTGCTCGCGCGGTTGCGACAGTCCTCCGTGGACCAGGCCACCCTGGAGTCCTTGAGGCTGACGGTGGACCGACTCTGCTCGGACTACCCCGTCGTCAGTGCCCACCAGCTCCTGACGGAGGGGCGGGCCTGGCTGGGGCGTCTGGCGGACCTGTTGGACCTGCGGGTCAGCCTGACACAGCACCGCGAGATCCTGTCCCTGGCCGGGATGCTCGCACTCCTGGTCGGCTGCCTCGAACAGGACATCGGCCACAGCCCGGCCGCGGAGAGCACGCGCCGGTCTGCCATGCGTCTGGGCACAGAGGCCGGCGACACGCACATCGTCGGCTGGGCGCACGAGATGACCTGTTGGTTCGCCCTCGCGCGAGGGGACTACCGCACGGTACTGACCGCGGCGGAGGCAGGCATCGAGGCGGCCGGTGCTCAGTCGGTGAGCGTGCAGCTCTACGCCCAGCAGGCCAAGGCCTGGGCGCGCATCGGCAATCGGGGGCGGGTCGAGCTTTCCCTCGAACGCGGCCGCGAGCTGCTGGAGACTCTGCCGCCGCCCATGGATCCCAGTCACCACTTCGTCGTGGACCCGGGCAAGTTCGACTTCTACTCGATGGATGTGCTCAGGAGGTCCGGCAGCAACCGCCTGGCTGACGGCCTGGCCGACGAAGTTCTCGCCACGTCCACGGACTGGTCAGGACGCCTGGTAGCGCCCATGCGGGCGGCGGAGGCCTACGTGACCAAGGGAGTGGTCGCGGCCCGCTCCGGTGACTTGGAAGGTGCCATCGGTTACGGACGCCGGGCGCTGGAAGGCACCCGGCAGTCCGTGCCGTCGCTGGTGATGGTCGGCCAGGAACTGGGACAGGTCCTCACCGAGAAGTACGGCGATGAACAGGAAGCCCAGGACTACGTGGAAGAGCTGCGGTCCCTCGCGGCACATGCCGCGTAGGTAGAGGGAAGACGAAAGCCCGGCCGGTCATCCGGTCGGGCTTTTCCACAGGCTCTGGTGTGACTCCAGGGCATCAAGTGTGAGACCTGGCTAGAGTGCCAGGACAGCACGAAGGGCGGGGAGAGATCCCCGCCCCACAAAAGACAGAAGGCCAGGAGTTGGCGCTCCCGGCCTTCTACAAAAGCTCTACTGGCGGTTCATCCCCGACCAGACCTCAATCTGCTAGGACCACTGTACCCAACGGGGGCGGCTGGTCCACCGAGGTCTAGGGGATACGCCGAGAAAGGCAGACGTGTCCCCGAAGCAGCCGCGTGTCAGCACGCGCGCCAAGTACAAGCTCAAGTTCAGCCCGTACCTGTGGGTCCGGGACCTCGACATCGCGACCCCGATCCTGCACACCATCACCGGGGTCATCGCGAACGCCGTCGACCCCGACGGCGGGTTCTGCTGGCTGACCAACAAGAACATCGGCCAGAAGGCCTGCTACTCCAGCCAGTCGGCCGCGAAGAACGCCGTCAACACGCTGTGCGAGTTCGGGGTCGCCCGCAAGCTCGAGGGCCAGCTGCGCCTGGACGTCCTGGCTGCGGCCGGTGTCGTCATCAGCCCCGACGAGACGCTTGCCGTCATCGAGCTGCTGATCCCCGCGTCCGCCTACACCCCCGAGGACCTGGTCCGCGTCAACCTCATGCGCGCCGAGCGCGGCCTGGGCCTGGACCCCATCACGCCCGAGACGCGCCCGGACATCACCGGCCTGATCGGCACCCGGGCCAAGCGCAAGGACGCGGGCAAGGAAGCCCCTCAGCGCCGCGCGAAGGACCGTCGCGCCGCTGAGGCCGCCTACCAGGAGGAGCAGCCCTCGCGGTCCTCAGCGCAGGACCTGGAGGGCCCCCCCGAGGACCCCTTCGAGGCCCCCCCTCTCTCAGAGGGGGGTACCTCCCTCTCCGAGCCGGGGACCTCGGACCCGGGCGAAGGTCAGAATCCGCCCCCCCCTGGGTTTCAGAAACCCACCCCCCTGGGTTTCAGAAACCCACCCCCCTGGGTTTCAGAAACCCCCAACCCCTATATGCATTACCCCCGCGATGCTGACCCCGATTCCAGTCCGTCCGTGGGTGCTCAACCACAGGAGGAGTTTTCGCAGGTCAGCGGCCCGGACGGACCGGACGGGCAGGGATCAGCTCAGCAGGACGACGACCAGGGCGTGAACGGGGCTGGCGGGGACGCTGCGCGCCCCGCTGACGACCCCGGTCCGGCACCCGCTGAGCCGGTCGAGTCCCCGGCACCGCCGACGGCGGCCGAACTGCTCGTGGACCAGCTGCTGTCCGAGACCGCACGACTGGGCGCGGAACCCCTCGGGGACCCCGTCCAGGACCGGCGGCGGCTCGTGGCCATGGCCCAGGCAGCCCTGGATCGGGGCATGACCCCGATGCGGCTGCGTGAGATCGCCTCAGCGGGCCTGTACAACGTCAAGCGCCAGTGGGCCCTGGCTACGCGCCTGTCGGCCCCTGAGGCGTTCGCACAGGGCCACGGGGACGGGCTGGGCGGGGCTCCCATGGGCGGCGGGGCCGCCGCTCCTCGCCCGCGCTGCCTGTGGCACCCGAATTGCACCACCCTGGACGCCCGGGGCCGGTGCGCGGAGTGCGCCGAGGCGGAGCGGGTGCGCTCGCTCGCGGCCGGTGAGGTCGTGGAGTACTCCCAGGACGCCGACGGCGTCTGGCGCGACCACACCGGCGCACAGGCCAAAGACGCGGACGAGTTCGAGGGGCTGACCCCGGACGAGATCGCGCAGATTATGGCGGACCGGGCGCGGATGAGCGCTGAACTGGCCTCCCGGCCCGAGCGGGTCCGCGAGGCGGCGGCCGCCGCTAGGCGGCTGTTCACCCCGCCTGCCGATGAAGAGCTCGTCGACGGGGGCCGCTAACCGCCAGCTTTACTTTGTACATCTGGGGGGTCTGATCACCCGGGAAACCTCGGCTGACCTGCGCTAACAGGTCGGCCGGGGGCCACTCCGCCACCACTGGCGGCGCACGCCACGGTCCTGGACCGGGCGGGGTTCTGGCGCCTGCCACGCACGGTCACGCGCGTCGGATGGGCGCCAGGTTCCCGTTCGGCTACGGGGGTCCCGGGGGCTGGCCCCCGGGTACCACCAGGCACCCGCCACGCCCCGCTGAGGCCTCTACCGGCCGTAGCCGTACCCGCGCCGGGGTGCCTCGGGTGCGGGGTACCGGTGCGGGCCCGGGGTCTTCGATTTGGGGGGCCGGGGGACGACCTTGCGGTCGACCCGCATGGCGTTGCGCCAGGCCTGGTCGCGCTCCTCGTTCTGCAGGGCGCGGTAGGCGGCCTCCAGGTCGGCCAGGTCCTGGGTGTCCAGGGCGTGCAGGCCGCTCCGGGTGATGCCCTGGGAGGCGGCGTAGGGCTCCAGCTTGCGGATCTGTGTCTGGCGCTGGGCGTACTCGCGCTCGGCCGCGTGCAGGGCCTTCTCCAGGCCCCGCACGGCGGCGCTGGCCCGCAGGTCGTGGTCGATGGCCGCGCTGCGCTCGCGGCCAGCGTCATAGGCGGCCTCGCGGGCCGCGCCCGGGGCGGCGCCCTGCCACATCAGCCGCACCCGTCCGAGCCGGGCGCGCTCCTCGGCCAGCTCCGCCTCGGTGCGCCGCTGGCGCAGGAGTGTTTCGGCGGCGGCGGCCTGGGCGCGGGCCTGGGCGAGACGGGCCGCCAGGTCCTCTACGCGTTCGCGGGCCGGGTCCGGTCCGGGTTCCCGCTCCGGCACGGGCTCCGGTTCGGGTGCTGGGGCTGGGGGCGGAGGGGCGCCGGCCCCCGATGCCTCGACGGGGAGTTCGTCGGTGACCATCACCTCGGCCGCGGGGGCCAGGGTGCGGGTGTAGGCGGCCAGCACCCGGGCCAGTTCCTCGCGTTCGTCGGCGGCGGGGCCGTGCCGGAGCTGGTCCTCCTCGCTGCGCAGGTCGGCCGCGGGCAGGTACAGCTCGACCCGGTCGCGGGCACGGCTCATGGCGGGGTAGAGGGTGTTGGCGTCGGCCCCCAGGCCCAGGACGTGGGCGCGGTCGCACGTCAGCCCCTGGGCGGCGGCGACGGTGATCGCGTAGCCATGCACCAGGTGGCCGCTGCCGATCTGGTCCGGGCTGATCCACTCGCGTTTGATCTCGCCGTGCTGGCGCCACTCGATCCTCGCGCCCCGGGTCGCGTGGACGTCCACGACCAGGGCGCGGTGGCCGTTGAGCACGTCCGCTCGGGCCGGGTCGCGGTGGGAGCGGTAGTCGTTGCGCCGCACCCGCACCTGGTCGCCCACGGCCAGGGCGAGCCGGTCGCCCCCGCGCACCCGGAAGGTCACGTCGTCGCCGGTCAGGGTGTTCTCGGTGCGGGCGATCGCGCGGGTGAGCGTGTTGAGACGGTGCACGTCGCGGTTGGTCGCGGCGAGCATCAGCACCCGGCCGATCGCCTCGTGCGGGCTGTCAAGGTAAGCCTGACGGTCGGCCCACCAGGCCGCGGCCATGCGCCCGTAGGCCGCCTCCAGATCGGTTGGGGCGTGGATCCGGCCGTGCTCGGACCACAGCGCGAGCGCGGACCGGTGGGCTCCCTGGCGCCAGACCTGAAGCGCCGCCCGATCCACCTCAGTGCGCTGGCGCCGGTTCTCCGTCAGCGTCTCCCCGTCCAGGAGCTGGTGCACGCGGGCGAAGGACCCGCCGGCCCCCACGGGGCGCAGCTGCTGTTCGTCGCCGATCCCGACGATCTTGGTGCCGGTGCGGGAGGCGGCGCCCACCAGGACGGCCAGGTCCCGGTCGGCGACCATGGCCGCTTCGTCCAGGACCAGCACGTCCACACCCTCCAGACCCCGCCCGCCCTCGATGCGCTGCAGCCAGGACGCGACGGTGCGGGCGGTGATGCCCGCTTCGGCGCGCAACCCCTCGGCGGCCACAGCCGCCACCGCCGCCCCTTCCACGCGCAGCCCGGCCGCCTCCCAGCAGGCGCGCGCCGCGGACATGATGCTGGTCTTCCCGGCCCCGGCCACGCCCTGGACCATGTCCAGGCCGTGCCCGTCCATGAGTAGCCGCACCACCACCCGGCACTGCTCAACGCTGAGCGCGAACCCGCGCGCCTTCTGCCAGACGGCCAGCGCCTTCTTCACCGTCTCCCCGGGCACCACCCCGGCCCCGCTGTCCCGGCGCATGGTCGCGGCAGCCGTGATCGCACGCTCCGCGTGGACCAGGTCCACGGAGGTGTACCGGTCGGCGTGAGATAGCGGGGAGGGCCCCTGGGCGGGCAGGCGCACCGCCATGGGGTGATCGAGGACGGCGTCGGTCAGCGCCTCCAACGCGGCCCGCGAGGCGATCCCGTCCGGGTAGGCGTCCGCGACCGCGGCCAACACCTTCGCGCGGGTGGTGGTCTTGGCGTGGGCGGTGACCCCGTGTTCGGGGTCCCACACCTGCGCCGCCACCTCATCCACGTCCGGGCCCGGCCCCCGCGGGCGCACGGGAGCGCCGGCGCTTCCTCCCCAGCCCCGCCACAGGGCCTCGGCCACCACGGCGTAGGGGTTGATGCGGGCGTCGGTGGCGCGCTCGACCCACGCCGTGCGCAGGTCCGCTTGGGTCACGTCCTGTTTCGCGTGGGCGGACTTGCGGGCCTGTGCGCGCTGCTCTCCCGCGCTGGCGCCGTCTCCGGCCACGGCCCTGACCTGCTCCGCGCGGCGGGAGAACACCCCGCGCACGTCCTGGTCGATTCCGGCGATCTCCCACTCCCCCGAGTGGGCGCACCGCTCCCACTCCACGCCCAGCTCAGCGGCCAGCAGGTCGCGCACCCGGGCCTTGGCCATCTCCCCGGCCGCCTGCACGTGCCGGTGCAGGTCACGGCCCCCCGAGGCGACGGTCCGCCATTGGCCGTCGTCGCAGCGGACCATGTTCGCGATCATCACGTGGGCGTGCAGGTGCGGGTCCCCGACCTGGCCGTCCACGGGGCGGGCGGTGCGGTGCAGCGTCACCGTCCCCAGCAGTCCGCTGCTGTCGACGCGCTCAGCGGTGCGGCCGTCGCCGTGGTGGCCGGCCACCCCGTAGGCGCACCACCCCTGGACCGCGTCGACGGTCTCGGACACCGCCCGCAGGTACAGCTCCTCGATCCGCGCGGCCGTGGCCGGATCGGCCAGCCCGTAGAGCACGCTGACGCTCTTGGGCATGTTCAGGACCAGGTCATATCCCCGGTTGCCCAACCGCACCTTGGCGTCGGCGTGCTCGCGCGCCACCGCCAAGACCTCGGCGTCGTAGAGCACGTCCAGGTCCACCCCGGCCGCGGCCGCGATGGGGCGCAGGTCCTTGATCGGGGCGCGGTGCCCTTCACCGTCGCGGGCCAGCCCCCGCACCAGCCGCGCGAAACGGGCCGCGCTGCGGGCGCTGTGGGCGAGCAGGGCGGCGGGGGTGGTGTGGGCGGCGGCCGCGACCGCCTCCACCGCCGCCACCAGCGGCGCCGCGGCCAGCTTCGCGCGGGGGTCCACCGCCATCTTCGGCGCCACCAGCTGCTGCCCGGTGGTGGGGTCGGCGCCGCCCATGACCGCGCGCACCGAGTCGTAGTCGGCACCGGTGCGCAGCGCCTGCCCGGCCTCGTAACCCAGCTCCTCCCACCCGGACCCGATCCGGGTGATCGGCCGGTCGGCCCCCTGCAGCCGGTAGTCCAGGGCGGCGTCCTGCTGCTCCTGGTCGTGCTCAGGGGCGGCGGTCCGGTCGCACCCGCACTGCTCGGAGAGGCGGTACTCGACCTGTTCCTCGGAGGGGCCCAGCACGGTCAGCCACGCCACGCGCCCCTCCTCCCCCGGCGCGCGCCGCGCCGTCTGTCCGGATCGCAGATCCCTGCGCACTCACCCGCATTTTCCAGAGCACCCTAGCGACCCCGCTCCCCCACCACCAGCACCCCCTCCCCGGCACCCTCCTGACCTCAGTCAGCACGCCCGAATCGGGTCTCCACACACCGTGGCACTGCTAGTGGTCGCGGATTCGTCCAGGACGTAAAGGGGTGTGGGTCGGTACGGTGCCGCAATGGACCACGAACACCGCGACGAGGGCGACGGCGACCAGGAGCTGCCCGCCCTCGACCCCCAGGGGCGCCCCTACGTCGGCACCCCCCGCATCACCACCACGACCCGCACGCGTCTGGTGAGCCGCACCTGCGGATGGTGCGGCGACCCCGTCCCCTACTCGGGGCGGGGGCGGCCGGCCACCTACTGCTCCAAGGCGCACCGGAACCGGCAGTGGGAGGTGAACTCCGCCCGCCGCCGCCAGGAGCGCGACCAGGCCGCGGGGACCGCCCGACCCGAGGACGAACCGGTCCGGGAGGTGATCCGCGAGACCGTGACCCGGACCGCGACCCGCAGCGCCCGCATCGAGGTCCCCGTCCCTGCCCCCGGCCGGGTGCGCACCGTCGAGGTCGAGGTGCCGGTCGAGGTGGAACGGCCGGTGCGCCTGGAGACGCCCATGGAGGTGTGCGCGGTGCTCAGCGGGGTGGAAGCCGCTGTGCGCGAGGGCCGCTTCCCCGAGGACGGCCTCGACCACGTGCTGCGCCGGGCCGTCGCGCTGACCGAGGCGATCCGGGACGCCCGGATCTGGGAGGACTGATCCGCCCGGGGCTTACGTCCCGGACGAATCCGAGATCACCAGTGGTGCCTCGGTGTGATCGACCTTGGTGCCTAGGTGTAATCGACCTGGATGCATGGAGTGTGAATGCTCTGCGTGGTCTGCTGGGTGGCTGCGTGCTCCCTGGTAGGTCCTGCCTTGGCTTGTGCGTCCTGGGTACCTGGGAGAGGTCCCTCGGAAGTAATGCACGGGCGTGTGGTCGGGTGGTCGGTGTTGTTCAGAAGGGGAGATGTCGGCGTCGGCAAGGTGTCGGCAAGGGGGTCTGACCGGGAAAGACGAGACCGGTGGCAGAGGGTGAGTCAAGCCGCGTGTCTAGCGCGGGGTCTAGTGCTGGGACCAGTGCGGGGTCTAGTGCCAGGTCTAGCGTGGGGTCCACTCCCCCCACACCGCCCACAGCCGGTCACGACACCCGCGAGCATGTTCTTGACCTGGAGTGATACGCCTCGCACGCGTGCTACGGGTGCTACGCGTGCGAGGCGTATCACGCGTATCACTCGTGCGAGAGCTTCTTCTGGACCTTCGGCGCCGCGGCGACGGCCGCGCGGAACAGCTCGCTCACGACCTGGTGTTTGGGAGCGCGGGTGGCGAAGTGCAGCTCCTCCACGGTCTTGGCCAGGGCCTCGACGGCGTCCTGTTCGGCATACCAGCTGCGGCGGCTCATCGCGGGCGAATCAGCGGACTTCGCCGCAGGGTCGGCCTGCGGGGCAGGGGCCGGTTCGGGGGAGGTCGCGGGCGCCGGCGGGGCGTGCTCCTCCTGGCGGAGCTGGGCCACGCGGTTCCAGTCGTCTTGGAGTCCGCCCATGTCCGGCCCCGTGGTCTTCTTGCGGGTGCTCACGGGCGCACCGCCTTGGCCAGGTCGCGGTACCACTCGGCCGCGGAGGAGCGCGGCGAGTACTCGGTGACGGGCACCTTCTCGCGCCAGGCCTCGCGGATCTCCTTGCGGACCCGGATCTCACCGATCACCGGGGGGCTGCCCAGGCCGCGGAACGCTTCCAGGGTGGAGGTGACGATGCTGCCGCCGCGCACGTCCACCCGGGAGGGCACCAGGCCCAGGACGTCGATGCGCACCCCCATGACGTGGCTCAGGGTCCCGATCTGGCGCAGCAGCAGGCGCAGCGCGCGGATGGAGGAGTCCTCGGCCTCCACCGGCACGATGACCCCGCCCCCGTGGCCCTCGCGGTCGCGGGCCGCCATCAGGGCGGCGTCGCTGGATGCTCCCAGGGACGGCGGGCAGTCGATGAGGCAGACGTCGTAGTCCCCCTCCACGGCCTCCAGCACGCGGGCCAGGCGGTGCTCGCGCCCCTGGACCATGTAGAGCCCGCGGTCCAGGACGAAGGCGTCCAGGTTGGTGGGCAGCACGTGCAGGCCGGGCCGGTAGTCCACGATGACGCGGCGCAGGTCCCCGTCCCACTCCCCCAGCAGTGCCTGCTTGAGCGTGCTGGAGTCGGGTGCCTCCTCCACACCCAGCGCATCGGTCAGGTGTCCCTGGGGGTCGAAGTCGATCAGCAGGACGCGTTCGCCTGACTCGGCGATGGCGGCCCCCAGGTTGATGGTGTTGGCGGTCTTGCCCACACCACCCTTCTGGTTCATGACGGCATAGATGTCCATGGCCGTGATCGTAGACCTCGCACGCGTGCTACGCCTCGCACCCGTGCGAGGCGTGCTACGAGTGATACGGGTGCTACGCGTATCACGCCTGCCCGTGCGGGGGTGTGGCCGTCTCCGTTGGCCATGGCCAGCGCGCCCTGGACACGGGGTTGGCCAACCCCGGACATGACCGCCTCGGGGGCTCCTCCGGCCGGGCGTGTCCGGGGGTGAGGTGGCCACCGCGCCGCAGGTGCGTGGCCACGGACAGACCCATGGCCAGGCGGTGGCCACGCCGCTCCTGGTGTCCGGATGGGGCCGTGAGCTGGAGTGATACGCCTCGCACGCGTGATACGGGTGCGAGGCGTGCGAGACGTATCACGCGTAGCACGCGGGGTGGCCACCGTCTCCCGGCCACCGGCGGAGAACGCCCTGGCCATGGCCAGCGATGCCCGCGCCCCCATGCCGGATTCGTCGTCGCCGCGCCGGCATCGGGGCGCGGTGTGGCCACGCGGTGGCCACCGTGCCGGGGGTGTCCTGGCCAAGGTGGCCATGGCCAGGACACGGTGTCCTCGTGTCCGGCGGGGGTTGGCCACGGTGGCCAGAGGCGTCATCACCGTGATGACGATGTCATCACAGCGATGACGGATTCGTCATCATGGCGATGACATTGTCATCGCCATGATGACGCTCTCTGGGGGCGGTCACGGCTGGGCGCCTTCCCCGCTCGCTTGGAGGTCGTCCTGGGCCAGGTGGTAGCGCATGAAGTCGGTGGGCCCCATGTCCAGGATCGCGATCCTCTCCTCCCGG